>JAPLOD010000241.1 GCA_026692735.1 Planctomycetota bacterium | reverse complement strand
GACTGGGAGAAACAGTGGTACGGGCAGGGGCCGGTCACGGGCGCGAGCGTCGCCGAGGGCGTCTGTGTCGTTGCCCTCACGGACCGCCAGCAGATCGCGGCCCTCAATCCCGCCACCGGCAAGGAGAAGTGGCGCGCGACGCTCGACGGCCGCAT
This sequence comes from Planctomycetota bacterium, assembly GCA_026692735.1. Classification (GTDB taxonomy): domain Bacteria; phylum Planctomycetota; class SZUA-567; order H5-PLA8; family H5-PLA8; genus JAPLOD01. Next base: position 19,457 of record JAPLOD010000241.1, on the reverse strand, counting down.
TGATTCGCAGCCGACAATCCGCCAGGGGCTGGTCTTGGCCGGCACGCGCACCGGGTGGGTTTACGCTCTCAACCGCGACACGGGCGAGCTGGTATGGCGCTTCTTCGTAGCGCCACGGCGCGAACGCATCGTTGCCGACGGGCAACTCGAATCGCCCTGGCCGCTTTTCGGCACGGTCTATGCCGACAGCGCAGGCGTGTGGGTGTTCGCCGGACGCCACAATGACTGTGATGGCGGGCTGTGGTGGTGGCGCCTGGAACTCGCGAGCGGCGCGGTGCTCTCCTCAGGGCGCACGGGCGTTGACGAATTGCGCACGAACACTGGCTCCACGGGGGCACTCGACGAACTGCCGGAGCATTTCAACGGCGGGAATTCACCGGTGATTTCCGATGGCAAGGTGCTGCTGCTGGCGCGCATCCACTTGGAGCGCCAAGGTGAAGGCCTCGTGCCCTATTCCGGCCTCGTCGCGCCTAAAGGAGATGAGCACGTCTTTTGGCAGAAGCGTTTCGCCGCCGGCATGCTTGTGCCCGGCAACCAGGGCCTGCTCAACCGCAACGTCGGTCTCTACGGGTACAAGATGAGCGCACTGGGATTCACGCAGGCGCGGCAGTTCGCGTGGCACGGCATGGAGTTCGTCAACGTCGGCGGGACTTTGCAGGAGCAGACCCGTGGGGGCGACGGTGGCTCGGCGGTGCGCCTCATGCGCCGCTACGACACGCTGAAGCAGGTCGAATTCCGTGACCAGAAACGCAACGAAGTCCGCACGCGCCCTTGCGGTTCGGAGGTCGTGTGGGAGAACAAAATGGACCCGGCGGGCGGCACCGGGACCAAGGCCCTGGCGGTGGCTGGCGACGCTGTGCTTATTGGCCTGTCCATCGAGAACCGCAACCTCTGGAAGGAACGCGACCGGATGCAGCACCGGCTGATCGCTCTGAGCTACGGCAGCGGCGAGCAACGCTGGGAATTGCCTCTGCCGGCGCCAGTCATTCTTGGCGGCATTAGCGCCGCTGGTGGCCGAGCCTTCGTGGTCACGGCCGACGGCACCCTGACGTGCTTCGCGGGTGGGGAGTAGCGTGGAACGATCAATGCCGTGGCCTGCGGGGTACGCGATACTGGATGCGAGATGTGGAATGCTGACACAACAGGCTAATGTCTCGGAGGCTGGGCGCTCTCCCGTACCCGCATTCGCAGGCGTGTTAGTTGGGCAATACTGGAAGATGACGAGACAAGACAGTTCATGGCACGTTGCCTCGTATGCGTCAGCAGCGTTGCTTACGGCATGGCTGACAACGTCCTTGGTGTCCGCCGCGGGTTACGCGCCTGAGGATTATGAACCGCCTTCCTTTCCTGATGCCGAGAACAACCTGAAGGTGCAGTTCCTCGATGCCGCGCGGAACTGGGAGCGCATGGACATCTACGTGCCGCAGAAGCCGGCCGACGGCAGGCTTCCTTGCGTGATCATCTTCTACGGCGGCGGCTGGGGCGGCAAAGTGGCCGGCTTCAAGGAAGAAATGCGCGCGTTGCTGGACCGTGGCTACGTGGTAATGTTGCCCGACTATGTCCTGGGCGCGTCGCAACCGGTGCCGCTGGCAGTCTGGGACGGCGCGGCGGCCATACGCTTCGTGCGTGCCAACGCGGAGAGATACCGGGTTGACCCGGAACGGATCGGCGTCTGGGGCTACTCCGCGGGCGGCTGGCTGGTGCAACACCTCGCGCCCTCCGACTCGCGCACGCTGGTTGAGGCCCGTGGCCGCGGTCCTGGAGATGCCAAGCCGCGCGTGATGCTTGGCTGGGTGCCTATGATCGAACCTCATCCCGTTCTGGCGGATCAGCCCATCAAAGTCCAGGCAGTGGTGACGGACTGGGGCGCGGGCGTTCTGGCCGACGGGGCTAAGTCGCGCCGGGATTGGCTGACTCCCGACGACCCGCCGCTTTTGACCTGCCACAACGATCCATCCGGGAAGTTCCCTCCGGGGCCGCAGGCGCTTCTGGACGCGGGTGTGCCAACAGAGGTGGCGTACTTGAATGTCAAGAACACGCACGTCCCCAGCATGAAGTCGCCAGGCACGGACAAAGCGGGTCAGCCCACCACTTGGCTGGGGCGGATTCTGGCCTTTCTAGACGAATACGTGAAGAATCCGTCCCAGGCGTCAGCGCCGGAGATCCTGCCGCACGGCGGCGCGATTGCCGGCTCAACACAGGTCGTGCTGCGAAGCGTTCATGCGCGGGCTGAAATCCATTACACCCTGGACAGCTCTGAACCAACTGCGGCATCGGCTATCTACGACGGGCCAATTACTATCAAGCCAGGAACGACGCTGAAAACGGTGGCAATCAAAGAGGGGCTGAAGCCTAGCCGCGTGGCGACAGCGCCTTTCACGAAGGCAAATGCACCTCCGCCGCTCATCACGACGAAGGAACGGGTCTTCATCACAAAGAAGGGCGAGAGCTTCTCGTTCAGCTTTCAGGCGGATAGCAAGCTGCCACTGCAATGGCTGATCGCGGGCAAGCTGGCAAATGCCCAGGACCAGAGCAACCCGCCCCGGCCGGTCGAGTGGCTGGCGGTTGACCGAAACACTGGTGAACTGTCGGGCAAGCCGCAGGCCGCGGGCGTGTGTCCCTTAATCGTTGCTGTAAACGCCAAGGACGGCGACACAGTCCTGTGCGACGCCGTGTCCGTGATTGTGGTGGTCACAGAGTGAGCGCCGCCACGATTTTGAACTTCCAATGGGTCGGGGGCTTTGAAATGAAACATCTGCGAGGTTGTCCACGGTTTTGGCTCAGCACTTTTGGAATGATCATGGCCGCCTTTGCCTTGGCGGGCGAGCACCCGCGCGTGCTTGTCTCGCCGGCGGATATTGAGAAGCTCCGTTCGCGGGCAAAGCAGGAGCCTTACGTGTCCATGGTACAGGTGATCCAGACGCGCATCAGCGAATCCGCCAAGGACGCGCAGAAGAACGCGCTTTATGAAGACAGGACCGTGGACCTCGCCGCGCTTTACGTTTTGTCGGGGGATCGAAAGTACGCTGCGGAGTCCGAGCAACTGGTCCTGACGATGGTTAAGGATCAGGAGTTCTGGAACAATCCTGGGAGTAAGGGGCTCACGCGCGCGGCCGGAGCACTGCGCGCGGCGCTCGCATTTGATCTCTGCCATGACGCTTGGCCAGAGGATACCCGCAAGCTGGTTAGCCAGAAACTGCGTTCGGCGGCTGATGGCATCATGAAATCCATGGGCGCCGGCGCAAACGTCGGGCTGGCGAATAACTGGCAGGCGGTGCGCTACGCCTCAGCGGGTCTGGCGTTCCTGGCCAGCGACGAGCCGGGCGGAGAGGAGCAAGCAAAGGCCGCGTACGGCAAACTGAAACAGCACTTGGCGGCGAATCTTGGTGAGAACGGTTGGAACCCCGAGGGTATTGGTTACACGCAGTACCCGTGGCAGTTCACAGGGCCCTTCGGCATTGCGGCCCAACGCGCCGGAATCGGCGATTTGCGGAAGGAGCTGACGAAGGCCGCGGCAACATTCTGGACGACCTATGCGGGTACGGTTGCTATTCCGCGTCCGGGCGGCGTGGGATTGCGCGCCGACCTGAGCGATGACCATCCTGTCTGGAGCGGCGACGGCACGGCCGCGATGGGCTTCTGGTACGCGCCGGCGGACCAACTGCCCGCGATGAAATGGATGTACGACTATCTTTGCGGCGCACGTGGCGACAAGACCTGGGATTCGAACTGTCACGGCGGCCTTTATTCGATCCTCTACTACCCTGCCGACGTGCAGGCGGCCAGTCCTGCTGCCGTCAAAGGCCTGGGGCTGAACTTCACTGACAAATCACACGGCATCGCCATCTTCAGGAATGCGTTCCAGGATGAAAATGACATTGTGGCTCTCGTGAACGGCCACTCCCGCCAGCCGCAGGGCTGTCATGGCGGCCCGGACACCAACACGTTCAGAATAATCGGGCTGGCCGGCTGCTGGGTTGTGGGTGGAGGCCGCACCGGAGACCCTGGAGGACAGTCTAATCTATTTGCCGGCGCGCCGAAGAAGCCAGGCAAAGGCGAAGGCACGGCGCTGGGCAAGCTGGATGCTGCGGAGTTTCTCGCCGATGGAAGCGGCCTTGCCGTCACGAGCGGCTCATGCCTGGGCGTCCAGGGACACAAGCGTGTCTTCGGCGTGGACTATTCCAGGAAATCAGGCGCGGCCGCGGTTTTTGTTGCCGGGGAAACAAGCCAGAACGGAAAGCTCTGGCGCCTCAACACGCCCGAGTTCAATGAAATCGAGACGCGCGATAATGGATTCACCCTTAAAGGGCCAACCGGCGCCACGTTCGCTGTCACCGTGCTGCAGCCGGCGAAGCCTGTTTTCCGCACGGGTACCTTCGAACGCGGCGGCGGCGCCGGCCATGTTGGCTTTCCTTATCGTGACAAGAAGTACATCAATAATAAATGGATTGAGTTTGACTGCGACAAAGACGTGCTGGTGGTGATGGCGTTGCAGGCAAAGGGGCAGGTTGCGCCACAAATCACGGGCAGCGGCTCGGCGCAGAATGCAGCGTTCAAAGTGGGGGCGCAAGGCGTTACGGTTGGAGCAAACGAAATCCGTTTTGGGCGGTGACTCGGCGTCCCGCCAAGCCAGTAGCGGGATTCCCGGTTGAGATTGGCGGACTGGCGTGGCGGGCCTGAACGGCGGTGGACCTGGGCTTAAAGATGGGGTGTTCAAGAAAAGATGCGGCTCTGTTCCGGAATCTCCAGCAGGCCCTCAAGGTCGGCAACCCTTATCGAGGCAGACCTTTCCGACACACGGGCGGCAAGGCCGACAATGTCTTGGCCGCGCGCACAATTGAAGGACGCAATCATGTTGACGCAATGGATAGTGACGCGGATCGTCGTGCTGGCGACCGTCAGTACGTTTTGCCTCACCCCAAACACCGCCAAAGGACAGAATGCGGAGGAAGTGCTTCGCGCCGCGCGGCTCACGGCCGGGCTGGTTGTCCACCTGGGTGTTTCCGACGGGCAACTGGAGTTGGATCTGGCCAAGGGAGGCCGGTTGCTGGTCCATGGTCTGTCCGAAGATGAGGCGTCGCAGAACAAAGTTCGGCGCAAGCTCACTGAGGCGGGAGTCTACGGCGTCGCAAGCGTGGAACTGTGGTCTCCCCAGCCCAAACTGCCCTACGCTGCCGACCTGGTCAATGTCCTGATCGCCGACAAGGCATTGCTGGCTCGCCGCGGGATCGAACCGGCCGAAGTGTTGCGGGTGCTCGTGCCGGGTGGCATGGCCTACCTGAAGGACGGCGACGCCTGGAAGGCCACCACGAAACCCTGGCCTGGAAGGCCGAACTCACAAAGGCTGCGCAGCCTGCGGCAATCTTCTATCCGGACGAGGCGATGGCCGTGGAGATCACGCTCACGGCGCAAAAGGAAGTATCCGCCGAGATGGTCCTCGAGGTTGCGCAGATCGGTCTGGACGTGCTGCCCGGGGGCATTGGCCAGGCTCAACTGACTGCCAACATCAAGCCGCTCGGAGTGATCGGGAAAGTGGCCATTCGCCGTCACGGCTTCCAAAGGAAGTACAGACCCTTCGCCATCCAGACTTCCTCGACAAACACAACGTATGTGCCGTCTGCTCGACGGTGCGTCTGCACCGCGTCGTTCATGTCTATCCAACCCGTCACGCCGCCGATGTCGGCGGTGGGCAGGAGTCGGCCAACGCGCTCGCCGGTTTCGAGGCGGTACACGTCCACGGCGATCTGCTCCTGCTTCCACGTGTACGCGATGAAGAGGTGCTCGGCCTCGACGCTCCACGCTTTGGGCACTTTTCCGATCAGGCCTTCCGGCGGCACCACAACCCGCTCCCACGCGAGCTTGGGCGTGGTCGTCCACGCATCGAAGCGCTGCACCACAGGCCCGACGCTCATCTGTTCCCAGCCGCCGCCGGGAAAGGGATGCTGCTTCGTCCACGCCGCGATGTACATCCGGTTGTTCGCGGAGTCGTAGTACAGCTTGGAAAGGTGCTGGATGCCCGTGCCTGTCGGAATCGGAGTGGCGGTCGCCTTCGCGGGGTCCCACATCGGAGCGCCGTGCTCGTTCAGGCCCGCAAAGGGGATCTTCGTGATCTTACCCTTCGCGGTCTCCCAGCCTCCCGTGTTGACCCAAAGGTTGCCCTCGAGGTCTACGGCAGTTGCATGGCTCCCACATGGGGCGGCGACATATTCGTCGGCCTGCATGTTCCCGTCGCCGTTGGTGTCCGACCAGAAGAACGGCCCGTCGGGATGATTCGGCGGGTACTCTCCCTTTTTCGCGCTCCCCGGATAATACATTGCTGCCGGTACCGCGATCTCACCCTTGAACCGCCAGAAGTAGACCTCAGGCCCCATTTGTGTCTTGGCCATCATGATCTTCTGGTTTCGGAGGCGAAGCATCTTCACGGCAAGCCAACTTTCCTTGCCTGCGCGCAGGTCATTGGGATAGGAGAGCGGGTCCAGAGTGATTGCGGCCTCAGTCCACCCGGCCCCGGGCGGCTTGCCGTAGTCGAGGACGTAGCGACGGCCCCCGCTGTAGACGCTTGTGTCCTCAGTTGGGTCCGCGTCAGCGCAGGAGACGAACTCCAGACCCTTGAGACACCACTCAAGCTTCCGCGACGGGTCGAACTTGTAGAGCTTGCCGCCGTAGTCCCAACAGGAGACGTAGAGGTTCCCCTCTCCATCGGCATGGATGCCGGTGACGCGGAAGAATTTCCCTGGCGTGACGACCCCGGGTTGTTCGCCGAGGTAGACAGGTGAGCCAAAATCGGCGCCTGCAATGTGTGTCCCGTCCGCCGTGGCGTAAACGCGAATCTGCTGCCGGTCGAGTGCTCCGTCCGCCACGAGGACGTTGCCCTTCGCATCAAGGCAGACCGCTACGGGTTTCCGGCAATCGGCAATCCTCACGTTCAAAGGCTCTCCCGTCCGTTTGATCTTGCACACGGCATTGGCGGCGGTGTCAATGACCCACAGGTGGTGCTCCGTACCGGCATCCACTGCGATGCGACCGGGCGACTTGAAGGCCATGTCGCGGAGGTGGGTCATGTCGGCAACCGCGTACACGCGGATGCGGTCGACGGAAGGATCCGAGACGAAGAGTTCTCCGCCGCAGACTGCCAACCCCGTCGGCGCTTTCTTGTGCTTATCGCTGATCACGAGGCGATGTCCGTTTGTGGCGCCTGGCCATCCGGCGGCCTTGCCATTGAGCGTGTAACGCGCGACGCCAGCGTACTTCTTCTTCTTGTTTGCCTCGCCGTTCTGGGACATCGAATAGAAGACGTAAGTCTCGTTGACGGCCACGGCCGACCCGCCGCTGAAGCCCCAGGAGTGAAACTGGGCCGACCAGTCGCCATCGGGTTCGGGAACGCCAATCTTCTCGCCCTTTGTCGTGTAGATACCGGCCTCTCCGGAATGCTCATCCCACCCCGTGATACAGTAAATGCGGTCACCCTGGAGGGCGATATCGTCCACCGACTGCTGCACCCACTTCCCGCGGGAGCCGCCACCGCCGGCGAATGACCAGGTATTGCCAAACCAATAGGTCTTCTCGTTCAGCATCGGGCCCGTGGCTTCCCCGGCGGCGCAGAGACAAGCCGCAAGACAGAGGCCAGAGATCGCCTTTTGGGCACAAGCTGTCATCATCTCAAGATCCCCCTCGCTGTATCGCAGATGTCCCCATCTGCGTGGGCGGGCGGGACGCCGGCGTTACGTTGTCCCGTCTCTACGGATTCCACGGCCAAGGGCTTCTTCTTACTTCTCGAACCGAAACTCCAGTTCGTTGGCCCAGTGTTCGACCCAGTCCACCTTGAACGAACCGTTCCGCTTCGCCACGCTCCGGCCCCGGCTCAGTTCCATGCACCCAGCGCCGGCGTTATCGTTGACGCGGAAGCTGAACTTGATGGACCGGCCTTCGTCCAAGGCTTTCTTGACGTGCGGAATCTCGCTCCACGACAACGCGCATTCAGTGATCCGCGTGTTGCCGTCGCGGCTGACTACGAGTTTGCCGTTCTTCACTGGGCCTTCGTTGGGGGCCTTCGGCGAGCGTGGGTAGTAGTGCTTGTTGGGCAGGTCCGGCCGCCGCAGAGGCCAGATTTCCGTGCCGCCGCCGTACTTGGCGGAGACCTGGTTCAGAGCGTACTCGTAGTCGGTGCACCAGTACCCGGTGTACTTTGGCATTGTTCCGGGCACCATGCTGCCCCAGGGCTTCTCTTCCTCCGAACACACGTTGAAGGCAATCTGGATGTTGTCGTGGTTCGGCGCGTTCCCGCACGGCAAGTCGGGATCCTTGCGGTAGCTGAAGCGGCGCACGCCTGCGGGCCACGTGTATTCGGTCGAGGGCGTCTCGCCCGCAGCGGCCTTCGGGCCTTTCGGCTTTTCGCGCGAGAAGCACTTCTCCGCGTAGAAATACTCGTCCTCGTTGCGCTTCTCGAAACGGACCATGCCCTCGTCAGGCGTGCTGTCGGCCACCTTGGCGGCGAAGTAGAAGTACTGCTCGTCGTAGGCCAGCCAGCCCGTCGCGTAGCCGCTCTTGAGCGACGTATCGAAGGTCTTGAACGGCTGCCATGCGAACTCCATGAGTGTCGGCGCGTTCGAGCCGGAACTGGTCACCGTCTGCACAGGCACGTCATTCCAGTCGTCGAGCTTGCCGTCAACCTGGATCGTGCGCTTAGCAATTACGTTCACGTGCATGTCCTCTTCGTGCTCGGAGACGCCGTCCGCGCCGGCGTTGAACGTGAAGCGCAGCGGGTACGTGTTGCTTTCTTCAGCCTTACCCTCGGTGACCCGCACCTCAATGGTCTTCGTCTCCTGCGCCCCGAAGCTGACCTGCTGCGACGGCTTATCGAGCTTGAGTTGGCCCAGAGCAACGTCGAGCGTTCCGGACACCGGTCGGTTGAGAACGTTCGTCAGCCGCAGACGCAGTGCTGGCTTCTGTTCGATGCGCGCGGTAAGGTCGAGGCACTCCTTCGCGAGCGGTTCGATGCCGTCCACGCGGGATTCGCGGATCGCCTGCAAGAGCGCCGTGAAGCCGCCGGGTTGGCCGTCACCCCGCAGGAAGAAGCCGCGATGGTCCAACGGCACGGCAATCTTGCCGTCCTTGGCGGGTATCGGGTTGCCGTAGAAGTCGTAAAGCATAAGGCGCCCCTGCGGGTCGGCGAGAGACATCGTGGCGCCACTGAGCGCCATCGGCGTCGCCAGAGCCTTCTCAATAGCCTGCCGGTCGGCCGTGGGCGCGTCCTTGGGAAGCGCGGCAAGTCTCTGCTTCAGTTCCTTCTTCCTGGCAATCTCGGCAAAGCCGCGTGCAGTGCGGAAGAGGACGTTATCCGCGCCGAACTCCTCACCGATGTCGCCGACCACCACCACAGTCCCGTCCTCGGCGTCTGCGTCGCCCTTCTCGTTGCGGTTGCCGTCGAAGACCATGACCCACGGCAGGCCGTTCTTGAAAAGGAGTTCCTTGAACTTCCGCTCGCCGATGAAATGCGTCGTCGCCCCCACGGCCGCAGCGACCGACCATGTGTGAGAACGCTCAATCTGCTTCGTGCCCTTCTCGTCCCGAATCCGGACGCCTCTGTCGTGCCATTCGGTGGCGATGTTGCCATGGTAGATGCCAACGGCCCGGTCGTGTCCAGTGGAAAGGTTGGTTGCGACCACTGCGGCAACGCGGTCGTCGGTGTTGGCCACCCAGCTTTCCGTGTCCCAAATGCGCACGCGGCCGTTGGGATGCTGGCGGTTCAGCCACGCTTTAACCGTCGAGGGCGGGCTCATGCCCTGATAATGGATACTGCAGAAGTCGAGCCACTTGAGGAAGTCAGTGCTGCCGTCGCCGAAGAACTTGTCGAAGGTGTTGGAGGAACTGTCGCAGCCGCCAAGCAGGGACTGGATCCCGGCCTCCTTGCGCGCCTCCTCAACGCCCTGGCACAGCGCCGTGTAAATCTCGCGGTAGCGCAGGTCGTCGGCGCCCCAGCCGCTGATCGAGATGCCGTTCCATGGCTCGTTCCACAGCTTGAAGCCGTTGACCGGCCCCTTGGGCCAGCCGAAATCCACGGCGAACATCTTGCAGAACTTCTTGAAGTCTTCGTCCCAGGATGGGAGCCACGCGAGGTCGAACTTGGTATCGAGCATCACGCCCTTGTCGTCCAACCACGGGCGCTCGCGGCCCAGCGGCTGGTTGGGATGGCGGAATGCGCCTCCGCCGAACTCGACCGTCACGGCCAGACCGGCCTGCTTGTAGCGCATGATCTTCTCGCCCTCCTTGCGATACCACTCCACGAAGTCCTTGTCCGTTGTCGGCTTGTAGCCGATGCCGATGCGGTTGGGCGCGGCGCCGAGACGGGTGAGCAGCGCGGGATCGTCGTTGTCGAGGCACAACTGGGGAAACTGAACGGGCCTGGTGCTGGCCTGGAACGTCCGCACGAAACTGGTGACGAAGCGGCGGCCAGCGGGACCAAGGTCAATCACCAGCGCATAGGCGCCCTTCGTCTCTGGCACGTCCGGTTTGACGGTGAGGTTCTGAAAGCCGCCGGGAGGCAGGTTGACCTCAACGGGCACGCTGCCGTGCAGCGCGATGCGGTACATGTCGGGCACCCAGATATCATTGGGCCGGCCCTTGGTTCCGTGGGCGATGAGTTCCACTTTGCCCGCTTGCTTGAGTTCCTGCTTACTGTTGTTCACAACCTGGAACGTAAACTCGGCCTGTTCGCCAGGCCACAACACATTGCCCGGCGCGCTGCTGGCGATGAACTCGACCGCATATGAATCCTTGGGCGGTTTCGGATCCGCATTCATTGTCTCAGCAAAGCCGGGGATGCCGGTGCCTGAGTGCATCTGCGCGTGCACGCATGGTGCCAACGTCAACAACACGGCTGCCAGCGCAAGGGCAAAGGCCCGGCGTTGGATCAGCAGACGAAACATAGGCGGTTTGCAGTTCATGGGCGTTGCTCCTCCATATGACCCAAGGGGTCAGTCCTTCACAATCACCAGCCGGGGAGGAATGACGCGCCGCTGTGGTTCGCGCGGCAATTCGCCTCTGGCCCGTGCAAATAGCAGGCGGATCATCTCCTGGCCGGACTCGAAGTTCAGTTTGTCCACCGTGGCCTGCGGCCCACAGGTCTCGAACGGCCGCCACGGCACTTCAGCCCAGTAGTTGTCGTAGCCCGCGAGTAGGACGTCCTGGCCGGGGCGCTTACCGAGCAGACGCAATGCTGCGGCGGCGGGATAGACTTCGCCATCGGATGCCAGCATCAATGCATCCGGTGGGTTGGTGCTCGAGACGGGCTCCAGAAGGCACCCCGCCGTGTACCGCGTGTGCGCGTCAAACTGCCGCGCATCGCCGGAAGCATTGAACACGCACGGCGCCATCTCAACCGTGGGCAGCGGCTCCAGCGCGGCCTCGCGCATAGCGCGTTCATAGCCGGCACGCCTGCCGGCGCACCAGTAGAGCGACAGTGGCGCGTCAAAGAGCATGAGGATGCGGCGGCGTCTCTGATCGAGCAGCCAACGGGTAAGCGCGTAGCTGCCGGCTTCGTGGTCGGATGTGACGCGGTCGTAGCCAGTCAAATGCGGTGCGTCGCTGTAGAACGCAACGGGCACGCGGGCCGCGCCAAGCGCGTCGAAGACCTTACTGACCCAAGCAGGGTCAGTGAGGGGTCCAGTCAGGACGTCGGGAACCGCGACGCCGAGAGGATGCTCGCGAGCCAGTTGCTCCATCTCGGCATCTGTAACCTTGTCGGGGTGCAATGCCATGGCATGGAGGCCGGCTTCGCGTATCTCGTGGATCATCCCTTGGACAATCGCCTCGCCCCATCCGCGATGGTGCGGCTGGATGTGGAGTTGCACTGACGGCCACAGCACCACTACCGTGCGGCGGACGAGGCCATTGGATGTATCCGGCAAAGGCGCGACGATGCGGGTGCGGCCGGTGACTTGGCGCACCAGCCCTTCTTGTTCCAGCAGCGTCAGCGCGCGGCCGACGGTGGCGCGCCCGACACGGAGTCTCTGTGCAAGCGCGTTCTCAGAGGGGATGGGCTGGCCACGTGGCAGGACGCCTTGGCCTATCCACTCCCGCAGCACCTGCATCACCCGTGCACGCGGGGCGAGCCTCCTGAAATCGCCCCTTCCCTGTCTGCTCATGTATGCTCATCATCCGTATCTTTTGGCCCACATGATGCCAAGTATTGCTCTGTACACCGCCGTCTGCACTTGTGCAGAGAGAAATACGCAATCCTCCAATGGTTCAGCCGGAAGAGCGCACCTGTTTTGGGGCGCGCTACGTTTGGCACTTGCCTGCCCGTCCTTCGGCCCTTTCTAATAACGGCTGCAGTGAGATTGTGGGGAATTCAGGGCGCGACGCAAGGGCTTGGCTCCAGATGCTCAGGTCAGGGTTTGCCGCCACTTGGTCCGCTTTCTGCTTTGCTGCCCCCAGAAGCCCTGTAGAGGGGCAGGTGGTAGTTCGTGAGTTCCGTGCGCATCAGCTTCTTGGTCTCGGTGCCGACAGTCTCTTCGACGATCGTGGCGAACGGAAACTTCCAGTGATAGAAGCCGAAGGTGAAGGAGGCATCCGAGTTGATCACCGTAAACATCGGCGGGTCGATGGGTTGCTTGGCCGCAGCTACTTGGTGGGGTTCGGCAGTAGGCCGTTCAATAGCCCGCATCATCGCGGTGCTTACGGTGCGTGGGCGGGGTTCCACCACCTCATCCCTGACAAGCCCGAGTACCGGCCAGATTCGTCGCGGAACATCCTCTTTGGCGCGCTCATTGGTGGGCCGGACCACAACGACGTCTTCATCTGTGAAGGCGCACGCATCGCCAAGGAGGAGAGTGACGGCAAGGGTGGAAAGGAATGGGTGACCTACTACAAGGTCCCTGGGCACACTGAACCGGTGAGCAAAAAGGCATATCGTCCCGCGTCGCCGGACGAAGCGGTACAGCTCGTCGCGGATGCGAAGCTCAATGAAGTGGCCTTGGACTACAACGCTGGCATCACGGCCAGCCTCGCGATGCTTGCGGCACTCGGATACAGTTCGGGGAAGGCTCTTCCTGACAGTGCCTTCCCGCCGCGGGTTGAACGTAACGAAAAGGAGAACCTGATTACAACAGATCGTGAGTTCTTCGCGGCAGCACGCGATGCCGGATCCGCCCAGGGCTGTGCCATTGTCGCGGTGCAACTCTACAATCGTAGCCGCTGGCCCGCGCGCGTAACAAACCAAACAAGCTTCCGCTACTTCTTTGCACTCGATGGCGCGACGACCGCCCATAGCATCAAGGCAACGCTGGAGAAGGGCACCGATGCCGGCGCCGTGCTCGGAACCGTACAGCAGCTCAAGGACAAAGTCTGCTACATCGACGTCGCTTTCCCCGACGTTAACATTTTCCCCGGCAACCGAGACAAGAACGATGACCGGAGGACCGCGGTGCTGAAATTGCAGGGCCCAGAGTGGGATGCAGTAAACGATTGGTCGACCAAAGTTCTCGGGACGGAATGGCGACTGATGCCCCAGATTCCCGTATACAACGCCCGGAAGTTGTTGGGAGGATCGGAACCATAGCCCGTTGGTTTCGGTCGTCAGTGTGATCCGACGACGGAAGGAATACATCGGGCGTTACGCGCGCACGGGTCTTCGGTTTCACGGCTGGCTCAGGCTGACACTCTCTGGCAAGTCGTTCAGATTTCCTTCGACCCGGTATCGTCCGGGAGATAGCATGTGGCAGGTCAACCGGTTCGGCAGTCGGCCGAACTACGAGGACTGACGACATGCTGCAGTCACTGCACTGGGCGTCCCTACCCTTGATTCTACTCGGCTGCACCTTGTTGGGAACAGGCGCGGGGCGGGCCGCCGAGAACCCTGTGAACATCATTCTTGACACGGACATGGGCGGCGATTGCGACGACGTTGGCGCCTTGTTCATTCTGCACGGAGCGGTCGAGCGCGGCGAGGCGAAGCTGCTGGCCACAATGGGGTGCATTTCGTCAGACGCCATCGCACCTTGCCTTGACGCCATAAATACCTGGTTTGGCCGCCCCGGGATTCCGGTGGGAACGCTGAAGGATCCCGGATTTCTTGTTGGCCCGCATTACACCAGCGAGATAGCCAGATGCTTCCCGCACAAGTTTCCGAGCGGCAAAGACTATCCGGACGCTGTGATGCTGTACCGTCAGCTACTGGCGAAACAGCCCGATGGCAGCGTGGTCGTGGTGGCCATCGGTCCTCTGCGCAACCTTGCCAACCTGCTCAAGTCCCGCCCGGATGACGCAAGCCCATCGGATGGTCCCACACTCGTCGCGAAGAAAGTGAAACGGCTTGATGTCATGGGCGGGAAGTATCCTCCCTCGGCAAGCAAGAAAGACGGGGAGTGGAACTTCGTCCAGGACGCCGCTGCTGCTGCATTGGTGTGCTCCGCCTGGCCGACGCCCGTGTTGTTCAACGGAGAAGGTGGCTCAACCTGCTCCGGTCGCCGCGTCACCTACGAGATGCCCGAGCATAATCCGCTGACGATGGCCTATACCGCCTATCCCGGCGTTGGTTTCGCCGGTGATCGCTTGAGTTGGGATCCCATTTCATGCCTGGTGGCCGTTCGTGGTGCCACACCTTGGTACAAGGTGGTCAGAGGCGGCGTCAATGTCACTGATGGCACCAAGGGGATCAATACATGGCAGGCTGGTACAGACCGAGGCCACTCGTACCTGGTTCTGCAGTCACGCAAGGCCGAGATCGAGAAGGCGCTGGAGGACATGATGGTGGCCGGCAAGGGGCGGCCAACGAACCTGACGTTCAACACCGCCTATTACGCCCAAGCGGGCATGTGTCAGATCACCAGCAAGGGTGCGGCGGATGCCACAACCGCGGCGATCAAGGCGTTCGACCGCGATGACAAGACCGCGTGGCTGGACAAGGCCGCGTCGAGTTGGATCCAGTGCCAGTATGCCGACGGCAGGAAGTATGTTGTCACTTCGTATGCGGTCGTCTGCCGAGACAAGCAGCGCCTACCGCGCACGTTTGAGTTGTCCGGCTCCAACGATGGCGGAGTTGGCTGGACTTTGCTTGATACGCAACAGGGCCCAGGATTCACGGAGCAGACGCAGCGGCGCGAGTTCGCCATAGCCAAGCCTGCTAAGTGGAACATCTACCGGCTCAGTGTGACTGCGGCCAGTGGGACTGAAGGCACCCAGATCGCTTCAATCGAGTTGAATGAGGCGATCAACTGCCGGCCGAACGTTGCCGTTGCGACCGTGACCCTGGACCAGCAAACGCTTGCCCTCCCTGCCAACAGCCGAGCAACGCTCAACGCGACGCTCGCGCCCATGGAAACCTTTGAGCGCGAGGTCGCCTGGACCAGTAGTGATCCCGCTGTGGCTGAGGTGCGAAGGATCGGCGAGCAGATCGCCATGGTGGTCGGCAAGAAACCCGGTACGTGCACCGTCATGGCCGCCATCGAGAACCTGAAACAGACTTGCGCCGTGACTGTGACTCCTTCGGCGTTGCCGACTGGTTGGAGCTACGATGAACTCAGTGCTCCTGCTATCCCCGGCGCGGTATCGGTGGCCGACGATTCGTTCACCATCACTGGTTGCGGCCATGCGATGACTTCGTGGTGGGAGCGGGTCAGAGACCAGGGCGTCTTTGTGAGCCAGGCCGTGCCGGGCAACGTCGAAATCCACGCACGCCTGACGAGTCTGGCCCCGAACGTCGGAGGTCCGGCGCACCAAGGAGATAATAGGCCGCCTACCGCGTCAGGATTGATGATCAGAGAAGCCCTCGCCCAAGCATGTGGTCGCTACGTGCTGGTCCAAGTGGAGGCTTCAGGGAACCTCGTATGCCGGTGGCGGAACAAGACCGGCGATCAGGACGACAACAAGAAGAAGGACCTCGGCAAGGTGACCTTGCCGATTCACCTCAAACTCGTCCAGAGTGCCAAGGACATCCAGGTGTTCGCCTCCACGGATGGCCAGAACTGGGGTGAACCGCGGATGCTCCATCCTGCCGTCTTTGACGATAAGAGCCGCATCGGCATCTTCGTCTGCTCAGGCAACACATTTGCGTCAACAACTGCACTCTTTGACTCAGTCAATGTGACCAGATGAGCCGGCGTTGGCGTTCGTCGGAAGAACCATACCGCCAGCCGCACTATCGCAGAGAGTGACGGGGGCGCTGGCGCGGGTGTATCACGTCAGCGATCAGCAGAACAAGATGGCGATTCCCGCGGTGTTCAGCCGGCGAGTTGTGGACCGCAACGAAGCACAACGCCTGGGCGAGTGGGTGCCGATGAAGCAGCCTGTCGGGCTGGCGGTGCAGGAAAGCCCGAAATGCTCGGCGCTGCTGGTGACGGACGCGGCAAGCAAACAGATTTGGCGTACGCCGCTAAACGTGGGGAAATCTGACGCCCGAGAACAAGTGGCAAGCGGTGGTGATCGAGGGAGAAGCTTCGCGCGGGCCGACGGATATTGCAGCGTTGCGGTCTTCGGTGAGGGGGATAAGGCGGGCGACGACGCGAAGCATGTGAACGCTCCGTCATTCGTGGCGATGCAGGGGACGCGGGCGGTTGCCGCGGACAGTGGAAACCAGCGGCTCATTCGGCTGGGCGTAAACGGTGTATTCTTGGTGTCGGTTCTACGCACTTAAGAAGGCAGGGTTGATGTTTGCGTTGCTGCGTCTTGGCGTCGGAGTGGTTCTGGCGGTGCTTGCGTTCGCAAGTCTCGCACCCGCGGCGTGTCCTTCTTCGGCGGAGGTGACGGCGGCCTTCCCTGCCGGTGACGGCTTGGCCGTCGAGGTCGGTGCAACCAACCCTGGTTTCCTGGGTTCCCTGACGAACAATGGCAAGCGACTCGTCCAGGGTCTGACGCTGGATGATGCTACGCGGGATCAGGTTCGGGCGGAGTTGATCTCCACCAACCTGCATCCGTTGGCGAGCGTCGCCACTTGGCACGGTGCCCCGCATCTACCTTATGCGGATCGACTGGTGAACCTGCTGATCCTTGATCGCGATGCGCTCGCCGGAAAGGTGCCGTCCGAGGCGGAATGCAGGCGCGTGGTCGCACCGGGAGGGGTGATCCTGGCCCGCACCGGAGGCGCGTGGACGCAGACGCTCGTAGCGCGCCCGCCAGGCTTCGCGGATTGGACACACTTCGATGGCGGTTCCGACGGGAACGCGGTCAGCGCTGACGCGGAGGCCACCGCAATCCACGGCTTGCAGTGGATAGACAATGTACGCGAGCCGCGGTGGCAAAAGACGGGGCCGCACGGGGGCGACCAAGGCAATATCCGCATTCTGGGCCGCTACGCGATCATTGATGTCTTCATCCGTCCCATGGACAAGGATCCCAAGTTCGAACCTCGCGTCTTCCTGGAGTGTCGGGACGTCAACAACGGCCTCCTGATCTGGCAAAAGCCCCGCCCCGATAGCGTGGCAAGCAAGCGCTGGGCGTTGGCGGCGGGCGAGGGAATGTGTTTCACCTGGATGAAGGAAGATGGTCCCCTAACGGCCTTCGATCTGACGACGGGCAAAGAAGTGCGGACCTACCCTGGTTCCGAGATCAAGCCCTACATGCAGGCAGATCGCAAGAACAAGACCAAGCTCAGTCCCCAAAAGGGAATCCAAGGCGATAACCACTGGGTCCGCGTGGCCGGCAAGACGGTTCTGGCCAATGGGAATGGGCCACTCCAGGCCTGGACTCTGGAGGGGAAACTGCTGTGGACGTTTGAGAAAACCGGTGAGCGACTGGAGTTGCCCGCGGTGGACGAGCAGCGCAAGGTAGTGTACGGGCTGATGATTCAAGATAACCCGGTAAACGAATGGGGTAGGGGTCCAATGATGTGGCAGCGTTGGCCCTCGAGCGATTGCGTCAAGTCAATCATCGCGCTGGACCTGGCCACGGGAGAAAAGAAATGGGAAAACACCGAACTTGCTTCGCGCGATTCCGGCTATCAGGTGTGGGATACCAAGGCACCAATCTACACGGCCTTCGGCCAGTTGATGGCGGCTGGGGATTACGTGGTGGCCACCAACGACTCCGCGATTTCCGGTGGGAGCATCACTTTGGCGGCCAGCCTGGACTCGGCCACGGGCAAGACGGTCCAATTCAACCCCAGGACCTTTGACCAAGTGGGCAAGAGAGGGTTCCATATCACCGCCGTCGGACTGAATAGTTCCGTCTTCCGGGACGGGATGGTCTATATGATGAACTCAGCCAGCATGATGTCCTTCGATCCCAAGTCGGGAGAAGCGAAGGAGGTCTTCAACATGGGCTGGAACGGGCGTTGTGCAAAGGCCATCGCGACCAAGGACAAGTTCCTCCTGGCGCAGACCGCGTTCCTGGGAAAGGACTTGGGCGGCGAGATGTACTCGCTGGCGCGCTCGGGATGCGCCCAGTCGCCCGTTCCCGGGGCCGGCTTGATCCTCTTTGGGCCCCACCTTTGCCATTGCGTCACTCACTTTGACGGCTATTTCGCGACTACCTCGCGCCCCGCGCCGCCTCCACTTCCCGAAGGACAGCGTCTGATCAAGGGCACCGACAAGCCTGCGGGCCTCCCGGCTGCGGGCGCCACGGCCATCGCCCAAGGCCTGATCACGGAGAGTTGGCCATGGTTCACCATCTCTGAACCAGTCAAGCCGGAGACCGTGGAGAAGGCCGGATGGAGCTTCTACGTCGTTCCCCAAGCGCAGCGCATCGAGGCCGGCAACGGCGGGAACAAGTGGGCCTACTCCGCCGATGCCCGCATCGGCCTGGATTTCGCAGTCGCGGGGGAAAGGGTCGTCATTGGTACGCACGACGGCTGGGTGCATGGCCTCGATTTGAAGACGGGCGCCTTGAAGTGGCGTTACCTCGTTGCCCCCGCCCATCGCCTGATCATCGCCAACGGGATGTTGACCTCCGCTTGGCCGGTCTTCGGCGTCGCGGACCTGGGGAATGGCCAAGTCGTCGCGAGCGCGGGGACGCACGTGGAGCTGGACGGCGGAGTCCGGGTTGTGGCCCTGCGGGCCGAGGACGGCTCGCTGGTCTGGGCGAAGACGATCTCCAAGACCACCTCCAAGATTCCCCCTGGTGGAAAAGGTTCTCAGATTGTGGAGCATTCCCTGATCAACGCGGCGCCATCGGTCGCAGGGGGCAAGGTGGTCATTGATGGAGGTGCCCACTTGGGCCGCTTGGAGTTCGACCCGGCCGAACCGGAGGCGAGCATCTGCAAGCGCCTCAGCGAGAAGCCCTCGGGAAAGAAACCCTGAAACATAGGGGCAGCTCCGCGGCGCACGCCGGCTTTCCTTCGGTGTTTCACCCCTTGGCCGACGGCCCTGACGAAAATCGACAATGTTGGAGACTGTAGTAACGAAGTCGGGAATTGCGTAAGTTTGGCAAGCTATGGTGACGATACCCTCCCAGGGGGAATGGGAGGGGCGCATGGCAAGACCTGGAGTGTACGTTCCCGATGTAACGGTTGGGGTGGTTGATCCAAG
>JAPLOD010000240.1 GCA_026692735.1 Planctomycetota bacterium | reverse complement strand
GCCGCGCGCAGCCGTATCGCCGCCGCCGCCGCCGCGCGCAGCCGTACCGCCACCGCCACCGCCGCCGGTTGCAGCACCGCCGCCACCGGCACCCGTGATGCCGGTGCCATCGTCCGGTCCTGTGCCGCCGGCGCCGCCCGCATCGAAGCAGGAACCGGCGTGGAAGTCGAAGACGGACATTTTCCGTGAGCGAATGAAGGAGATACGGCGGCAGGAGGCGGCAGCCGCGGCCGAGAAGCCCGCGGAAACACCCACGGCGCCCAAACCTGAGGCTCACGCGCCGAAGAGGAAGGGCTGCTTCGGCAGGGCCCTGATTGCCGCAGTAATACTGTTGGCAGGCAGTGCCGGCCTGTTACATTGGTGGCTCTAAGGAGAACGGCAATGGCAGAATATAGCGAGAAGATGCGCCAGGCCCGTCTGGTGTTCTATGAACAGGACGTGCTTGAGCTGAACAAGATTCTTGCGGATTTCCTGGACCACTCGCAGGCCAAATGTGCGCTCCTGATTGACAAGGAAGGCCACCTCGTCACCAAGAAGGGCTTCACCAAGTCGTTCAACACCGACTCCATCGCGGCTCTCGTCGCCGGTTCTTTCGCCGCCACCAAACAGGTGGCGCAACTGCTGGGGGAAGAGGAGTTCTCGGTCATCTTCCACCAGGGCAAGAACGAGAATATCCACATCGGCCTGGTATCCGACCGCGCCCTCGTGGTTGTCATCTTTGACGACCGCACCACGCTCGGCATGGTGCGCCTGTATGCCGAGGAGCTGACGCAGAAACTCACGGACACGCTGGTCAAGTCCATCGAGCGCAACAAGGACAAGGAAGCGGCATTGAGCCAGGACTACGGCAAGGCCGCGGAACAGGCTCTGGACGACTTCTTCGGCGCAGCGGAGAAGAAGTAGAGACTTCCTGCGCAACGACTGCGCGAGCGCCGCTGCTGCGTGCGGCCTTCTCATTTTGAATTTTGACTTTTGCGCTCTGAATTCTACGATCTTGGCGTCTCAGCATCGCAGGCGTAGGGGAACGAGGGGGATCTCAGCATGCATCTCGGTTTGATGGCATACCAACTGGCGAAAGATTGGGACGCGGAAACCACGGCGAAGATGTGCAGGGACGGCAAGATGGAGAGCTTCGAGTTCTTCGCCGAGCCCTCGTACAAGCAGAAGGTCGGCCTCGACATGCAGGCCGCCGAAGCCAAGAAGATCCGCAAGGTCTTCGCCGACAACAACGTCCATATCGCCGGCCTGGCGATCACGGAACGCTACGACTGGCCCAACGTGGCCCAGGTCAAGGAAGCCATCGCGCGCACCAAGCAGTACGTGCTGCTGGCTGTGGACATCGGCGCCCCGCGCCTGCGCTGCCTCGGCGACAAACTGCACGAGAACGAGCCCAAGTCCTGGACCATCGCCCGCATCGCCAACGCACTCGCCGAGATCGTGCACTACTCGTCCGGGCTGGGCGTGGACGTGGGCTTTGAGATGCACGGCAGCTTCACCAACTGGGAAGACGCGCTGGAGGTGGTGAAGCGGGTGAACCATCCGCGCTGCTACCTGATCCACAACAGCCAGCCCGGCAACACGCCACCGGACGATTTCGACCGTGTCTTCGACATTCTGCGGCCGCACATCGGCCACGTGCATTTCCACGACCTGCTGGACGCCAAGTTCCCCTACAAGAAGTTCATCCGCAGGCTGCGGGACAGCAACTACGAAGGTTACTGCTCGCTGGAGCTTGAGCCGTCGCAGGACCCGTTGCGCGTGCTGCACCTGACGCGCGCGCTGTTCGAGGAATTCGTCGCCAAGTAAGCCCGCCTGCCACGAACGGGACGTTCGTGGTGCCACGGGCGTCCCCGCCCGTGGCGGCGGGCGCCTCGCCCGCCCCGATTCCCGAAACTGGGGTATCCATTTCGCTGGCGCGGCCAGTGGCCCGCGGTGGCTGCGTGCAAACGCAGGAGTCATTGCGGGCAATGCCGCGCACTCGGAGATTGTGACCGTGGTGCGCTACTTCGCCACGCGCAGCGCCACTTCGGCCACGCGGCGGCCGAGGTTCTTGGCGGTCGTCACGCCGAACTCGTCGCCGGAGATGTCGTCGTCCTTGTTCCACAGTGTTGCGCCTAGGCGGGCAGTGGGCTTGCCGTCACCGACGACGATCACTTCCTGGCAGAGCAACGCGGCATGGATCATCTGGACCGTGAGTTCCTGGCCGCCGTTGCGTGCACCGCCAACGGCCAACGCACCGGCCACCTTGTTGCTCAGAGCGAAGTTGTCCTTGCGGAAGGCCATCAGGCGGTCGAGAAACGCCTTGCAGAGCGAACTCACGCTGCCGAAGTACACCGGCGAGCCGACGATGATCCCCGCGACTTTCGGGTCGGCGAGCTTCGGCATGATCTTGAGGAAGTCGTCCTCCTGCCCCGCAGGCAGCGGCACGCCTGCCGCGACATTGCCGTTGATGTTCAGGCCGGCGAGTTCGATCAGCTCGATCTCAACGCTCGGCGAGACCTGCTTGGCGGCATCCAGGCAGATCTGCAACCCCGCGGCCGTGGTCTTGCCTTTGCGCGGACTGCACGACACGCCCACGATGCGGATGCCCTTGCCCGCTGGCGCTGGCGCGTCTTCGCCCAGGACTTTGGTGGCCACGCTTGCCGCCACGGCTGCCCCAGCAGTGCCGATGAACATCCTGCGATTCAGCTTGCTGTCCATGACCCACCTCCCATGCAGTGCGCCCGGTCATCAGCCCATTCCCGCCTGACTCGAAGCGCGAGTCCATCTGTATCCGCCGCAGTGTCCACTACCGCGGAGTTTCTTTGCCTCCGGTCTTGACACAGGGTTCATTATTGCATATATTGCCAAATAGTCAAGAGGAGGTTGGCATGAGACCTTCAGTGCAGGCCCGGTACGAAGCGCGCGCACGAATCATCAAGGCCATGGGGCATCCGACCAGGCTTTTCATCGTAGATGAACTGGCGAAGGGCGAGCGCTGCGTGAACGAGCTTACCGAGATGGTCGGCGCGGATATGTCCACGGTCTCCAAGCATCTTTCGGTGCTCAAGAACGTCGGCGTCATCATGGACGAGAAACGCGGCCTTCAGGTCTTCTACCGCTTACGAACGCCCTGTATCATGAAGTTCTTTGGCTGCGTGGAATCGGTCATGAAGACCGTGGCTGAGGAGAGCATGGCGGCGCTGAACAGTCGGTAGTCTCTTTGTGGTGCAACTACTTGGTTGATAGGGACAACTGCCAAAACTCCAGCCAGCCGTTGAAGGAACGATGTCATGAACTGGAAGCAGGAATGGAGGTGGCTGGCACTCATCGTTGGCGCGTTCCTTTCGTGTTACTACCTGCCGGTCGGTTCGCCGCGCTTCGACAATGCGGTGCAGGAAGCGTTCCAGCTCACGAAGTGGTACGCGCGGGAGCACGTGCTGCTGTGCCTGATCCCCGCCTTTTTTATCGCGGGGGCTATCTCCGTCTTCGTGAGCCAGGCGTCGGTCATGAAATACCTCGGCGCGCGGGCCAACAAGGTGCTGGCCTATGGCGTCGCATCGGTGTCGGGAACGATCCTCGCGGTCTGTTCGTGCACGGTCCTGCCGCTTTTCGCGGGCATCTACAAGATGGGCGCGGGACTTGGCCCAGCGACGGCCTTCCTGTACTCCGGTCCGGCGATCAGTGTCCTGGCGATTATCCTGACGGCGCGCATTTTGGGCATGGAGATCGGCATCTGGCGCGCGGCTGGGGCAGTTATCTTCAGCCTTGTTATCGGTCTGCTCATGCACCTCATCTTCCGCAAGGAGGAAGAGGCCAAGGCCGAAGCCCAGGCGGCCATGCCCGAACCGCCGGCAACGCGCCCCCTGTGGCAGACGGCACTCTACTTTGCTTCGATGGTTGCGATTCTGGTCTTCGCCAACTGGGGAAGGCCGGTTGAGGCCGAAGGCTTCTGGTATGTGATCTGGTCGGCCAAGTGGATCATCACCGCTGTATCAGCCGCAGCCTTCGGCGTGATTCTCTCGCTGTGGTTTGGCGTCGCGTGGTGGAAGCTTGTGGTCGTGGCCATTCCTACGGTGGCACTCGCGTTCATCTACCCGCATGAGCCCACTATCGCATTCGCAGCGGCAGTCATCGGCTTGTCTGTATTCCTAAGCATGGACACGGGCGAGGCCGGCGAGTGGTTCAGCGTGACCTGGACGTTCGCGAAGCAGATTCTGCCGCTGCTGTTGGGCGGCGTCCTGATTTCGGGCTTTCTGCTCGGTCGCCCAGAGAAGGAAGGCGTAATTCCAAACGAGTGGATCACGGGCCTCGTCGGCGGCAATTCACTCTGGGCCAATCTGTTCACCGCCGTGGTAGCCGCGTTCATGTACTTCGCCACGCTGACCGAAGTGCCGATTCTGCAGGGCTTGATGGGCAGCGGCATGGGCAAGGGTCCGGCACTGGCGCTGCTGCTGGCCGGACCGGCGCTGTCGCTGCCGAGCATGATCGTAACCCGCCAGATCATGGGAACAAGGAAGACCGTCGTGTACGTGACGTTGGTGGTCGTGCTGTCCACGATTGCCGGCATGGTATACGGTGCGGTGTGCGGTTAGTCCAAACTTAAGGAGAGGAGAGTGACGATGGCTGCGAACGAGAAGGCGAATTGCTGTGCGGGTGCGCCGACGCTGATCTTCGCGTGTTCCGGCGCGGCGGACGTGGGTGCGATCGCCGACCAGGCGGCGCGCAAATTGAGCAAGGAAGGCGCAGGCAAGATGTTCTGTCTGGCAGGCATCGGCGGGCGAGTGTCCGGGATCATGAAGACGACAGAGTCGGCATCCAAGGTCCTGGCGATTGACGGCTGTCCGCTCAACTGCGCCAAGAATACGTTGGACCAAGCCGGCCTGAAGAGCTACGAACACGTTCAGGTTGCCGACCTTGGCATGGAAAAGGGCAAGACGCCCCCCACGCCAGAGAATATCGCGAAGGTCGCGGCGCAGGGCGCCGAGAAACTGAAGTAGGCTTTCAGGGAACAGGAGAGAGAGGCTGCCAATGAGGAAACTCCAAATCCTGGGCACGGGCTGCCCGAAGTGCAAGAAGCTCGCGGAAAACGCTGAGGCCGCGGCCAAGGGATTGGGCATCGAGTACACGCTGGAGAAGGTGACGGACATCAACGAGATCATGAAGCTGGGCGTGATGATGACGCCCGCGCTCGTGGTTGACGGCAAGGTAAAGGTCTCGGGCAAGGTGCCGCCGCCGAACGAGATCATGACGATGCTGACGCCATAGAGGGAGCAACGATGCGGGCACGGACATCGCCATCAGACTGGCGAAGGATTGAGGGCTACGGAAGAAGGAGAGGCCTACAATGAACACAGTGGCACGTGTAGAAAACGTCTGCGCGACCCGCTGCGCCCGACTGGTCGCAGGTGTGCTGGTTGTGATGATCGCCTGGCTGGCGGGCTGCGGTGCGCCGACGAAGACGGACGCACCGCCTGCTCCGAAGGCGGGCGGGACGGCCCAACCGGCGTCAGGGAAGAAGCCCAAACTGCTTGACCTTGGCGCAGGGAAGTGCATTCCCTGCAAGCTCATGGCTCCCATCCTGGAGGAGCTTAAGAAAGACTATCGGGATACGTTAGAGGTTGAGTTCGTTGATGTCTGGGTCACGCCCGATGCCGCCAAGCCCTACGGGATCGACACGATCCCAACACAGATATTCTTCGGCCCAGACGGAAAGGAACTCTTCCGGCACGTAGGGTTCTTCTCGAAGGAAGACATCCTGGCCAAGTGGAAGGAGCTGGGCTTCAAGGTCGAGCCGGTTGGGGGCGCAGCGGCGGCCCCGGCGTTCGAGCGCCTCGAACCGGCCAAAGCGGACGACCGGCCCAAGGACACCGTCTGTTACATGTGCGACGGCGACATCATCGCCAAGACGCTCGTGGTCGTGAAGACGGAAAAGGGCGAGGTCAGGTTGTGCAGCCCGCACTGCTACTTCATCATGTACTCGTGCCTGATGGAGGACAAGGCGGGCTTTGAGAAGAAGGTGTCCGTCACCGACTACGCGACGGGCAAGCTCATTCCGACCACGGATGCCGCATACCTGTTGGGCTTGACCGCCAAGACGGGCCGGCCGTGGATCAGAGCCTTCGCCGACACAGCGGCCGCGGAGAAGGAACGCGAAACCGCCGGCGGAAACGTGCTCACGTTGGCGGCCCTTCAAGGCAAGGAACTGGCCAACCGCTGCGGGTTCTGTGACCGGGCGTGCTACCCTGAGGACTCGGCCAAAGTCACGTGCGACGGCATGCAGACCCTGGGCTGCTGTTCCCATTGCGCCCTGGGCGTGGCGGTGCGCACCGGCAAAGATATCGAGGTGCACCAACCGGACGGCCTGACCGGCGAGATGATCGTGGTCAAGACGCTCAACGGCAGCGTGGCCTCACTTGAACCCCCAACCGCCGTTGCGTGGTTCGGCCAGCGGCAGAACAAGGAAGGCAAGTGGGTGTCGGCGGGCTGCTTCCACCAGGGGTTCTTTGTCAACGCAGAGAACCTGAAGAAGTGGGTGGCGCAACACCCGAACGACACCGGCAGGCAGATCAGCATCGCTCAGGCGCTCGCGGACAAGATGAAGCTCACGCCGCAGCAGGTACAGAAGGCGTGCAAGATCGGCGAGTGCGCGCCGAAGTGACGGGCTGGCGAGGACCTGAACGATGGTGAGACGGCTGCTCGCATACGCGCTGCTGCTCTTCGCACTGGCGAGCGTGATCACGCTGGTGGTGAAGGGAGTTCGCGCGCGGGCTGTCCCGCCCGAGACGGCGAACGCGGCCGGCGCGGCTTCGTCCGTCTCCGGGCGAGATCACGTTGTCGCCTACTACCTCTATGGCAATATCCGTTGCGTGACGTGCAAGGGAATGGAGGCACTCACGAAGGAAACGGTGACGACCGCATTCGCCAAGGAGCTTGCCGATGGAAGGCTTGAGTTCCGCGTGGACAACTTCGAGCGCCCCGGCAACGACCATTTCTCCAGGGACTTCGGGATAATCGCGGCCTCGGTGCTCCTGACCGAAGAGAAGGGCGGCAAGGTCGTCCGCTGGAGGAACCTGAAGGACATCTGGGAACTGAACGACTCAAAGGACAAGTTCCAGGCGTACATTCACAAGGAGACCACGTCGTTCCTGAGCGGCGAGGGCGGAACGGTTGTTGGCGCTGCCAGCACGGCTGCCGCCGACCCACCTACCGATCTGTCATTCGGGGCGCTCATGTTGGCCATGCTGACAGCGCTGAGCCTGGGATTACATCAGCCCGTGCCCGCTGGCGACAAACGTTGCCGCCATCTCATTCCTGAGCAAGCGAGTCACCAGTCCGCGACAAGTTCTGTTGTCAGGCCTGCTGTATTCTCTGGGCCGGGTTGTCGCTTATGTCGTACTGGGCGCGATCCTGGTTGCCGGCCTGCTCTCCACGCCGAGCGTCTCCGCGTTTCTCAGCAAGTACATGAACAGCATTCTCGGACCGGTCCTCGTGGTCGCGGGGTTGTTCCTGCTGGAACTCCTCGAACTGAACTGGGGCACTGTCTTCTCCGCCGAGAAACTCCAAAGCCGTGCCGAGAAGGGCGGGCTCTGCACAGCGGCGCTTCTGGGTCTCGTTTTCGCGCTGGCGTTCTGCCCCACCTCGGCCGCACTCTTCTTTGGCGGACTGGTGCCCCTCTCCGTCAAGATGCAGTCCAGCGTCCTGCTTCCCAGCGCGTATGGCTTCGCCACGGGCCTCCCGGTCGTTGTCTTCGCCATCCTGATCGCCTTCGCCTCGCAGGCCGTCGGCCGCTGGTTCAACCGGTTGGGTCAGATCGAACTGTGGATGCGCCGCGCGGCGGGCGCGCTGTTCATCGGCGTGGGCGTGTACTACTCGCTCGCCTACGTCTTTGGGGTGTGGGCATGAAGGAATCAGGGCTACCAGCCCTTTCGGCCTTTTCCGTCGCAGGGCTGGGAGATGGCCTCGACGGCGCGAGCCGGGCACAGCGGCTTGCAGTTCAGGCAACCGCCGCACTTGTAGAAATCCACCCACGGCTTCTCGTCGGCCGTTTCGCGGAAGAAGGCTTGCATGGGGCATTGTTCCGCCGGTGGGCAGGGATGACAGTTGCGGCACTTGGCGGCTTGGATCAGGGCGCGTTGCACGGTCCACCTCGCGGAAGAACAAAGCCACTATGGGTTGCGCGCGTTAGCAAGTCAACGGCTTTCCAGGCATAGGCCCCCCGGCATGATCGCGCCGTGATGACCTGGCTCTCGGCTATCGGCTGCTGGGGCAGTTGCCGCCGAACTGTCACCCAATAGCCGGATGCCGGCCCTACCGCGACTGCACCCATTGCGCCCAGACCGCCTGCATATCCTTCGGGCTGCGGCCGTAGACCCGCTCCAGCGCGTCGCCGGCCGGCACGCCGTTGCGCACTTCAAGAGCGAACCGGGCGAAGTTCCGCGGGCTCGACTTGAGGAGGCAAGCCACCAGGGAGTAGCTGGCCATATAGTCCGTGACGCTCATGTTTGTCCGGCTCAGCGGGAAGAAGCGTTCCAGCGCCGGCAGTTTGTTCTGCGCCGCCAGGCGCTTGAGGGCCGCATCCCAGCTCTCGCCATATTTGAAGTCATCCCCCGGCGCAGTCTGCGGATAGCAGAGGTTCCTGCGCGTGACGGCGTTCTCGCAATAGGCCGCGAAACCTTCCATCAGCCAGGCCGGCGCTTTCCCGTCCGTGGCCTCAGCCATCAACATGCGTCCCAGCTTGAACAGCGCCATATTCTCCGGCGGACGCTGCAAGCCCTGGCTGACCACGAACACCTGCTTGTGACGTTCGTCCTGTTCGCTCTTGCGCCCGCCCCCGCTGTGATGCGCGCCGTAGGCCTGAACATCGGAAAAGATGACGAGCTCATGCGTGTTCGGACGGGTCTGCGTCAGCACCGTGGTGAGCGTCGCTTGTTCGAGATGCGCGGCCAGTGTCTCCAACATGGCGGCCACGCGCCGCAGCGACCCTTCCGGGAGCTGCGCGTGGATCGCCACGTGGCGCGTCTCCGCGTAGAGCAAGGTCTGACGCGTCTGGTCCTGCAGTTTCTTGTGCTGCTCCAGCGCCGTTTTCAGGCGTTCGGTCTCAGCCTGGACCAGCGTCGCGCCGTCCTTCCCGCTCTGGCACTGCGGGCAGTACTGCCACGGCACTGCTGCCGCGGGGTTGGGCCAGCCGTCTTTCTCGAGATGCACGTACGGCGTGAAGGAAGCCAGCGGCAGGAATTTCGTGCCCATGCATTTCTCGCAGGCCAGCGGCGTGGGCGCCACTTTGGCCGCGGGCCCCGCCGCCTGCCGTTGCGGCTTGTCGGCCGGCTTGGGCTCGGGCTGCGGATTGGCCAGCCGGTCTATCGCTTTCTCGATGCCGCCGCCGGACGTCCGCGGGGCGGCGGGCGGCTTTCTGGCGGCGGGCTCTTCATCGTCGTCGTCGCCACGGTTGTTCTTCTTGTCCTTCATGGCCAGCAGTGCGGCCAGGTCGGCCGTCGGCTCAGCAGTTGCCGGCCGGATCTCAAGCGGCTCGACCGGGTCAACCGCGCTCCCGTCCGGAGCAGCAGTAGCGGGCAGGCCAGGAGTGTCCCGCCCGCCGGCAGGTCCGGCACTCGTCTCGGCCAGGGACGGCGGGACTGAGAGTCCCGTCCACGAGGTGGGCGGGGCTCCCAGCCCCGCGGAAGGTTCGGACACACCATCGCCTTGCGCGCCAGGCGCGTCGCGCGCGCCGGTGCGCTCAGCAGTGCCGGCGGGCGAGGCCGTGGCGGTCGCCAGGGCCGTGCCGCCCCCTGCCAACCAGCGCCGCAGCCGTGGCCCGGCGATGGCAATGGCGGCGAGCACCGCGAGGCCGGCAATGAGGGTCACCCACAGGGCGGCTATCCTCCGGCGCGAGCCGTGCTTCTCCGCCGCCGCGTCTGGCACGTGGACATCTGGTCCCTGCACATGGGCCGAACGCCCGTGCGGCGGCAAGCTCGGCAGCTTGACAACGTGGCCCGGCGACGATGCATGCCTGGGCGCGTTCCCCTGGCGCGCGGGCTGAGCCTTTGGCGCCTGAGAAGCGTCGGGCGGCGGCGGCACGCCCCCGATGACGAACGACTCGCCCCCCGATTTCTCCGGGATCATGATCGCCAGATGACACGCCGGGCAGTTCGCGGGCGTGCCCGGCAAGTGCGCAGGGAAACCTATCTTCCTCCCACAGCCCGGGCAGTTGAACGTGATGAAGGCTGGCGCGGCGGCCTTCTGGCTCGCGGAAGACGGAGCCGGCGCGGAAGTGGTGGGCGGGACTCTCAGTAACGCCGGCGTCTCGGGAGCGCGATCGAGCGCTGTTTCTCCTCTCGCCTCCGGGGAAACAGCAGGGCGAGGAGCTGCGTCGCCTGGCACCTCCACGCCATGCTCCTTCTTGGCGTCAGGCTCCTCGATTGGCACTACGGCGGCCACGCCACTCACTTCAGCCGATGGCTCGATTGGCTCGGCATCCGCCGGGGCAGCCTTGTCGTCGCCGTTGACCGTGCTCGTCTCCGGCACAGTCACGGGCTGCTTGCACCGGCTGCAGGTAGCACGCCGGCCGGCGTGGACGCTGTCGGCACGCAGTCTGTGCTGGCACACGGGACAGTGGAACTTGATCAGCATCATGCCTCTCTAGCCGAACGCATGCCTATGTTGCAGAACCCCGCCACTTATATCTCAGACGGAAATCATGGCCCAATAATGCCTTAAAAAGGCGCCCAGCGCAATCCCGGCCTGCGCCCCTCGCCTGTCCAGAACTGCAGGCGTATCACCGCTCATCCTTCACCCGATCACCCGATGGCCCGATCACCCGATCACAGCGCGTGTCCACAAACGCACATCGTGCACCTTCCCTTCATCCTTCATCACTCATCGTTCATCGTTGCAGACCAACACTCTCCCTGCCGCACCACCGCCCTTTCAAGCGGTAGCACGTTCTCCAGTCTTCGTGTCACACTCACGAATCCCGCCGCGATCTGGCAGCTCGCGTTATGTTCGTTGTCCGAGCCGCGCGCGGCAGCAAGCGGTGCGTTTCCGCTCCCGTACGGTCGCGGCTCGGAACTCCGCGGGGCTCTCGCCCGCTCACGCCAACGCACCCCGGGGAACACCATCTCCCCGTGCCGTTAACCTGTATCCTGTATCGTGAATCCTGTATCCCGTGGGCCGTTCCGGTTTCGCCCGTCGCCCCCTCGGAACGCACCGGGCTCAATATGTTTCGAACACAGCCGAGGCGTAGGCTACCATACCCCCCGTGCTTCCGCAAGGAAAAAGAAAAGAACCTAATCTGCGGACCGCCGCTGCGCCTAACAACGGCGCTGTGCTCTGTCCACGATATGCACGATATCCCCGTCAATTCTGTGCTATCACGCGTGCTGCTAAATCACCCGCGAGTTTCGTGAGGTAAGACTCTAGATCTTTGGATACATCCAGGAGATCATACTTAGCGTGGAGAGCTTCGTGCAGGAGAGTGCCCGCAAAATCGGACAAGGTCCGCAACTGTGAACGCTTGATAATAATCCATCCTTCGTTTCCGTCCCACAATCCGACCGTTTCGCGAAGAATTTGGTAAAGACTACTGCACATGGTCTCAGAGATCCTGATATCCTTTACCACTTCTGGACGACCGCCAATCAGTCCGAGTATCACACTGCAATGATCCCATACGGCGCGTTCAGATGGAGTCAAGTCGTCAGGCGCAACCCATTCAAAATGAAAGCCCTCATTGCGTTGCTTAACGAACTCATGAAGCTCCGTAACGGGATTGCCTGTAATATCAGTGATTCCCTGTATTTTCAGAGCCAGGTTCTCCGGAACTGCGACGACTTGAAACCCGGTGGAGCGTGCGCCGTCGATTAGGTCCGGACGAGATACCAGATCTGTAGCGCTGACGAAAAGCACCTTCTTCAAGGAGTTAAGAATCCTGACAGCGTGCTCTTGCACATCCAGCCACGATAATTCGTCGTGTGCGTCTCCGTGGCTGTGAGACTGTAAGTCATTGGCCAAAACCTGCGCAACACTTTCCGTCTTACAAGCAAGGAGTATAGCACGGACACGATCTGAATATGCCGAACGGCCCAAATTCTGTCTTTCTCGGTTCAGCGCTCGCTTTATCGCAGCATTGAGCAAAGTGATGTTGTATGAGAATAGAAAGTTTGGCTCCTCAGCAACCTTCATTCCGTTGATGTATATGCAACCAGCATTCGGCATTCGCTCATAAACGGCCCCGTAGTTGGTTCTTTCAATTGGCTGAGCTGGTGTGAAGCAGAGAAACAGTCGCTTGGCTGACTCAATATCAGCGTCAGAGACTCCGTGAAGATTGCATTCGGTGCCCTGCATGTCCGGGCTTGTCGCTGGGGCTACTGAAGCGTGAAGCGTCACAATGTCCTCGAATGAGTGCTTCGAGACCCGCGACAGGGAAATATCACCGTGTCTTGATCGTATTAGCACCTGGATTCGTTTCCGCTCAAAGGTTGCGAGGGCATCCTTGAGTCCGATTCCAAACTTGCCGATCACATGGGGATTCCCCAACTTTTCCGGATTCTCGCTTTGAATAAGGTCTTGGTAGCGCAATCCTCTTCCAAAATCTCGGATACGCCACCAACCCGCATTATCCTTGACAATCTCGGGGGCTGCAGAGGACGTCAGCGTCGCCTCGTCGAGTGCATTCGCGATGAGTTCACGAATAGCATGAGGCAACTCCCAGTTCTCGAGAATCTTGTCGATATTTAAGTCGAAGTGCTTCATTGATATTTCCTCACCGAACGCACCTGCTCAGTTGCCCGGCACGCTCCCAAGCTGCTATAGCTCCCGGAAGCGGATAAGCGGGCCGGGGCAGCTCCAGCGAATCCCAGGGACAGTGAAGCATCTTTTCTGCTGGCTTTGCTCAGTTGGGTCACTGTCCCCGGAATTGTTTACCTCTCTAGCTTTGTGCTGAAAGCACCTTCCCGTATTGGGCCCGAAGTTCAGGGTAGCATTCGAGGAAGAATGGCATACTGAATCTAGGCCGCGTGGCATGGAGAATCCGCGTTTTTGGATACCAACTGAATTGCGTACCCCACATCGTGACGTGCTTACGTGGTTGGAAGACGTCTCCCTTCTTGGGCATCAAAAAGGCCCACACGCCGCCGCCGCTGAAGCCTTTAGGCGTGGGGTAGTAGTCGGATTTCTGAAGCGAAGACCCATCTGGTGATATAAGAAACCCGGACGTTTCGAAGTTGAGTGTAAGCGTCGTCTCATCTGCCTCTATCACGTTGGCAGCGAACATTGCAAGGCCGACCTGACCCCGGCCTCCTCGTGGTGAAAACTCCGACTCTGGACATCCTGCGATGTAGCGCCTGCTTTGGTCCCTTCGAAGTTCTGGTTTCGGTTCTCCTATTTCCAACTGGTCTAGACTGCAGGCGGAAAGCAACGGGTCGTTCTCGACTTCGATGAAGCCGATATCATGGTGAAGTTCCTCACTCTTCGAATCTGGATGGAAGCGAAAGTTAAGAATATTCTCCTCTTCAGCAGGACCTTCACGTCTGAAGGGAAAGACTGAGAACGGTTCGCCCTTCGCCAGGATGTGACCGGCCGTAATCAGAAACAAACGTTCTCCCAATCGGATCGCCACCGCCGATCCAATGTCCTGCTTATTGGTTTGGATTGCGTGAGTATAACTGAACACGATGTTCGCGTGCTCGACTATCTCCGTCCTTTCTCTCAGACTTCTTAATGGTCCAGGGTCTTTCATTAAGGCACTCCTGTCCTCGTAATAGAAGGAACAGACCATTGGAGCAGTGACGCACTGCTCCAATTGCTATGGTCTGTACTTTCAACTCCGCGGGACCAGCTCCAATTCTAGGCTTCAGCCCCCGCCTTGGCGAGGGCCGATCTTTGCCGCCAACTCCCTACGCAATCACCGCAAAAAACGTGAACGGGAAACAGGGACAGAGCACTGCATCTACGCGCCTCACGAGAACAGATGGCCCTGCGCCGGCACGGCCTGACGGCTCTTGCGGCCGCGCTTGAACGGTTGCAGAATGCGTCCGGTCAAGGTCTCCGGAGTCTCGGGGACGCGCGCCGCCGAACCCGAAACCCGAGCCACGAGACCCGTCCCCGTCTCCCCGTCCCTACTTCGCCTCCAGCCCCACAACCCTCCCGTCAGCCAGCCCCACCACCAGCGT
>JAPLOD010000239.1 GCA_026692735.1 Planctomycetota bacterium | reverse complement strand
GTGCCGCGCACGGTCTGCACTTCCAAGAGGCCGTAACCGGCCTCCAGGCCGCCTTCCTGGCGCACGGCCTTGACAAAGCTGTCCTTGGCGCCGGAGATGTCCACCGCGTTCCCGTACAGGGTGCTGGCGGTCTTGCGCCGTTCCAGGATGGTCGGCGGCTTCTCCAGACCCAGGATGCCATCGCCCACTATCACCTCGGTCGGCGTGCCGCCGGCTGCGAGGAAGCGTGCGGCGTGGCCTTCGCTGGTCACGGTGGCGGTCCATGCCTGGTCGGTCTCGGCCCGGCGCACGTTGGTTAGCTCCGAATAGCCGTTCTCGACCGGTGGCGGGAACGGCTTCGGTTCCAGGGTCAGGGCGCTGGCGAACTCGCCGCGGATGTGCCAAGCCAGATCCATCTTCCGGGGCAGCCTGGCGAAGGCGCCGAACAAGTCGGCCAAGTAGTCCGGGGTCAAAAAGACAGCGCGGTCCAGGATCACGCCCGGACAGGCGTCGCCCGTCCAGGCCCGCTGCATGCCCATCGTGCCCGCCGGTCCGTACACCACCTGGATCGCGTCGGCCATGATCTGGTCGAGTTCATCTACCACCAGGGTATTGTGAGCCAGGGAGGTACGGTACCACTGCCGATATAGGGGCTGCTCGTACCAGATGCTGCCAGGATCGGGGATCAACCGCTCGTTGAAGGCGTAGAGGTCAATGTTGAGCTTGTCCGGATGCCCGTGCGAGCGGTTGGGGCCGTAGTCGAGGAACAGGCTGTTGGTCCCCGCCGCGTTAGTCTGGCGCAGGATCCCGAAGCCAACCCCGAAGAAGTTGACGCTCTTCCACTCGACCGGCGCCGCCTTCTCGAATAGGGCGCGGTCATAGAGGACGGAGACTGGGAACTGCTGGAAGGTGGCTCCGAGGTGCCGCCCGGTCTGGTTGAGTACCAGCAGGTAGGCGGGGTCGCGGTAGCGGCGGTAGGCGTACTCGTAGAGGTATGAGTCGCCGCCGATGAGTGGTCCGTAGCCCGAGTCATGGATGGCTGGCGTCTTCAGGTTGGGATAGGAGAATTGCAGCGGTGTGTCGAAGAGACGCTTGAGCGCGGCGTCGCGATAGCGGTACATATCTACGCCGTGGTGCCAGAGGATCTCGGCGTCGCTGATGAGGGCCTGCAAGGCCATGAACTGGTAGCCCATTGCGCCCTCGGCCCACATGCCGTCGGCATCAATGGACTTGGAGCCAAAGTGGCGGTCGTATAGGCCGCCGGTGGGCTTCTCCGGCGCACCATTGATCCCGTAGAACGCGGTCTTGATGAACTCCTGGTCGTCAATGGCGTAGCCGGTAATCAGCAGCGCGTTGGTTGCGATGGCCGACCAGTTGGTTGGCGCCTCAAGCATGGCGTGGTTGCTGATGATCAGGCGGCCGACGCAGGTGAAGAAATCGGTCTCGATGTGTTTGCGTTCCTCGGGCGTAATCGAGGGCAGGTCATGGATGAGGTCGTAGCCGCGCGCGACCAGAATGACCCAAGTGGCATCGCCGAGGATCTGATCGAAGGCCTTGCTTGGGGAGTGGTTGAAACCGGGGCGGGCGCCGACGGCGTAGTTCGGATAGGCGTCGGCGTAGGCGAGCAGGATGCGCTTGGCGAACTCGGCGTACTTGGCCTCGCCGGTCAGTGCGTAGACCGTGCCAAGGTTAGCGATGTCCAGGCCGAGCGCGTTGTGGGTGGCGCCGTATGTGCTGCCCTCGAACGCCGCTACGTCGCTGAGGTGCCGCCATTTCCCGTCAGCATCCTTGAGCGGCGGAGGAACTCCCACCGGCTTGGCCAGGCGCTGGTCCATCGCCTGTTTCAGTCCGGTGAACTGGGCCTGGAGCTCGGGGCTGGTCTTCAGCATCGCCTGGTAGTGGGCAATGTCCTCGCTGTCCCACAGGGTGCAGGGATGGCCCTTGGACTGGCGCGGTTCGCCGGACACCTCCACCTTGCCTACTACTGCGGCGCCGCTGGTCGGGGCGATGTTGACGTCCTTGCGTTCCACAATGTGGCCATCGACGGGCCGCATCATGTCCGGCAGGTTGGTCGTGGACAGCACGCGCAACCGAGCCCAGCCACCCCAGGTCAACCCCTTCTGGCCGTCCGGCATGGTGCGAACGGGATACTCGGCGGTACCCAGGATGCCCACCGCCTGGCCGCGCGCCTTCAACGGGATGCGGATAGGCTTGCCGGGGGTCTCTGGCAACTCGGTCTGCTTTGCCAGCTTGCCATCTACGAAGATGTCTATGGCCCTGGGCTGGATGGTGCCGTGGTAGTCCAGCGGCACCACCTCGACGGCGACGATGTCCACCGGGATGAGCAGCGTGATGTCTACCCGCCCACCGGTAAGGGGGCCGCCAAAGATGGTCCCACCTCCACCCATCCCGGGAACCAAGGTGTTGTTCGGCGGCCAATCCTTGTTGAACGGCGCGCCGCTGCCCTTGGCCGTGGCCCCCAACTGGGTGAGGGCAACGTTGAAGAAACCATCGGGCGGCGCGGACTCGCCAGCGGCGACAGGCAGGGCCGTCAGCATCAGGATGAAAGGAACGGTCAAGGCTGAGCAGGCGTAGCGCATGGGGTCCTCGCCCGGCGGCTTCGGCACTGGCGTAGTCGGGTCGTCCGTCATGCCGGCGGCCTCAATCAGAGAGTGGCTACGGGCGAGACTATACCTGCTGGCAGCGAAGCGGGCAAACGGCGGATTGGATGCCCTCCGCGCGGCGATCAGGTCGTCATGGAACACGCCGGTCGGATGCGGAGGCAGCCAAGAACGTACCGACCTCTGCACGCTGCGGAAGTACCTGCGCCGGGCCGACGGGCCGTGTTTGATCAGTGAGGGCAGATCACGCATGTCTCTGGTCGATTTCAAGTTGGAAGTAGCGGGGAAAGCGTCTGACGAGACGCTCAAGGCGTATCTGTACCGCGTACTCGCAGAACACGACATCCAGGTCCCCGAGGGACCCACCGGGTAGCGTACAACCGGGCGTCAACAACGGCGTAAACTGGGGCGTCAAGGTTTTACGCGGGTGGCAGGCAACGCGCCGATGATGCTGTCCAGGGCGCCATTTTCTGAACAGTGCTTTGCCCTGGTTGTCCAGCCGGCGTCCATGGAATGGTGTCGCGGTAACCGGCGCAGTACAACCGCGCACACTCATTCGGCCAGTTGCCCATTTACATACAGGCGCGGGGCCCCGCGGGATATGACGACCGCGATGTGCTGCCAGACGCCGGCCTTCAGCGCGTCCTTGATGTCCTTCCTCTGGTTTCCGGCGATCAATCGCAGAGAGCAGCTCGGCCATGCGTCCCATAGGAATCCGTCGTTCTTGCCGGCGGTAAGCTTGTCCAGGATGCGGCCGTTCTCCTTCTCAACCGGACAGACCCAGGCCTCAAAAGAGACCGCGCCCGCGAAATCCCCGGGCTTTGTCGGCGCTGTGTCGCCGGCTTTTGGATTGAGCCATGAGCCCACGATATCCGGAGCCGCTACTGCCCTTGTCCGATCGCCGCCGGCCAGCTCCTTGATGCGCTGCGGCGAGAGCTTGCCGTGAAACATCGACACGCGCCCGATCTGTCCAGCAAACTTATTCTGTCCGTTCTGGTCCGATCCCACGCGAAGCGGATAGTCGTTCGCTGGAATTGCGCCAGCCACGGTTCTTCCGGCTTGCGGCTCGCAGACGGTCACATCCTTCCTTCGCGACTCCGGCTGAATGTCCCACGCGGTCAGTTTTCCGTCTTTGACCTGACCCTTCAGGATCGTGCCGCGGGACAGGCGCAGCTTGAAGTCTGCGTCCCAGTCGGCAGGCCAGGCCGGCAGCAAAAGAACCTTATCGCCCGATTCCTGCACGAGCATGCGCTGCAACGCGACGGAACCCGCGCCAAAATGGTCGAAGTCCGGGCAGGAATCAGGGCCTTCCCTGGCATAGAGCGGAAAGCGGCACATGGTAGAGGCGATGCGGAAACGGCGCACCAGTCCGTCAGCCGCCTCCGCCGCCCTGCCCGCGCAGGCCCAGTGAATCTGGTCCTGCGTCCAGCACGCGCAACCAAACGCATCCACACAGGCCCGATGCTTCATCGACCATTCAACGATGTCGGCGCTTCCAAGCGCCAGGCCGAAGCAGCGGAACGGGAAGACGGGGTATAGCTCGCCATTCTCAGCGTTTTGCTTCTTCTCCCATTTTCCGGCGGGAGCGATCGCCTTGCGATTCTCGATCGTCTGAAGAAATACGTCCGGAATCTCCGCCCGAAACTTTTGCCAGCGCGCCTGGTCCTCCGGCGTTCCGGCTTTCATCGCCAGCAACTCATCCAGGCAGAAGCGCAGGCCGGCGACATCGGGCGCAGGGTTGATCGCGATCCACCACGTTTCAATTACCTGAGCCGGTTCCAGCCGCAGTTTGCCGTCCTCGCCTCGCGCGTAGTGCTTGTCGAAGAACAGCAGCACCTCCCGCCCGAACGGCACCAGCACGTTGTCGCGAAACGCCGTGTCTCCGGTGAAGTTGACGTAATCGAGCATCATTGCGGTCGTTTCGAGACCGCTAGTGAAGTAGTAGTCGTGATACCAGCCGTCGTATCTCTCGCCGGGCTTGGTCTTCGGAGGCCTGACACCGTGCTCGCAATCGCGTTCAGCCCCGGTCGGCTCGATGTTCTCGCGGTAGTAGGCGCCTTCGTGGCCGAACCATGCCTTGTTGATGGCCCGGCGCATCGGGAGCAGGTTTGAGTAGTAGTCGAAGAACGGCCTCATGAGATCAAAGTCGCCGCTTGCCAGCAAGGGCCAGTAGAGCAGCCGCTGATTCTGGAACGTGAAGCGGCGGCCCCACAGCCGATCGTCTTCGTGCGTCAGCCAGGCGCCATCAGGCTGCTTCACCGCGAAGGCCCGGCCCTTCTCGCCTTTCAGCCTCAACTGCTGCGTGAACAAGCCTCCGTTGAACTTGGCCTGCACGCGGCAGCGGCTCTGGCAGGCCATCAGTAAACGGAAGTCGTTGTAGCTCTGCGAGACCAGCGCGGCGCCGTCTTCCTCGTCGCGGTGTCCACCTTCGGCCGGCTCGCCATGGAACTTTTCGCGCTCGTCAACAGACAGCGTACGGTCACTTGCGATAATCCAACTGCGATCCCAAAAGTCTGCCCACCATGCGCAGTGTTTGTCCCAATCGGTGGCTGCGTTCACCGGTTGCGAGGCTTGTTTTACAATGCTGTCAGTCCACATCTCGGGCTTCGGCGTCCGCATCGTGAGCGCGTGAATGCGGAGATCAAGACTCTTGCCGGCGCCGCGAAGCGCGCCATCTTTCAGTGTCAGCGAGGGGCTTTCGAGCAGATTGCCGAACGTGTTGAACCGGAATGGATCAGGAAGCTGTGCCGCCATGTCTTCGACCTGATAGACCTTCAGGTCATCAGCGTAGATGCTCCTGTCGCCGACGGCGTAGTACCACAGAATGCTGTTCTCTTTCTCCAGCCGCACGTCCTGAGCCGGTTCGGCCTTCGGCAAGGCGTAGGTGCCCGCATTGAATCCGCACCGATCGAAGCGCCTCCAGAGTTCTGGCTGAGCGGTGACGGCGATTCCCGCGGGGGCGGCAATCTCCACATGGAAGACCGGCCGCAGCGCGTCCGCCCAGATCCGGAGCTTCACGCCGTCGGCCTCGATGGCAATTGAACCGGCGGGCAGATCGAGCGTCTGCTTGAATGGCTTTCCTTTCTGGAACGGATTCGGCGAGAGGGAAATCTTCACGCGTCCGGTTTTGAAGATGTCGCCCATCCAGGTATACGCATCGTTCTTTGCCAGGAGCAGGTATAGATCGCCGTCTTCGATAGCGTATACTCCGGCAGCGATGTCTCCGTTGCCGATGGGCATGACGCCGCTTGCGTCTCTTGATGGCGTATCCCAGACTACGTTGTAACGGCTCACGCGTTGGCCGCCACTCATCGCGTGCTCTGCACTGCAAGCAACCGCCACGCACGTGAATGCCATGGCCCACGTGAAAGACGCGAATGTCTTCATCGTGTTCCTCCGATAACGCACGAGTTCCTCTCACCACCTTCAGAGCGTACCAAGTCGGCGCCTGTTCCCCAAGTGGCATCATACTGGATGACTGGGCAACGCTGCTGCAAAAAGACAGACTTCCGATACCACGATACCGAGATTATGGATGGCTTTGCAGTCTGCCATCCCAGTCGCCCTTGACGCCGGCGTCGCTTTGGCCGACGCTGAACTCGTCACGAAACCAGGAGCCCCGAGCATGATCAAGAATGGCATCGCCGTCGTCCCCGTCATCCTGCTTGCCCCGCTGGCGTGGGCCGCGGACCTGACGCTGTGGTACGACAAGCCTGCGACCCGCTGGGAGCAGGAGGCGCTGCCCATCGGCAACGCCTACCTGGGGGCGATGATCTTCGGCGGCATCGCTCGCGAGCAGATCCAGTTCAACGAGGAGAGCCTGTGGATCGGCGACGAGGAGGACACCGGCGCGTACCAAGCGTTCGGGGACATCGTCGTCCAGCTCGGCGACGCGCCCGCCTCCCAGGGCCGGTGCGTCACTTGCCCCAGCGGACACGTCTCGCCTGGAGGCCAGGGCGTGGAGGCGGCGTGCGACGGCGATCCACAAACGAAGTGGTGCTTCGAGCACAACAATTCGTTCCCGATTCTCTGGCAGGCCCACGTGCCGAACCCGCCGAAAGAGCCGCTGACGGAATACACGCTGACCTCGGCCAATGACGTCCCGGCCCGCGACCCGAAGTCCTGGCGCCTTCTCGGCTCGCAGGACGGCAAGCAGTGGACCCTGATCGACGAGCGAAAAGACGTTCCGGTTTGGCCCAAGCGAAACTCGCCGCAAACCTTCCAGATCAAGAACCAGACGGTGTACTCCTGGTTTCGTTTCGAGTTCCTCGAGGTGCATGACACGACGCACTTCCAGATCGCGGACATCGCGCTTGGAGCCATTCCGCTCGCGGGGGGCCAAGCCCATGACGTCGCGAAGCCCGGCGGCACCTACCGCCGCGAGCTGGACGTTTCCCGCGCCGTGCATGCGGTGACGTACGAGGTCGACGGCGTCAAATACCGCCGCGAGGCCTTCGCCAGCTATCCGGCCAAAGTCATGGCGTTTCGCTTCACGGCCGACAAGCCCGGATCGCTTACCGGAACCGTCTCCCTGACCGACGCGCACAAGGGGACCATCACGGCGGAGAGGGACAGGGTCACGTCGGCAGGTTCCCTGCAGGGATACGTCTACCGTGGTGGCTCCTCGTCGAAGAAGGCCGGCGATTCCTATGCGCTGCACCTGCGCTATGAGGCGCAACTCGCCGTGCTCAACGAGGGCGGGACTCTGGAGGCCAGCGAGGACAAGGTCGCATTCAGGAATGCAACCGCGCTGACCTTGTTCCTCGGCGCCGGCACGGACTTCGTACAGGACCGCGGCAAGGGGTGGCGGGGCGAACCGCCGCACGCGCGGATCTCCTCGCAGATTGCCGCAGCCCTGAAGCGTCCCTACGATGAGCTGCTTGCCGAGCACGTCCGGGACTACCAGTCGCTGTTCAACCGCGTGACGCTGGACCTCGGTCCCGGCAGCGACGCAGCGCTGCCGACGGACGTCCGCCTGGCAAACCTGCGCAAGTCCAAGGAAGGCGATCCCGCGCTGGAGCGCCTGCTTTTTCAGTATGGGCGCTATCTGATGATCTCCTCGTCGCGCCCGGGCAGCCTGCCCGCCAACCTGCAGGGCAAGTGGAACAATTCCAACAACCCACCGTGGCGCTGCGACTACCACACGGACATCAACGTCCAGATGAACTACTGGCCGGTCGAGGTGGCGGACCTCTCGGAGTGCTTCCAGCCATTCGCCGAGTGGGTGCAGTCGATCCGCGCCGTCCGGGTCGAGGCGACGAAGCGCGACTGGAAGAAGCGCGGGTGGCTGATGCGCGGCGAGAGCGGTCTCTTCGGCGGCTCGACCTGGGACTGGGTGCCCGGAACCAGCGCCTGGATCCTGCAGAACAGCTACGACCACTATCGGTTCACGCTCGACAAAGACTACCTCAAGACCCGGGCCTACCCGGCGATGAAGGAGGTGTGCGAGTTCTGGATCGACAGCCTGGAGCCGCTTCCAGATGGCACGCTCGTCACGCCGGTTGGACTGAGCCCCGAGCAGGGCCCGAAGGAGAAGGGCATCTCGTTCGACCAGCAGCTTGTGTGGGACCTGTTCACGAGCACCATCGAGGCGTCGGAGGAACTGGGCGTCGACGCGGACTTCCGCAAGCAGCTCACCGAGCTGAAAGCAACGTTGCTGCCGCCGAAGATCGGCAAGTGGGGGCAGTTGCAGGAATGGATGGTGGACCGCGACGACCCGAAGAACACTCACCGGCACATTTCACACCTGGTCGCGCTGTACCCCGGCCGGCAGATTTCGCCGGTGAAGACGCCGGAGCTTGCGGCGGCGGCGCGGGTGTCGCTGAATGCCCGCGGCGACACTAGCACCGGGTGGAGCACGGCGAACAAGATCAACATGTGGGCCAGGCTGCACGATGGCGACCGCGCGCACATGCTGCTCATGAACCTGCTGCGCGGATGCATCACGCCCAACATGTTCGACACCCATCCGCCATTCCAGATCGACGGCAACTTCGGCTACACCGCCGGGGTCTGCGAGATGCTGGTGCAGAGCCACCAGGGAGAGATCCACCTGCTGCCCGCGCTGCCCAAAGCCTGGCCAACCGGCAGCGTCAAGGGCCTGCGCGCGCGCGGCGACGTCTTCGTGGACATCGAGTGGAAGGATGGCGTTGTCACAAAGTATGGTCTCGCCTCGCCCGAGCCGCAGGAGGTGAAGGTGCGCGTCAACGGCGAGGTGAAGACGGTCAGGCCGGAGAAGCAGTGAGACGGGCAAGGCTGCAGACTGATGCGCTACCGGGACGCGGAGCACGGCTTCCGGTGCGCGGTGGACTTCTAACACTGTTTACTTTGTGCTGTTACACTCTGCGGCGCCTGCGGGCGAACCCCAGCGGCACGGAAGAACATGGGAATTTGGTGGATGCGGCTGTGCGGCTCTGGACTTGGCATAAACCAGACTTCTCACTTACCTCCGACCGCGTGGACTGGAGTCGGTCGGACTACTACAATGACGAATCACTGCCGGAAGTCCGAAAGGCCTATGCCAGACTGGCTGAGCAACTGGGCACAGATCAGATCATCTGGTGTGTCACGCGGAGGGAGGATCACATCGTCCTGCCGTCCGATGAGTGTTGCGAGTGGGAGATCGAGGTTCCGTCAGACAACATCCTTCGTTTCGTGAACGCCATCGTTTGGAACAGGATCATTGGTCGTAATAACGTGTACCCGAACTATGGACGCGAATGGCGGCACAGAGCGGCAATACAAGCTCCGGGGGACGAGGCCCGGCAGTGCGAAATCGTGAAACAGTGCGAGATGGCGTTCGATGCGAGTTTGCCACCGTCTCTTTGGTCTGCCCTGTTTGTCAACTGTCCTGGAGTAGACGTGAACGCGTTGCTAACATGCCCTATTGAACCCAAATGGGTCGTGGCTCGTGGCGTGCATACGCCGATAGACTCGCCGCGCCGCGTGCGCCCGTGAGGTCGTGCGGCGGCCGGCCGCGAAGCGGGGCAGGAACTTCCGTGCGGCCTTGCGCCTGCGCAACGTAACAGGTATCTTCAGCACGTTGACCATCAACAACCGAGGGATAGCCATGAGCCTGTCCAGGCGTTTTGAAGAAGCATTCCTCTATGCGTCAGTCATCCACGCAGGTCAGACGCGCAAGGGCACAACGATACCGTACATCAGCCATCTTATGGGCGTGGCCAGCATCGTCCTTGATTATGGAGGTAACGAGACAGAAGCGATCGCAGCCTTGCTGCATGATGCGGTGGAAGATGCGGGGGGCAAAGGACGCCTCGCAGACATAGAGCTGCGTTTCGGTGCGGAAGTGGCTCACATTGTTGCAGGCTGCACCGACGCCGACGTCATCCCAAAGCCGCCATGGCGGGAGCGCAAGGAAAAGTACATTTCCAGGATTGGCGGAGAGTCTGGTCCGGTGCGCTTGGTATCTGCCGCCGATAAGCTACATAACGCGCGATCCATCCTGGCGGATTACAGGTGCATTGGCGAAGCGATTTGGGATCGTTTCAACGGCAAGAAGGATGGGACTCTCTGGTACTACCGGTCTCTCTTGACCGCATTCCGCAGCGCCGGGAACAACGCTCTGATAGACGAACTTGATCGAGTCGTCAGTGAACTGGAGCACTTAGCGCGACGGTGAACGAGGATGAGCTCGAACTCCTCCTCATCATTTGGAAGGTCTTCTGGAGGAAACACCTGCCAATAGAGCCGCTTCAGGCACTGCAGCCCGGAACAGAAG
The DNA here is from genome assembly GCA_026692735.1 of Planctomycetota bacterium. Lineage (GTDB taxonomy): Bacteria > Planctomycetota > SZUA-567 > H5-PLA8 > H5-PLA8 > JAPLOD01. The sequence goes on along the minus strand of JAPLOD010000239.1, from coordinate 3,959 downwards.
CAGGTCTTCGAGAGATTCGGCATCTGCGCACATGGCCTTTCCGGCTCACAGGTCGCCTTCCTGCAGCACACGGCCGAGGCCATTCGTCTCCAACCACCAGTACGTGAAATGCTTGAACAGCCAGCTCGCCGCCTTTTCCTCCGCGAGAGCACGATTGCGCGAAGCGTAGATCACCGGGATGCCGAACCTGGCCTCCAGCGCGTCCAGGGAGCCGGAGACGGCGTTCGGATGGGCCTGCGTGCACAGGTCCTCGTCGTACGGCGACTTAATGTCCTCGTAAGTGGCCTCCACCAGCAGTGCCTTCCAGCGGAACTGCGCGAGCTGCTCGCATGAAGCGAAGAACGACGCGCGGTGCTGCATCAGCGTGCTGATGAGGTCGGTCAGGCTCTTGCGTTCCAGTGCGAGCAACGTCTCCATGCCGACGACGCTGTAGTCGCCCACCTTCAGATTGCGCCGCTCCACGCCGGCGATCCAGTTGCCGAGTTCCTGGAAGAGGAACGAAGTCTTCTCGCGCGTGTCCACGATGACAACCGGCTTCGGCACCTGCCGCGTGATGCTGTGCCCGCCGCGCTTGACGAGAAGGCGGCCGGAGGGAGGGGAAACGGGAGTCGTATCGGAACTCATTGGATCAACCACTGTCCTTACCGTACGACTGTGGCACCGGACGCGGAGACCGCATGCAGAAGGTATCCGCCGAACCGGCGCGAGAGGCGCATGTGTCCACCTTGGATCCCATGGAAATTGTTCGATCCCCATTGGCTAACGCCTGCATTGGGATGGCGCTCAATGAAAGTGTCTCGGAGCGCAAACAGAATTAGGCCGTTATCGCGCCACTTGGAGCCAAGACCCGGAACGAGATTCCTCACCTCGACCGACCATGGCCACCTTCGCAGTTCAGCGTCGGTCATTCGCTCTGGTTCGCCAATGGCCTCCGTCACCGCCAGTAGATTTCCCCATCCCACTGCATAAACGACGATGATGTCCCCAATAGCGAGTGACGCGGGCCGTCGTGCGAAGTTCAGCTTCTCCCGCTTGTTAGTGAAGAGGACGTCATTCTCGTCAATCCAGTCGTCGCGCTTCCCCCAGGCCTTGAGCCATGCCCTTTGCCCCGGCCTGAGCATCAACTGAGTAGCCATCGTCACCCCTCTTTCTCGCGGTGCGAGTTGCACGCAATCGGTCCGCTCACTTGTAGCTGGCGAGAACCTCGGTAATGACCGTTGCCAGCTCTGCCAGCCGCATGCCGTGCGAAATCAGCAAGTTCGTGAAGCCGGTTTCGTCTTCGAGCAGCAGTTGCCTAAGCCCGGCCCGCCCTTCAGGTAGATAGTAGTTGATCGGTTCCGATTCATCCTCATCACTTCGCTTTGGAAAGTCCTTCATCATCTGCGATGTTGCAGCTCGAATCTGGTCTCTGAGCCTGCCCAGGTCCCATCCAGCCTGGCGCATATCCCCTGTATTCACGCTCGCATAGGGCAACGGGCTGGCTTTGGTGGGAGCGCGGTCTGAAAAGAGGATTTCCAGCCGCAGGCCTCCTATGCAGAACCACGGGGACTTGCCCTTGTCGTTGCTCTTTTCCCACTTCTTCATCCAGAAACAGATGAGGCCGTCTCCCCAGTTCTGCGTCGGTCTCACACAGGACTCATACTCGTCCTTACCCAGCCGATCCACAAGCATCTGCGCCGTCTTGTCGATGATTGGGGCGTATCTCCCAAACCTTACCGCTTTCATGGCTTCCTCCAGACGGCATGCAGCGGTCCAATTCTTCAAGAGATATGTCTCGGACTCGGTAAGAGCTCCTTCAGCCATCGCCGTTCTCCTCGTACTGTTGCTGCACGATGAACTTTCGCAGCGCCTTTGCGTAGTGCCCCGCAAACCAACGCACTGACTCAGCCTTTGCCTGTTCCCCGAACTTGTCGAACACGCTCGCTATCTGCCCCCACGAGATTGGTCTGAAACGTGGGTAGGACGGTAGTTCTCCGTTCCTTGTGAGATATAACGCATGAACATGGGCTTCCGGCACAACGCAACTCTCGGCTCGCTGCGCCAAGTCACACCACTCGCGCGGCAGTTGGGCCTCACCCTCGCCAGCCCCGATCTTCACCTCGATGTCGATGATGAACTCCCCGTAGCCGCGCACCTCAATGTCCACCCTGGACTCCTTGCCCGGCACTTCGCGCTCAACGCTGTAGTCGCCATCAGCATAGTGCGCGGGCAAGCCCAGTTCAGCGAGGAAGATGCGAAACCCGAGATTCCCCTGCGAGTGCGTGGCGCGGTAAACATCGGCGCTAAGAAGCCAGGCCAGAACATCAGAGTGACGGTTCTCGTCACTGACAAGGCTGAGCAACTCAACGAGGCTGAAGTCATCCGCGCGTGTGACTTGCTGTTCGCGCCACCGCCTGAATTCCCTGTCGTAGCCTTCCAGAAGGCGTCTGAATTCGCCTTGGTCCTGCTCCGCTTGTGCGGCCTGACTGGCCTCTGTCCGTTTGTCCACGTCCGCAAAGTTCGCGAGCAACTTCTCAAAACTGATATGCTGGGCGGAGTTCGGAGCGGACGTGGCAAGGTGTGCAAAGCCCTTCAACAGCCCATCCCATTGTCTCACGAGGCCGGGCGATGAAGCGGGCCGTGTGCGCATATGTCGCCTCGACTGTCCTGTCCGCCGATAGAAGAATCGTTAAACCTACTGTATCTGGACGATCGGCCGGGTCAACCCTCGATGCCTTAGCCTCAATGTCCGTTGGGTCAAACCACAAACAGCGGCGAGAAGCTCGTCACTCGAGTTGCGTCAGCAATTCCCCCAACGCCTGCATCAGCCGCCTGTCGTGTATCTTCTCCGCCGCGGCGTAGCCACGTCTGGCACAGTCCAGTGCCTCTGCTGCGCGTTCCATGTCCGCCAATGCTTCCGCCTTCACGAGGAGGCAGCGCGCCAGGTCTTCATCACTCCCCGTCTCGGCCCCCAGTTGCTCGACCACTGCGAACAGCGCCATGGCCTGGTCCATCTGCAATCGATCTACCAGCAGGCGCGCCTGGTTGCACAGGTTTGTCGCCAAACCCTCGCGGTCAGAGGCCTGCCGGTGCAGGTGCTCACTTTCCCTGTAGAGTTCCACGGCTTTGTCCAGTTCGCAGCGATCTTCGAGAAGTAGAGCCTGATTATTGAGGGCCTGGGCCAGCCCAAGCGCATCCCCGTGCTCGCGGCAGAGCCGCTCCTCTTCTTTAAGGAAGGACATGGCGTCGTCGAGGTTGCCCGCCTCCCAATAGAGCCGCGCGCGCCAGTCCAGGGACGACGCCAGCACTTCTACGTCACCCGTTCCTCTGTGGTGCCGGATCAACGCGTCAAAGATGACTGCGGCTTCGGCTGCGTGCTCCGTCTCCGCCAGCAGTTCGCCGAGTTCCATCATGCCCACGGCCCGCGCATCAGGGGAGAGCCAGTAGTCGCGATACCTGTCCTCGATACGATAGGTCGAATTGGCCTCAATGGCGTCCCAGGCCTTTCTCACTTCCGCGGGATTGTCTCGCCACAGGACTGCAAGGCTCTCCAAGTCCGCAAGAAGCAGAACCGCGTCCTCCCAGTGCTTGTTGGCAATGCACGACCGTAGCATGCCAAACTGGTCGGCATGGCACTTTCGTCGTAGGAAACGCCTTCTGCGCCGGCGTACCGCACGCCCGGGGCGCGGCGTGATTTCACCGGCGTTGCGTGGCTCGCGCTGCTGGAAGCCACGCCGCAAGCGACCATCACGCCGTTCCATAAAGTCCATCAGCTCCCCTCCAGACATTACGTGGCGTATCCGAAGGCATTATCGCCCAGTTCGTTGGACATTGGATGTCTAGGCTTCAAACAAGTGCGTTGAAAGCACAAGAAAACTCGAAATGCCGAGTCTTCATAGGCGTCTGAATGGTATCTCAAGCCGTTCAGCAGCCGACGAGGAGGGCATTTCGAGTGAAAGCGGAAGATCGCCGGAATCTGC
>JAPLOD010000238.1 GCA_026692735.1 Planctomycetota bacterium | reverse complement strand
CGGCTGATACGGTATGAGCTGAAGTTTCACAATGAACGAACCGCAATGAAACCACAGATGAACACAGATAAACACAGATGTGAACGGACAGTTCAAAATGAACGGAACGGGAGCGGTGCGACGGCGGCGCGGGGGGAAAGGGGTTCAGGGTTCCGGGTTCAGGGTTCAGGCACGGGGCAGACGGGGAGAGATGGGGACGGGGGGACGGGGAGAGGCAAAGGCGGCGACACGAACCGCACGGCGGAACAGATTGCGTATGAGGCTCAGGTCGAGGAAGAAGAGCGGCAAATGTGCGCGGTGCGGACGTTCCTGTGGGATCCTCTGCGGGCGGTGTGCGCGCACCTTGAAATACCGCAGCGGAAACTGTCGTCGTTCGCCAAGGAGGTGCTCGGGGTTTCGGCGCCGGAATTGGTGGACAAGATCAAGGCGGAGGGCGTGCGGGCGCGGATGAAGGACGAACTGAAGGGTTTCATCGTTGAGCGTTCCAGGACGACGACACGAGCGGACAAAGAGACGGCGGGTTCAGGGTTCAGGGTTCAGGGTTCAGGCGCAGAGGGGAAGTCAGAGGCCGAGGAAGTCTATGAGGCGCTGCAGAAAAGCCGGCGGGCGCCGCGGTTTCATCGGACGACGTGGGCGATGAGCTACGGATTTTCGAGTTACCAGAAATTCTTCAGGGCGTGTCTGCTGTGCTATGGGAAGACTCCGCATCAGCTCGAACTGGAGATCATCGAGGAAATCCTGAACGAAATGAAACCACAGATGAACACGGATGAACACAGATATGATGTGACTGGGAACGGCAGGGAGGCGGGCGGCGCTGGGGTGGAAGTGGTGCGGAGGGAGTGAGAGACGATTTGCGATTTTAGATTTGCGATTTGCGATTGAACGGAACGGCACGACGAAGCGGGCGCGGGAGTCATTGTCACTTGTCATTGGTCATTTGTCATTGTTCGCTGGGCATTGGGCCGTGAGCGGGTGCGAAGGGACGGACGGAGAGCAATACTCAGCGGACAACGGACAACTGACGACTGACAACGGACAACTGACGGGTTGTGCACAATGGTGCAGTCTTGGACAGGGGGAGAGCGGGCATCCGTCATCTGGAATCCGGTATCTGGCATCCGGCATCTGCCAACGCACTTGGCGAGCGACGTTCCTGCGGCGATACTGTGCGGCGTATGAGCGATGCGCCGCAGAAGCGCCCCTGGTTCCAGTTCTACCTCTCGACAGCGCTCATTCTGTCGCTTGCGGCGGGCGCTCTGATGCTGCTCAACTTCCGCGAACGCAGCGTTCGGCAGGTCTCGCCGATAGAGGGCGATTCCGAACTGAACGTCGTGGACGCGGGCTGGCCGCTTTGGGCACATCGGAAGGTCGGCAGGTATCCCCTCCCGGTCACAGACTGGGAAGGCTGGAATATGGACCATCTGGCGCTCAACTGTCTGGCTGGAGTGGTTCTGCTGGCGATGATTGCCGTCGTCCTTCAGCCCACCATGCGGCAACGTCTTGCTGGTCTGTTCCGCAAACGGTTTCATCCGGTCTCGCGTGCCTGTCTCGTGGCGGTTATGGCAGGACTGCTGTGGGCGAATTCGGCCGGACATGGCTCGTGTTCCTACATTGCCGGATATGACACCAGCGGCGATACGTTCGACCCCATTGTCCGATGCAGCGCGAGATATGGCTGGCCGATGGCTTATACCGAATACGGCGTTCATTACGTCTCGCCGGTACCGTGGAACCTCAACCTGCCTGTTGAGACCCCGCAGTTGAGGGCGCTGCCGCTCCTCCTTGACCTTGCGGTCGCCGTAGGCCTGGCCGCGTTGGCATTGTACGCTTGCGAATACCTCATCCGCCGGAAGGAGCGCCGTCCATGACCACGCTGCAGGGCGGGTTGCCAACCCGCCCCACAATGGTATAGTCCAACAGCACTCACGGAGGACAACCCCATGCGTCTTCTTTCAGCAGCCGCGGTGAGCCTGGCCGTGTGCGTGTCGGCGCAGGCGATGCAGTTCCCCAAGCCGGTTCGGCCCGGTGAAGAGCCCTGGCGCAAGCCGTTCAACGCCGCGCTGGAGAAAAAGATCAGCGGCGATGCGAAGAAGCCGCTGGCCGAGATGCTGGACTGGTTCTGCGAGCAGGCCGGCGTGACGTTCGTCGTGGACCCTTCGGCGCTCGAACGCGCCCCGACCGTGACACTGACCGCCAAGGCCATCGCCGTGGGGCCGGCGCTCAAACAACTGCTGACCCCGCTGGGCCTGGAATACCAGGTGCGCGACATGGCCGTCTTCATCTTCGATCCGAAGAAGCTCGACAAAACCATGCTGACGCCCGAGGACCTCCCCATCGCCAGGCTGCTCGACAACCGCGAGGAGGTGCTGAACTTCGAGCCGGACAAAATGCCCGCCGGCGACGCCATCAAACAACTCACCGAGCAGCCCGGGATCAAGCTGGCGGTGGACGAGGCCCTCAAGAAAACGCCGGTCACGCTCAAGCTCAAGGATATCCGCCTCGGCTACGCCATCCGCTGGGTGGTGCGCTACGCCGGCGGCAAGATCATCGTGGACCGCGACGGCATGAAGGTCGTGAAACGGTGATATGCGATGGCCCGACGGGGCGTGCGCAGAACGAAGGATGAAGGACGAAGCGGGCATGGTATAATGCTGCCAGGACGCGGACACGGAAGGGCGCAGTCATGACGTACAAGGGCAAGGTGACGAACGGCGTGGTGGTGCTGGAAGACCCCCGCGCGCTCCAAGAGGGGACTGAGGTGCGGGTGGTGGCCGCACAGCGACCCCGAAAACGGAAGCTGTCGCTGTCCGACAAGCTGCTCCAGTGGGCGGGCAGAGCGAAGGGTTTGCCGTGCGACTTGGCCGAGAACCATGACCACTACGTGCATGGCAGGCCCAAGCGATGACGGAAGCGCGAGAGTGGCCGGACTGGTGGCAGTGGGAGTTGGAGTTGACCCCGCACTTGCTCAAGCGCATGGCGGATCGCCAGTTCAACGAGATTGAGTTGCGTCAGATGCTTGAGGCGCCGCGTGGTTGGCGTCCCAACGAGGAGCCGGGGCGATATGTCATTGCCACAACCTTTGATCAACGCGAGTGGGAAGTCGTCGTGGAACCACTCGCCGACAGCAGGTTGTGCTGGTAATCACCGCGTATGCGGTACAATAATGGCGGAGGCGAAGAGCATGAAAGGCTGCTACTTTGAAATAACCTACCGCGATGGCCGTCCGCTGGCGGCGTATCTGTACTTGCCCCGCCAGGCCGGCGATACGAGCGCGCGCACGGTCCGCGCCGCGCACGGCCTCCTGGTGGACTGGTCCGCCGACGGGCGGCCGATAGGAATAGAGATACTCAGCCCCGCGCGGCTGACGTTGGAGCAGCTCAACGACGTTCTCGCCGGCCTTTCGCTCCAGCCGCTCGCGGCCCGTGACTTGCCGCCCACGGTGGCCGCATAAGCGTGACGTTGGGCCAAGTGAGTCGGGACTGAGGGTAATCTGCGTGTCCGTGCGGAGGAGAACCAACATCAGCGACGCGCCCTCCGCGTTGGAAGGCCAGGCCGCCAAACCCCTGACCATCCTCGTCACCGGCGGCCTGGGCGCCGTGGGGAGCTACCTGGTCCCGGAACTGGAGCGGCGCGGGCATCGCGTCTTCGTGGCCGACATCCGTCATCATCACAACGCCCCCAACTACGCGCGCTGCGACGTCGGCGAGTTCCGGCAGGTCGAGCGGCTGTGGTCCGGCGGCGGCTGGCCGCAGGGCTACACGGCGCGGCCGCACCGCTTCGACATCGTCTATCATCTCGCGGCGGAATTTGGGCGGTGGAACGGCGAGGATTACTATGAGAACCTGTGGATGACCAATGCCATCGGCACCAAGAACATCCTGCGCATGCAGGAACGCGAAGGGTTCAAGGCCGTGTACTTTTCCTCGTCGGAAGTCTACGGCGACTACGACGGCACGATGAGCGAAGAGGTGATGGACACCGTCGAGATCAAGCAGCTCAACGATTATGCGATGAGCAAGTGGGTCAACGAAATGCAGGTCTTGAACTCCGCGGCCCAGTACAAGACGCCCAGCGTCCGCGTCCGGCTGTTCAACACCTACGGTCCGGGCGAGTACTACAGCCCGTACCGCTCCGTGATTTGCCTGTTCTGCTACCGCGCGCTGCACGATATACCATATACAGTGTACCGCGGACACAAGCGGACCAGCACCTACGTGACGGACATGAGCCGCACGCTGGCGAACATCAGCGCGAACTTCAAGGGGGGTGGGGTCTACAACATCGGCGGGACCGACTTCCACGACATCGAGACCTGTTCGCGCCTCATACTGAAGACACTGCGCAAGAGTGATAGGCTGGTGACGTACAGGGAGTCCGAGATCCTCACCACCAGGCGGAAACTGGTGGACTGCACACGAGCAACAACGGATTTGGGGCATCGAACGACGGTACCACTCGAGGAAGGCATCCGGCGCACGCTGGCGTGGATGCAAGAGGTCTACAAGCCAGGAGCGCCATGGCGACAAGGAGGCAATTGTTAGGATGAAGATAACCATTACCTACTGCACAGCGTGAAACTATCTCCCACAGGCCACCAGTTTGGCGGCTGAGTTGAAGAAGGCGTTTGGCGCGGATGCGGAGCTGATCAAGGGATCGCATGGCATCTTCGACGTAAAGGTCAATGGCAAAACGGTTTACTCGAAGGACAAGACGGGCAGGTTCCCCGAGTCCGGCGAGGTTACCGCATTGCTGAAGGGCGGCAAAGCCTAGCACGGCTACTGGCTATCGGCTATTGGCGCCACGGCGCGTCAACGGCCAAGAGCCAAGAGCCAAGAGCCAGGAGCTAACGCTCTGCATTTCCGGCTTGACGCGGACGCTGCGCTCAGGTAGCTATGGTGGCCGGGCGGCGACTGTTTTTCTAGGAGCCATGTATGGGTCTGTTTAGCCGCAGGAAAAGCCTTCTGGGTCTTGATGTTGGCTCCGCCTCTGTCAAGTGCCTGGAACTGACCCGCGTCGGTCAGGGGCTGGTCATTACAGGCATGGGCAAGGCCGAGGTGGAAAGCGCGGAGACGGTAGGCGACAGCATCACGAAGGCGCTGCGCGAGGGGGGCATAAAGGCCAAGCGCACTGCCACCGCCGTCTCGGGCAGGTCGGTGATCCACCGCCAGGTGCCCATGGTGGCCGTCCCCGATAGCGAACTCAAACAGGCCATGGAGTATGAGGCGGACAAGTACATCCCCTTCGACGTGTCGGAAGTCCGGCTGGATGCGCAGCGGCTCAAGGAAGGCGACGATCAGACGACGCCGCAGGGGCAGATGAAGGTGCTGCTCGTCGCGGCCAAGAAGACGCTGATAGACGAACACATCAACCTGCTGAACTCCGTGGGGCTCTCCCCCGCGATCATTGACGTTGACTTCCTCGCGCTGGGGAACGCGTTCGAGTTGCGCAACCTCAGCCTGGGGATCAATGACAACGAAGTCCGCGCGCTGGTGGATGTGGGCGCCAGCAAGAGCGACATCAACATCATGCGCGGCAACGCCTCGTTCTTCCAGCGCGAGATCTTCATGGGGGGAAACGATCTGACCGAGGCGGTCGCCAAGCGTTTCGGCGAGGACCCGAAAGACGTCGAGAAGATGAAGAAGGACCCCGGCGGCGCGCTCGAATCCATGCAGGACGCCATGCTGCCCGTGCTGGAAGACATCGGCAGCGAGATCCGCCTGTCGTTCGACTACCACGAGAACCAGTACGAACAAGAGGTCAAGGAGGTCTACATCTCCGGCGGTTCGGTGCTCTTCCCCGGCATAGACACCATGCTGGCCCAGATCTTCAACCTGCCGGTCAAGCTGTGGGATCCGACGGAAGGCCTGGAGATCACGGGCTTCAACCCCGCCGGCATGGGCGGTGCGAATTCGGACATGGCCATAGCGCTGGGCCTGGCCAGCCGCATACGCAACCTGTAGCGCGTTGCTCCGCGCGCGCCCGGCGGAAGCCGGGCGTCCGCGGTAAGGTGGAATAGGCATGATTGAGATAAACCTGCTCCCCGAGGAACTGGTCCCGGAGCCAATCCTCTCGCCGCCGCGCATGGCGGTTATCCTCGCCGGAGTCCTGGTCGCCGGCGGCCTCAGCTTCTTGATCGGCAAGTATTACCTCGTGAAGATCCCCGTCATGGATGGCGAGATCAAGAACCGCGATGCCGAGATCAAGAACTACAAGGAGCAGGAGAAAGAAGTCAAGGAGATTGAGCGGAAGCTGACCACGCTTCAAAGCAAGGTGGATACGCTGACCAACCTCATGCGCAGCCGTATCCGCTACGCGCGCCTGATGGACTCGCTGTGCAACGCCGTGCCCGAGGGCGTGTGGTTCAGGTCGTTCAACGTCAGGGTCGGCGGCTCAGACTCGGGCACAGGGCAGACGCCGCTCGGCAAGCGCTACACCATCGCCCTGACCGGCTTCATCATCGGCAAGGACGGACTGGAGCGCGAGGACCGCTTCAAGAAGCTGATGGACAAACTCGATGAGTGGTTCGTGAAGGCGTACCCCGATCCCAGCAAGAACGGCGTCAATACCTTCCTGGGGGCGCGCTTCGACAAGCCGCGGCTGATCTCCAAGGTGGTGGCCAAGGTGCCGCCGCCCAAAGAGAAGGATGAGCGGCTCAACAAGGCCATGGACGTCCCGGAAGACGGCCTGGACTTCTCCATGACGTTGAGCTTCGAGGTGCCGCAGAAGGCGCCGGGAACGTAACGCCGAGTGCTGGTGTGGGAGGCAGTGTGGGCTGGCCTCCAGCCCACCAACGAGGAACAAACATGGCAGCAGGCGACTGGCCAGAACGCACGCGTATGATCGTGACGATTTCGGTTGTGGTTGTCATCAACCTCCTCCTCGGCGGCGGGTTGTACTACGTCTACGACCAGTGGCGCGGGAAGAAGGCCAAGCACGACAAGCTGGTGAAGGAAAGGGATGTCCTCAAGGCCATCGTGGACAAGAAGCCGGAAAAGGAGCGCGAGCTGGCATCGAAGAGCGAGGAGTTCGGCGAACAGCAGCGCAAGCTGCCGGATGAGGAGCAGATTGCCGTACTGACCAAGAATATCGAGGAGATCGCCCAGAAGTCCGGCTGCACCCTCAAGACCTTCCGCCGCATGTCCAGCTCTCCCTCGCAGGGCTACGTGCGCGAAAGCTGGCAGACGAGCTGGGAAGCGGACTTCATGAGCTTCTGCAAGCTCATGAACGAGATCGAGGACCGCTTCGACCGCTTCATCGCCTTTGAGAGCCTGACCCTCGCGCCCAAAAACTCCGGTGTCCTGCCCACCGGCGAAAAGCACGACATCAACGTGGACATGGTAACCTACTACTACAAGCGGCAGCCAGGGTCCTGATGGTTGTCGCGTGGCACATGCCGATCTGGGGGCTGTCATGAGACGCGCAATTCGTAGTGCCGACGCTGGTGTGCGCTTCGCGTGCGCCTGCCTGTGTGCGCTGCTGGCGGCCTCGTCCTGGGCCGGCCAGGCGCCGGTCGCGGAACAGCCCGCGGCGGCGGACGCGGGCAAGAAAGCTGAGGTGTTTGAATTCGTGCCGGGCAACCGCCGCGATCCCTTCACTGTCAGGCTCAGGCCGAATCTCCCGAAGGAGCCGGAGGAGCAGAAACCAGGCAAGTCGGGGACTCCCGGCCGCACGGAGAAGGAGCTGGAGCCCACGCAGGTCCTGGAGAAGAAGGCCAAGGCGGAAGACGCCTACGCGGCCGCGGAGAAGACCTTCATGGCGCTGGGCCCCGAAGGGCGCCCGCTGGAGGTCGTTGCGACGTGCGATCGGGGGCTGGAGGTGTTCACGGGCATCGGCAACCTTGGCAAGTACCCCGAGCTGCTCGAGGTGCGCGAGAAGCTCCTGGACCTGCGCCGCGCCGCGGACCGTCTGCAGCAGCGTCTGGCCGCCGAGAGGAAGTTCCATGACATGGGCATCCGCCTCACAGGCATTGTGTCGCGCGAGAAGCACTCGCAGGCCATCGTCAACAGCAAGCCGGTGAGCAAGGGGCAGGTGGTCGCGGCCAGCGACAACAACGAGGTGGTGGTGGATGAGATCCGGCCCGACCAGGTGATCTTCATCTTCCAGGGGTACAGGATGAAGCTCTCATTATCGGACATGCAGAGTGCCCGATGATGGTGGCCGTGGAAATGGCGAAATAGTCAATGACAGGGGCGCAAAGACCGATATAATCGGGAGCTCTTGACAACGCTTTGGCCGCACCTCAACACGCTGGGCGGCCAATCGCTGGGGGGCAGGAGGGGCCTTTGGTTGAGGGGATGACGTTTCCTCGCGCACGCTCCGTGTCTATCGCGTCGTGCTGGTACGCGGCCGCATGCGCAGTGGTGCTCATAGGTTGCGTTGCGGTGTCCAGCCGGGCCGGCGAGGAAGAACAGCAGCCGGTGCTCAAGCGCATTGAAGTGATCGGTGCGCGCGGCATGGGCGAGGCCGCAAAGTCCGCCGGCGCCAAAATCACCATCCACGTCAACGAGCGGCCGTTGAAGCAGGTTCTGGACTACCTCTCGCAGGTCAGCAACAAGAACGTCCGCTGCAAGAAGCCCAATGTGGAACGGCTGTTGGTCACGTTCGAGCTGGAGAATGTCACGTATCGCACCATCCTCGACTTCATCGCCAAGAAATACGGGCTGGTCGTGGATGACAGCATGATCACCGAGAACATCATCCTCATTGACGCCCCCGAGAAGGTGACGATGGTCTTCCAGAACGCGGATATCCGCGACGTGATCAACACCATCGCCATCCAGGCCGGCGCCAATGTCATCATAGACCAGGACATCATCGGCCAGATCACTATGCGCATTGAGAACGTCCCCTGGCGCAGCGCCCTGAAGATGGTCTGCAAGACCCGCGATTTCGTGGACGTTGACGAGCAGGACAACACCATTCGGATCACCACCCCCGCCAAAGTTGAGAAACAGCTCGAGATCCGTATGTTCCGCCTGATGTACGTCTCGCCGGAAGGCTCCAAGTACACGCCCGTCCTGCAAAGCGATTTCACGAAGCAAGAGGGCACGACGGCCGTCGCTCAGCAAGGTGCGGGAGCGACGTCCCTCATGGAGGTCATGAAAAACGTCGCCACGGCTCAGGGCAAGATGGCGGTCGAGAAACGCTCCAATACCATCATCGTGCGCGATACCGCGACCGCGGTGGAAGCCATGTCCGAGATCGTCCGCAAGCTGGACGTCCCGCCCAAGCAGATCCACATTGCCGTCAAGCTCGTGCAGTTGACCGACACCGACACCGAGCGTCTGGGTGTGGACTGGGCCTCCGGTCTCCAGTTCAGCATGACCCCCGTCGGCAACTGGGCCACCTCCTTCCCCTTCGACGTCTCCAACGGCCTCTCCCGCTCGGTGCTGGGCGATCTGTCCGTCATGGACGGCACCCGCCAGGTCCTCAACCCGACGACGGGCGGCGCCCTTGCCGTGGGCGATATCTTCAGCCTGCGTAAGGCCGTGGCGACCCAGGGGGCCAGCTTCCCCTCCGCTGGCATCCCCTCCATTGGGATGGGCTCCATGGGCTTCGGGAGCACTCAGGCCTTGCTCGAGATGATCCGCCAGAAGACGCGCGGCCGCGTCGTCCAGGCTCCGCAGCTTGTGACGCTGGACAATGAAGAGTCTACCATCCAGGTCGGGCAGATGGTCCGCTACGCTGAGACCATCGTCGCCAATACCGAAGGCGGCGGCAACGTCGGCGGCTTCCGCGAGGCGGCTGGTTCGCCCCTCAAGCTCGGCTTCCAACTCCTCGTCATCCCGCACGTCACCGGCCCCGAAAACAACATCCTCATGACGCTCGTGCCCAAGACCGAAAACTTCACCGGCTTCGAGACCTTCGGCCAGTTGAAGCTCCCGCAGACGACCCAGAGCATCCTGGTCACGAAGTTGATGCTGCGCAACGGCGAGACCGGCGTCATCGGCGGCCTGAAGGAGGAGAACGAAAGCTACGCCGAACACAAGGTTCCAATCTTCGGCGATATCCCCTTCCTGGGCAGGCTGTTCAAGCACCGGTCCAAGACCCTGAGCGGCAACAACCTCCTCGTCTTCGTCACGCCGACCATCATTGATTTCTACGAGACAGATCAGTTCAAGAAGGATTTGGAGAAGATTCGTCAGGACTACTCGAAGCCGTTCACGACGATCGGCGAAGAAGAAGAGGCTAGTCCCAAGTAGCCCGGGTGTTCCGGGGCTGCTGGACGAACAAGGCAATCAGGGTCTCTCGCGCGAACCAACCCAGTGGCCCGCCTTTGTGCTGCAGCCCTTTAGGCTGCGCAGCGGGCCGGAAGCCTGCACTACGTAGGTTCAGGTTATTCTGGCAGCGTGCGGGCTGAACGCCCGCTCTAAGACGGCCGCCCCCGGCGAAGCCGCAGCGATGATCCAGCAAAAGGTCGAGATCCGTTTCGAAAAGGGCGAAGCGCTGCGCTTCATCTCCCACCATGATCTCATGCGCGCGCTCCGGCGCGCGGTTCGCCGGGCAGCATTGCCGGTGCGGCTGACGGAGGGTTTCAACCCCCGCCCGCGCATCGTCTTCCCGGTGGCGTTGGAGGTAGGCGTCGCATCCCTCGACGAAGTTGCGGAAATCGAGTTCACTCAATGGATACCAATTCAGGAGATCTTCCAACGTCTGGCTTCGGCTCTCCCGCTGGGGCTGAGGGCGACAGCGGTCCGGGAGCTGCCCCCCACTCGGGCGGGTCAGGTGCCCCTGCGGATCCTGTACCGCCTCCATCTGCACCAGGCAGCTCTGCGGGTGCCGCCGGAGCGCCTGACGCGCCTGCTGGAGGCGCCGACCCTTCCGTTCGCGCGTCCAAGGGAAAAGGGCACCCAAGACGTAGACCTAAGGCCGGCGCTGGTGAGTCTGGAGCTGGATCCGGACGGCGATCTCATGCTCGCCGTGCGCCCCGGCCCAAAGGGCTCGGCGCGCCCGTTGGAGGTCCTCAGCCTCCTCCTGCTGGCGCCGTTGAGCAGCCTGAAGCACGTCCGCGTGACCAAGTTGCAGATGGATCTGCTGCCGCCCTAACCGTTCACCCTCTCCCCCGTCAGGGCGAGGGGGTGCCCAGCGCGCCTCCTCAAACGCCTCACACCGCTGCGCCGCCGGTCAGCGCCCCTCCGCCCAGCGCGGCTGAAGCCCTGGCCGACGAGGCCGCCGCCAAGCGGGCCGCACAGATCGTCAGCAGCATGATCGCGGGTGCTTCGCCGGGCACGGTCGTGCAGCCGCGGCCAAGCTATCCCGCTGAAGGCGGCGGCGGACACCACAGACGGCGCCGGCATCACCGCGGCAGAGGCGGGCAAGGGCCGCAGGGCACTGGCCCCAGGCAGCAGGGCGGAGGCAACAGGCCGCAGCCCGCGGGCAGTGGCCGGCCGGGCGTTCCTGGCTCACCGCGGCCCGGCGAGAGCATCGGGCCCCCCGCCGTCGTGACCGGTCACCCTCTCCCCCCTGTAGCGCAATTTGGCAAATTGCGCCACG
>JAPLOD010000237.1 GCA_026692735.1 Planctomycetota bacterium | reverse complement strand
GGCCATGCGCTTCGCGCTGGCGCCGAAGACGACCTGGGTCGGACAAGGCACGCGCCTCGTCGCCCTCGAAAGCAACGCGCCCGGGCGCACCGAGACGGTGGAGACGTGTGCGGGCAGGCCGCAGTTCGTCTACGAAGCCGGCAGCCTGTACTGGCTGCGCGACGGCCATCTGCTGCGCGACACGCCGCTGGGGCCCGAGAGCGTGGGCGAGGTCCTGCCGCGGCAGACCGCCTTCTGGATGGGACCGGCGTTCGGCTTCGGCTTCTACCGCGCCGGGCAACTGACCACGGCGTTTGTGTTCAAGGCTGGCAGTCGCGGCATCAACGACAGCGTGCCTCTGCCGCCGATGCCGGGGCAATGGGTTCGCGCGAGTTGCGCGTTCCCGCGGGAGCGCTGCTGGTTCTTCCTGACGCTCCAGCAATCCGGCCAGATGCTCACGCACGTCATAATCATCCGCCCGGATGGGACCGTTGAGGCCCGCGAATGCCACAAACCCGACGAAAACGGCTGGCTGGCCGGCGTCCGCGGCGCGTGCGCCACGGGCAACATGCTGATGGTGCCGACCGACGAGGGCATCGTGCGGCTGGAAGTGGACGGCGGCTCGATTGTGAAGACCCGCACCTTCCTGGATACGGAACCTTTCGTGGACGCCAACTGCCGGCTGCTGATCGCCAACAACGGCCTGCACGTCATCCGCGCTCACACAATCCTGCGTCTGGCGATCAAGCCGTAAGCCAGGAATCGCCGGCTACTTCCCGCCCTTCAGGAAGAAATCGTTGCCCTCTTTGTCCGTGTGCCGCACGCCGCTATCGTCGTGGACGTTGGCCACTTCGCTGAGGATGGCGCCTTCCGGTCCCCCCCACTGCCAGTGCTTGCTCTCGACCTGCGCCAGCGGCACGAACATGCCGGGCTTGGCGAGCACTTCGTGGCGCGTCTCGGTCTTACCGCCGTTGTGGCATGCCGGGATCACGACGTCTTTGCTCAGGTTGTCATCGCCGATGCCGACGATGTGCGATTCGCCCCAGCGCACCAGCCAGCCTTCGAGCTTCGCCGGGTTCTTCTCCGTCTTCACGTGCCAATGCTCAGGCAGCATCTGATGCGGCAGCAGGAACAGGTCCATGAGCATGTACCGGTCCTGCTCGTTGTTCTTGTGCATGATCGCGGCCAGGCCGAACTTGGTGAACTGGCCTTTGCCGTAATCGGAAACCCACAGCTTCTCCTTGATGCCGTCGAAGATCGGATAGCCGTGGTACTTCATCAACGCGATGATGGCGTCTTTGGCTTTGTCTTCCTTGAACTTCCCGTTCGAGTCCACGAAATCGGAGTCCTGGAACCTGATCTTCTTCTTGTCCCTGTCGTCGGCCCGCGCACTGCCCGAGGTCAACAACGCCGCGCCGGCAACACCTGCCGCCGCCACCAGCATCTCTCGTCTGTCCATGTCTGCTCTCCTTTGCTAATTACCCGCTACAAAATTGATCAGCGAAATCGTGTGAACATCATGCCTGACGTTCGGCCCGTACGTAATGTCAATGTTAGAGACGTAGATCTTGCTGCTCTTCTTGCGCCACATGCACTCGGACGGCGCGTGCAGGCAGCCACGGACGCAGTCCGGCTTCTTGCATGGCTCGTTCTTCCGGATCTGTTTCACCTCCCCACTCTCGGAGTTGATCATGAAGATCGCGTTGCCCATGAAGTCCGCGACCAGTACGAACCCTTCGTCGTAGGCGTGCAGGCCGTCGGTGCTCAACATGCCCTGGCCCTTCGCCAGCGACTTGCTGCTCGTGACTTTGTTGTCCTTGTCCAGCGTCACCTTGATGACTTCGGCATCGCCAAAGTTGCAGACGTACATGTTGCCCTTGGAGTCGAAGTCGAGGCCGTTGGCGCCGACCTGGTACAGCGGGTCGGGGTTCTGCGTCAGGACTGTGAAGATGAGGTGGGGATCGTGGAGGCCCGTCGCTGTGACGGGGGCGTCCGCCTTGAGTTCACTGAGCTTGAAGCAGTACACGCCGCTGGGCATGGGCTTGTCGCCGCAGAGCGTCGAGTCGTTGACGTACACGCAGTCGTCCTTGCAGGCCAGGCCGTTGGCCATGTTCAGGCCCGTGGCGACGACTTCGGTCTTGGCGGCCTTGCCGTTCTCGATCACGATGCGTATCACGCGCGAGGTGCCCATCTTGGCGTCTTTCACGAACAACTGATTGTCGGAGACGTAGAGATTGCCGTCGGACCCGAAGGCGAGGCCGAGCGGACTGCAGATCTTCGTATCGGGATGCGGCGGCAGCTCGCTGAAATCCTCAAGCTTATCGTTGGGCCCAATGCGCATGATCTTGCACGGGTCCTTGAACTCCGTGTTCTTGTTGTTCATGGACAGGTAGATGTACCCGTCCTTGCCGAGGCACATGCCATCCGGGCTGCTGCATTTTTCGTCCAGTTTGATGAACGTCCATCCGTAGGTGACTGTTGGCGGCTGGGCCTTGCCCCCGCCCTGTGTACTTTTGAGCTCACCACACCCGGCCAACAACAGCAACGCGCACAGCCCGGCCACTCCTGCCACTGTCCTCATGTTCTTTCCTCCTCTCACCAAACCTCGTCAAGCGCCTGGAGCACCTTCTGGTACCGTTCGTACTTGGCCGCGTAGATGTCTTTCAACGCCTGATCGGGATCGTGACGACGCGCCGCACGCGTCATTGCCGCGACAGCCTCCTTATAGCCGGGGTAGATGCCAACCGCAACGGCCGCTGCGATTGCCGCGCCGAGCGCGCCCAGCTCCGTGCCCGCGGGAATCTCCATCGGCATCTGGAAACAGTCCGCGAACATCTGCACCCAGACCTTGCTGCGCGCCGCGCCGCCCGTGAACATGATCGTCTCCGGGGGCTTGCGGAACTTCAACAACCGGCGGACGTGGGCGTAGTGCGCGAACGCAATCCCCTCGTACACCGCGCGCAGCACGTGAGCCCGCGTGTGCCAGCCCTCCAAGCCGATGAAGCAGGCCTTCGCCCGCGGATTGGCGTTGGAACCGTACAGAAAAGGCAGGAACGCGGGGACGCCGTCATCCGGCTTGGTGCTCGCAACAAGCTCGTTGCACAGGCCGTAGGTGGAGCCACCGTCCCTGCGCGCCCTGGCCGGCGCCATCAGTTCCTTCACGAACCATTCCAGGTTGCTCGCGGACGTCGGGCTGCCTTCGAGCATCAGGTAATGCCCGGGCATGCTGTAGCAGGATGTCATGAACAGGTCTTTGTCAATGAGCGGCTCCGGCGAGACATAGGTATTGCAGCCCCACGTGCCGGCGACGAGCGACATCCGCCGTTCGTCAACGATGCCCGACGCCAGCGCGCAGGCGTCAATGTCGAACAGCCCGCCGGCCACGGGCGTGCCTTCCTTGAGCCCCGTTTCCTTTGCCGCGCGTGCCGTTACCGCGCCGCAGATGTCGGCGGTCTTGACCAGCGGCGGCAGGAGGCGCTTCATGTCGGCGATGCCGAAGAGCGTGAGCACCTCGTCGTCGTAGTGGCCGGTCACGACATTCATCAGGCTGGTGCCCGACATGTCGGTAAGCTCGGCGGCAATCTCGCCGGTGAGGCGGAAGCGGATGTAGTCCTTGCACATCAGGACATGCGCGGCGCGCTTCATAACGTCCGGTTCGTTGTCGCGAATCCAGGCCAGGAGCGCGTTGGGCTGAGCGGCCCAGAGGCACTGCGTAGTCTTGGGAAGGACCTTCGCATCCACGCCGTCGGCCAGCCACTTGTCCACATACGCCTGGGCGCGCTTGTCGGTCGAGTACATTGCGTTGCGGACGGGACGGCCCGCCTTGTCCACGAGGTAGACGCCATTGCCGTGTCCCGTGGGAGCAACGCAGGCGATTGACGCGGGATCAGCGCCAGATTTCGACAGCACCTCGCGGACAGCCTGGGCGGTGGCCCTCCAGATGCCCCGCATGTCCCGCTCGGACCAGCCGGGCTTGGGTTCCAGCGCCTTCACTTTCCGCGAGGCAACGCCGACCTCCTTACCGTCGGTCGTGAACAGCCCGGCCTTGGAGACAGTTCCGCCGTTGTCAATGCCCAACAGATACTGCGGCATGGTTACCCCATCAATCACGCTGCCAGCGGCTCAGTCTTCCGGTCTTCCTTCTCCACCACCAGCATCTTGTCACGGAAGCCAAGCATGAAGAAGACGAACAGGACAATGGCCATGCCCGCCGGATAGAGCCAGATCTTGCTCCAAAGATGGCGGTTGGGCGCAATGGTGCCGGGGAAGGACCTCTCCAGCAGCAGCCGGTTCAGCTCCTTCAGGTCGGCGTCCTTCATCTTCGCGCCGCCCTGCACCATCTTCTGCTGGTCTGCCAGCAGATTGGTGAACATGACATCCTTGTCGGCCTGGGCTTTGGCGACGATCTTTGCGAAGTCTGCTTCGCCATAGAGACCGGGATTGACAACCATGGCGTTCAGGGCGTTGAGGATTTTGCCTTCACGCGATGCATCGCCGCCCGTGCCCTTGGTCTCCTCTGCGATCGCCTGCCGTGTTTCGGTGTCAAAGAGTTCCCAGACCCGCTTGGCGGGGCCAGGTTCGGCAGCGCCCAGGCCTTCCATCACGATCTCGGCGTAAAGGGCCGGCTTGTTCAGCAGATCGCTGGCGGCCAGTTGGTGAGTGGCGTGCTGGCCGATGACCGTGCCGGCAATGTTCACACCAATGAACCACCCCAGCCCAAAGGTAATCAAGGAGAGCAGACCCTGGGCGCTGGCCTGTACCTCCTTGGGCGCCTTCTTGTCTGTGTAAAGCTGGCCCGTCACAAAGAAGAAGTCCCAACAGATGCCGTGCAGGGCCAGACCGGTGTACAACAGGAACGCCAGACTTGCCGTCTGGTAGCCGAAGGCGAAGCAGAAGAACCGCGCCAGCCAAGCCAGGAACCCGATCGCCAGCATGGTCTTCACACCGTACCGGATGAAGAACAGCGGCATCAGATACAGGAAGACGACTTCAGCCATTTGTCCAATGCTCTGTTTGAACTGGACGTTCGCCATGCCGGTCTCGTTGAGGTACATGTTGCAGAAGCCCCAGTAGAACATGTTGGGGAGCAGGATCAGGAACGTCGTGAGGGCGAAGACCAGAAAGTTGCGGTCCTTGAACAGCGATAGCGCCTTGACGCCGATGATGTCGCCAAACGTCGGCGTGTGGCCGATGCTCTTGGGGGGAGTATTCGGGAGGAAGAAGCTGAAGAGGCCCGCGGCGAGGCCGATACCGGAGCCGATGAACATCGGGACCTTCGTGTATTCGAACTTCTGGCTGACGCCGAACGCCGTGGTGATCTGATCGCTGAACAGGCACATGGTGCTGACCGCGATCCAGCCGAAGGTCCCCATGACCCGGATGGACGGGAACTGCTTGCCCGGATCGCTCATCTGGTTGAGCGCGATGGTGTTGGTGAGCGCCCAGGTCGGGGAGTAGCAGAGGAAGTGGGCCAGGAGTATCCAGAACATGACGCCCGGCTGCGGCTTGCCGTCGGCCGAGGCCGCCATCTCGCTGGCCATGTACAGGAATACGGCGGCCAGAATGTTCAAGACTCCGAGAATCTTCTCGGCGGAAAAGAACCGGTCGGCGATCATGCCCACGAAGAACGGAGCGATGATGAAGCCGAGGGCCGTGGTGCTGAACATGCCCGCGGCCTCGCCGTCGCTATACCCCACGGTCTTGGTCAGGTAGTTGAAGAGCGGGATGATCCAGATGCCGTTGAAGGCATACTGCAGGAACATCATCACGCTCAAGCGGAACCTGACATTGGGCGCCAAACCTGCCATGGTGCATTCCTCTCCGGGGATCGCCCCGCGGGTGCCTCCTCGTCCGTCGGCTACTGCCCGCAGCGGCGCTCCGCGGCGCCGCGCACTGTCACGCGGCCGGCTCCGGAGCCGCAGGCGGCTCCGTGGGCTGCTGCGCCGCTGAGGCGGGCTTCTCGCGGAAGAACAGGGCGAACAGCAGGAGCACGACGGCGGCCATCACGGCGGGCGTGAGCCAGATGGCCTTCCAGGGATCAGTGCCCTGCTCCGCCGGCATGCTCTCCTTGAAGCCTTGCACGACGCGGCCGGCCACCGTATAGCCGATCATCATGCCAACGCCGTAGGTGATGACGCCGATGAAGCCCTGGGCGCTGGCCTGGATGGTCTTGGGCGCGGTGTTGTCCACGTAGATCTGGCCGGTGACGAAGAAGAAGTCGTAGCAGATGCCGTGCAGCAGGATGGCGCCGTAGTACAGCGCTATCAGGTTGGTCGGGTTCCCGAAGGCCAGCAACACATACCGGACGACCCACGCCAGCATGCCGAACAGGAGCATCTTCTTGACGCCCAGACGCACGAAGAAGAACGGCATGACGAGCATGAAGAAGACTTCGGACATCTGCCCCATCGTCATGATGCCGGCCGCGTTGGCAATGCCGCGTTCGTTCAGGAAGGGGTTGGTGAACGCGTAGTAGAAGCCCAGGGGGATGCAGATCAGCAGCGAGCCGATGACGAAGACGGCGAACGACGGCTCCTTCAGCAGGGCCAGGGCATCCAATCCGAGGACGTCGCGCACGGTGACTTTGCGGCCGAGCGACTTCGGCGGCGTGTGCGGCAGCACGAATGAGAACAGGCCCATCAGGACCGAGCAGCCGGCGGCAATCTTGAGCGGGACAGCAGTGGCCTCGATGCCCATGGACCCCACGATCAGCCCCGCGACGATCCAGCCCAGTGTGCCGAACACGCGCACCGCCGGGAACTGCTTCTGCGGACTGGTCATCTGATGGAATGAGATTGCATTCACAAGAGGGAGCGTGGGGTTGTAGCACACCGCGTAGGCGATGAGCATCCAGAAGAAGACCCTCGGATCGGTGACGCCGGAGACGAGGTACAGCAGAACCGCGCCGAGCAGATGGCAGATGCCGAGGACAATCTGCGCCGGGAAGAAGCGGTCGGCGATCATGCCGACGAAAAACGGCGCGACGATTGCGCCCCAAGGCAAGGTGCTGTAGGCATCGCCGATCGCGGCGCCTTTGAAGTGCAGGCCCTCACCAAGGTACGTGCCCAGGGTAACAAACCATGCACCCCAGACGAAGAACTGCAGGAACATCATGATGCTGAGCCGAATTCTGACGCTGGTGGATAAGCCTGCCATGCTGGCCTCCTTCTGCTCAAAGGTCTCAGGTTTCTAGTGTCGGGTTTCAGGCTACCTCCCAGCGCGGGTTGGCGCAAACCTGAAACCTGAAACTTGAAACCGTCTGTTAGTGCATCGCCAGGCCGCCGCTCACATCCACCGTCGCCCCGGTCATGTAACTGGCCCGCTCGCTGCACAGGAAGACGACCACGGCCCCAATCTCCTCCGTCTTCCCGACGCGCTTGAGCGGCACACGGTTGTTGAACTTCCCCGGGTTGGCGTCAATCAGAGCGGCGAGCATTTCCGTGCGCATCAACCCGGGGGCCACGCTGTTGACGTTGATGCCGTACGGAGCCATCTCGCGCGCCAGCGCAATGGTAAAGGAGACGATCGCGCCCTTGCTGGCGTCATACGCCAGTTTGCCCGACTCCGACCCGCGGAACGCCGCCTGCGACGAGATGTTCACGATCTTCCCGGTGCGTTTGGCCGTCAGAAGCCTGCGGATGTGTTCCCGGCTGCACAGGAATGTGCCGCCCATGTTGACCTGGAACATCCGGCTCCATTCTTTCTCGGTGATGTTGGTCATCGGCCCGCCGTTGGAAACGACGGCCGTGTTGTTGACCAGGGCGTCTACAGGGCCGAGGGTCTTCTCGATCTCGTCAAACATGCGGGCCACATCGGCTTCGCTGGTGATGTCGGCCTTCACAGCGAGAGCCTGCACGCCATAGGTCCTGGTCAGGCCGTCCGCGACGGCCTTGGCATCCGCGAGATCGCAGGCCGCGACCTTGGCGCCCTCGGCCGCGAAGAGCTCGCAAATCGTCTTGCCCAGCCCGCGCGCGCCGCCGGTCACCAACGCGACTTTGCCCTTCAGCCCCAAATCCATAGTTCGCGGCCCCCTCACCCCGGACTCGCTTCGCTCGTCTCGACCCTCTCCCCGCTGGGGAGAGGGCCAACGCTACGGCATCAGCACCACACGCAATGACTCACCGCTCTTCATCAGCTCGAAGGCCCTGGCGATGTCATCCAGGCCCATGCGATGCGACGCGAGTTTGTCGAGGGGCATGGTGCCCCGGGCCATCAGCTCGACCGCCTTCTTCACCTGCGCCGGCGTCGAATCGCTTGTGCCGATCACGCGCAGCTCACCATAGTGGATCAGGCGGCTGTTCATTGACAGCATGTGCTTGCCTTCTGCCAGCGATGCGAACAGGCACACCGTACCGCGCTTCCGCGCCAACTCCAACGCGGCCTCCTGCGGCTGAGCGGCCGGCGCGGCGACAATGACCACGTCGGCGCCCACGCCTCCGGTGGCATCCTTCACGATCTTCTTCAGGTCCTGCTGCGCCGGGTTGACCGCCATGCCGAGCCCGCAGCCCGCGGCCTGCTTGAGGCGGGCCGGGTTTATCTCGGTGATGATGACGGTCTTGGCCCCGAAAGCACGCGCCGTGCAGGCGTTGATGACGCCCATTGGCCCGGCGCCCATCACCACAACGGTGTCGCCCGGCTGCACGCCGCACTGCTCGCACGCGTTCACCGTGCAGCTCACCGGCTCGGCCAGCGCGGCGTGCTCCGGCTTGAGTTTGGGCAATACCTTGACGACGTGGCCGTTCTTGAGCGCGAGCGCGGGAATGGTCACGTATTCCGCCATCCCGCCCGGGTAGCTGAACCCCATCGGCGCCAGGTTGGCGCACAGGTTGTTCCAGCCCTTCTTGCAGTAGAAGCACTGGCCGCAGGAGATCGAGGTGGCCATGACGACCCGGTCATCCTTGGCGAACCCCGTAACGTTCTTGCCGATGGTCTCGACCAGGCCCGTGAACTCATGGCCCATCGTCATCGGCGGCTTGATCCGAGGATTGCCCGACTGAAACGCCTTCAGGTCCGACCCGCAGACGGCACAGGCGTCAACCTTGACCCTGATCTCATCGTCGCCGCACGACGGCATCGGGACGCTCTCGGCCCTGACGTTGCCGGGGCTGTGGTAGACGACAGCTTTAATATGCGCCATCGCTCTTCGCTCCATCAAGCACTGCCTCGGTGGACGCCACGCCCAGCCGCTTGCATCCCTGTTTGAGGTATCCGACAGCCGTTTCCCACGACCTCACGCCGCCGGAGGCCTTCACGCCCATCGTCGTGCCGACCGTCTTGACCATGATGCCGATGACTTCCGGGTTCGCGCCGTCGCCGTTGAAACCGGTCGAAGTCTTGACGAAGTCGGCGCCGGCCGCCTCGGCGATCTTGCAGGCCTTGGCCACCTGCTCGTGCGTCAGGAGACAAGTCTCCAGGATCACCTTCACCAGCACTCCTTTGGACTTCGCGCCCTTGACGACGCCCTCGATGTCCCGTTTCACCCAATCGAAGTCGCCCGACAGGAACTTCCCGATGTTCATCACCATGTCGAGTTCCGCGGCGCCGTCCTCAATGGCGAGCTTGGCCTCAAACGCCTTGGTTTCCGGGCGGTTGGCGCCGTGAGGGAAGCCGATCACGCAGGACGGCTTGCACTGGCTGCCTTTCAGCGTGTCGGCCGCGAGCTTCACGTCCGACGGCCTCACGCACAGGCTGCCGACGCCGCGGGCGATGCACATCGTTGCATTCTTGACGATGTCCGCATCCGTCTGCATGGGCTTCAGCACCGCATGGTCAATGGTCTTTGCGACTTCTTCCTTCGTAGGCATCGTGTTCGCTCCTTGAGTGGTAGGGCAGACATTCCTGTCTGCCGTCTGACAGGCAAGAATGCCTGTCCTACTAGTGCATCTCCCGCCCGCCCGTCACGTTGATGGCCTGGCCCGTCATGTAATCCGCGCCCTTCGAGGCGAGGAACAGCGTCACCGCCACCACGTCATCAATGCTGGCGAGGCGCTTGAGCGGGACCTTCGCCGTGAACTTCTTGACGACTTCCTCGCGCGGCAGCTTCAGGTTCTGGATGTAACCGGCCGAGACGTTCTTCCAGACGCCGGTGTGGTCCGTGATGCCGGGGCACAGGCAGTTCACGTTGATGTTGTTGTCAGCCAGCTCGTACGCCAGGGCCTGCGTCAGTCCGATGATGGCGCTCTTGGCGGCCGAGTAGGCGCCCATGAGTGCAGAGCCGGTCTTGCCGGACTTCGACGAGAAATTGACTATCTTGCCGTACTTGCCGGCCTTCATCATCGGCACAACGTGCTTGATGAAGAAGAAGGTGCCCTTACAGTTCACAGCGAAGACCTTGTCCCACTCCGCTTCGGTGGTCTCCTCAATCTTGCTCTGTCCGACGATGCCGGCGACATTCACCAGGATGTCAACCTTGTTGTTGAACGCCTTTGCGGCGGCCGCAACGACCACCTGGACCTGCTTCTCATTGGTCACGTCGGCCGCAAGGGCCTGGCACCCGCCACCCAGCTCCTTGGCCGCAGCATCAACCGCTTTCTGGTCAATGTCCGTGATGAAGACCTTGGCGCCGGCGCTTAGAAGTCCCGCTGCAATCCCCTTGCCGATCGCCCCCGCCGCTCCAGTAACCAACGCTGTCTTGCCTTTGAAGTCCATGGGTCCTGTCCCTTCTCCTTGAGCCAACCTTCCGCGTTCACACAATCGTGAGCGACAGACCAATCTCCTTCAACTCCGCCCGGGCCGTCGTCACGTGGCTATCCCGTACCGGCGCCTGTCACCGGGCGGCGTTCGGTTGCCGGCTGCCGCCTGTTGCCGACTTCACCATATCGGCGCTGATCAGCCACATTGACGTCTGTACTACTAACCGTTGGAGTCTTCGCGTGGCGCGAAGATTCCCTGCCTACTTCTTTTCCTATCTGCGTTCATCTGCGTTCATCTGCGGTTTCAAACCGCGCTGTGGCTCCTTGGCTGCGTGGCTACTTCTGCGGCGTTAGCCGGATGTAGTCCAGGCCCACCAGTTTGCCGCGGGTCTTCTCGTTAGCGCCCGCCACTTCCAGCGTCAGTTTCTGTTCGCCGGCCGTCAGTTCCTTCGTGCCAAGCTTGGTTTCACCGACCAACGCGACTTCCTGGTTGTAGCAGTCTATTGGTTCGCCGAGTTTCTCGTCGCCGAGGTAGAACTGCACGGTGCCGTAGTCCGGGGCTCTCGTCAGTTGCACGGCAATGTCGTAGCGGCCGGCGGCCTTCACCGGGATGGCCAGGACCAGCTTGTCGCCGACGTTCTTGCTGTTCCACAGAAGCTGCTGCCCGAAACCCCACTGGCCCTTGAAGTCGGCCATGTCTTGGCGTCTGACGCCGCCGGCCGGCTTCCCGACGACCTTGAGGAACTCGCCTTCCAGCGCGCCCTCGACACAGAAGGGCTTGGTGCAATAACCAACGCGTTCGTTCAAAGGAAGCGGCTGATAGGGGTCGTTGCCACCCGGCGCCTGGTACCAGTACGCGACACACGCGTACTGCGTCGGACGCTTGTTGGAGAAGTACTTTTCGATCGCGCCCTCAAAACCGGTCTGGAACGGCACGTTGTCGGCGATGTGCCAGCGATTCACAGAGAGATGGCCGACGTTGTCGCCATGATTTCGCGTCTGGTTGTGCAGGGCCTGGAAGAACATTCTGCCGCTGCTCCACGCATACCCAAAGTAGTCCTCCGAACCGGTGCCGAACGTGGAGGGGAACTTCTCGCCGTCAACAAAGAACTTCTCGTCGCCCTCGCCCCACCAGTCGCCGCACGGGTTCCAGACGTGCAGCATCACGCCGCAGAAGCGCCCGCGGCCGGTCGTCTTCAGCATCGTCCAGTCAATCGCGCGCTCCGGTTCCGCGGGGAGCAGCGCGTCGCGGTGCCATTTTGCGTGGAATCGTCCTAGAGATTCGACCGGGCTCGTCAGCGGAGCGTGAACGGCGGCCGCGTCAAGTTTCACGGGCGTGGCGCCGTCGTTCTTGATCTCGATGAGCGCTTCTGACGCGAACGGCATGTACCAATACGAGTAGCAGGCGTTGTCCGTCATGCCCAGCGGCAGCGAAGTGTATTTGTTAATGCCCGGCGCCGTGCCGAAGAAATCGCCCAGCGGTGTCCAGACGCTCGGCGTCGTTTCACCGTCCCAGCGGATGCTCAACGAGACCGCACGCAACGTCGTTTCAGCGTCGGCCAGACTTGCCGGATCCATCTTCACGGTCAGTGCGGTGATGGCGCGCGGCCCGCTCACCTTGGCCAGCGCTGCAGTCTGCCCCGGAGCCACTGTCACGGATGCGTTGACGGTCTCCTGCCCCGGGCGCGCGCCGGCGGGATCGGAGCCCAGCCCTTTGCTGAGCGCGTTGTCGGCGGCCTGAAGCGCCGCCAGGTCTTCGGGCGCCAGCTTCATCGAAAACGTGGGCACGACGCTGTCTTTCGGAAACCTGGAGTACGTGAAGTGATAGTAGTTGCCCCAGCCTTTGTCGCCGAGAATCTTGCAGGACTTCTGGAATGGAATGGGCACGTAGTTATCGAAGCCGTTCGCGGCCGTTTTGTATACCAGCGCAGGGAACGTGAACGGTTCGGCCTTCCGGCTGAAATAATCATCGAATGCCAGATCCACCGCCGGCTCCGCTGCGCCATCCAGGTAGATCTTCACGTGGCCTTTGCCCGCGGTAGCCGACCACGTGCGCCGAATGCAGCCGGGCCCCTCTATCTCGGCCAAGACTGAAATGTCCCCTTCCTTGCGGATGATGCCGCCGCCGTCGCCGTTGGCGTCCCAGCGCACGTACTTGCCGGTGGCCTGGTCATACTTGCTGGCGCGATCGTAGCTCGATGCCTGCGCGCATGTCTCTCCCGGCACAGGCAGCACGGCTACGCGTTCCAGGTCCGTCACCTGCTTGACCAGATCCACATAGGTCAGCTTCTCGCCGGCACACAGACTCGTTGCCAGCGCGGCAATGCCGCACAAGATTCCCAGGAGACTTCGCACGTTCTTCATGACGTTGACCTCCACATGCCTACTCGCTTGGCTTGAAGCAATCGAGCCTTGCCATCACTCTTGTCCAAGACAGGTTCCTGATGGAACGGCGTCATGAAGCGGGGAAGACGCGCCGTAGCCGCGCTGTTCCGTGGACGGCAGTTCGCTCTGCTCATCCTGCGCAGCGCGCGCAGCCATCGCCAGGAGACACACACCCAGGAAGCAAGGGAACAGGGCTTGTCCGGCCGTCCTCCAACGCGTCGCTTGGCGCTCAAAGGCGTGCTGCAAAGAATGGCGCACTACCTGACCTCCTGCCACAACGGTATAGTGCCTGCCCCCCGGCTAACTCCGTCGTCGCTGAATGGCAAGGACTAACGATGCGATGGCTCCCTCGGGGTTCTATGCTATTCATGGCCGAATGCTACGACAATCTGACGTTATCGCCGTATGATCCCCTGGCAGCATGATCGGAGGCCGGAATCCGCGCGGCGCCGGTCTCGATCACTGCCACTCGATGACATCCGGGCGACTACTCCCCGGCACAGCCAACGAGAATGCTCCGCACTTCGATGGCGGCTGCTGTTTGCTTCGGCTGCTCGGTGCGCGGGATGGTCGCGTACGGCCAAAGCTCGATGCGGTTCTTGCGTCCCGGTTGAATGTACGGCGTCAGGTTGATATCGGCGCGCAACCCAAAGGGATGCAGGTAGCCGTTAATCTCCCGCTTTCTTCGCGTGGTCGAGTCGCTCCAGTGCGGCTTTGCCGGCGCGTTGGAGGCGGACGGTCTTGGACTGCGCAGCTTCCTCGAAGGCCGGGCGGCTTTCCTCGTCGCCCCATTGGGAGAGGGCGACGATGGCGGCGATCCGGACGACATCGTTGGGGTCGCGAGCATACTTGCGGATTGTGGGGATGTGCTCACGCAGGCCGAGCTCGTAGACGCAGCGGATGGCCAGATCAACGACGACGGTTTCAGGTTTCTGGTTTCCAGTTTCAGGTTCCCTCGCCCCTGGCGGGAGAGGGGAGGGTGGGGGGGCGGTAAGCCACGCAACGGCGGCCTCGATTGCCTGTGGGTCCTTCTTGCGGACAAGCGCCAGCAAGGCTTCGCGGCGGACGGGAACGTCGCGGTCTGCAAGGCAGGCGTGCAGCTTGGCCACTGCCTTTTCGCCCTGCGCAGCATCGTCGCTCGCCGCCAGTAGCCCAAGGTGTTGCGCGGCGAAGGAGCGGAAGCGGGGCTTCTCCTCCGGGTTATCCAGGACCTTGCAGAGCGCGTCGGCCAAGCCGGGATACTTCGAGCGCTGAAGGAGATTGGCGACCTCGTTGCGGGCGGTGTCGTCGTCGGTCGGGTCGGTGAGGACGGCGACAAGCAGCGGGTAGTCTTCGGGATGGAGGACTTTGGGGATGCCGGAGTTCACGTCGGGCCTGACGCGGTCGGTCAGCTTGGCGTCGCGGTCGAGGAGCGGCGCGAGGGCCGCGTCCCGGGGGACGGCGGGGGAGGTCCCTGGTTTCTGGTTTGCGGTTTGTGGTTGCGGGGACGCGCGGAGCGGGGCTTGAGCGGGCGCGGCTGGACGTTGTGGCGGCGGGGGACGGAAAAGATAAAGAAGTCCAACTGCGCCGCCGAGAGCGCCAAGGGCAATGACGCAGAGCCGGGGGCGGGAAAGGGGGTTAATCAGTGCTGTCTCTCCGTGCGGCGTTCAACGCGTAGTCCGTCCCCGCACTGTCCGCATAGCTCCTAGGGTCGTGTTGAGCAAATCCTGAGACGCCACAACCCGTGACGCGACACTGGGTTGCCTTATGGCGAATCGTTTCATGACTTCCTCAACACGACCCTAGTTCCCGCATTTTCCACCACGTCACTTCGCAACGTCACGAAGGAACTTCTCTGCTTCAACCCTCAATCTCGGCGCATTACTCGACACAGTGTCAATGATGTTGAGTGCCCGTTCCTTCCAAATGCCGACCAACGTGTATGCCGCAAGCCTTTGAAACAGCATATCATCCTTTGCTGCGACCGCCGCCTTTAACAAATGATCAGTAGCGGGCTCACCAATTCGGATTAGAGCAGCAGTAGCTGGATACGATTCGGCGATGTCTTCCACCGGCGCGTACTGGTATCTCAGGTGCCGGACTAAGGTGGCGACGCCCTCGCCTGCACGAAATTCGCCGAGCAGCAACATCGCCCATCGGGTTTGATCTGTCGGACTTTCAGGATTCCCACTTTCAATTGCATTTACTGCTTCAGCAACATCGGGTTTGTGCGCTTTCACAAGCATTTCAAACCGCGGGCGTCCAGCATTGACGTTCGCAGGGTGATTATATACCTGTGTCGGATCGCCGCGCCGATTGAACAATACGGTTACGCTCTTCTTCTCCGGGTTATACAGCGTTTCCCATAGAATTCGATTGTAACGGCTAAATGGGAGATAGTTCGTCAACACGTCCCTTACCGTGACATTCTTTGCATGAATGTACAGTTTACTGACGTTGTCGTTAACTGCGATAACTGGAGTGCCGCTTGGGACCTCTGCTTCGACATTGAATCCAAGTTTCGTCAATGCCGATGGCAATCCCGCTGCCACTTCGGAAAAGGTGAATTCAGGAATGACTGTCTTCATTGGATACTCGTCGTTATCGAGTCTTGAATCGAAAACATGAATCACACGCGGATTTGTAGGGCTCGACTCAAATTTAAGTCCGGCCCTTTCGCAAATCGTTTCGAGTGAAAGTTTCAGACTCGCTTCTTGCGGGAGCAGCTTCATTTGTGTGTCAAGATTATGGTCTGCAACGACGAAGACGAATTTCCGGTTGTGCGCTGCCTTCGTCTTTGTCTTGCCGAACAGCTCGGCGGTAAAGTAAATGTCATACTTGTTTCCGAGGATTTCAAGATACTCGCGAATGCTAACCTCCCCCAAATCCTTGTCCACGGCGAACAAGCATCCCGCCACAAAGAAAATGATTGCCGGGAAAATCAGCCGAAGTAATCTTCTCATGTGCCGACCCCTTGAACACGCCCTTGTTACGGCCACTCTATAGACAAGAAACCGTCTGCGCCCAAGTCCACAGTGCGGTTAACAATTCCGATTTGAAGGGCGAAGCCGTCAACACTGACCGGGATATTTTGAACAAGGTGCTGCTCCCTCGCCGGGTCGCCGCCTGTTGCAATGAAAGTTGCGATGTCCGGGTTCGCCTGAGTCGGATTATTCGGGTCGGAAGCTGGGATTGCAACGGGATTCCCGAAGAGTACCGCATGGTATACCTTTGCCCCGACATGATCAGGGTACGTGCTGTTCGCTGCGAGCACTACATTCGTGTTAAACTGTGTGCCGCCAGTCGTTTGCTCTTCAATCGGCGAGCCCGCGTACAAGTCGCCGATGTCGTTGAACCACCGATCTTGAACGATCACATTTAGAGTAGTATCGTAAGAAGTCACAAGCACGACGTCAGTCGTGGGAACTCCTGGGTACGCCGGAACGGTACCTTGATTCACCGCTTCGGGTCTCGCCGCCACAATTCCGCTGAACACTTCGTCCGGAAAAGCAGCATTAGGTGCGGGTGCCGGACGGATATGCGGGGAAGGAGCAACCTGATACGGTACAACGACAGTCAAGGATAGGTCATCGCTAATCCGCGAGTCCGCAGCGTGCGACGCTATAATTGATTGGTCCCAGCGATTAACACTTGGCGCAGTTCCGACTATGTCAAAAACAATCGTGCCTTGATCTCTTTCTTCATTCAGCTTCGATAGACTATTGCTCACCGTAACCGAGACGCTTGGTTCCTCTTCCACTGGAGTCACGACGGCCTTGAACGGCTTCTTTCGGTCGCGTCCGTCCACAGTAATACCTACTCTCACATCCGAAGAGGGCACCGCGCCGTCGCCGGTAAGTATTTCCACCTTGACTACGGCGATGGCGTTTGGGAAGGGCGTGCCGCCAATGTAAACGTCGTAGTAGCCAGCCTCGGTGCCTTTGAGTTCTGTGCTTCCTGACACCCCGTCATTCTCGCCGTTTGTCCACACAAATGGCGAATACTGCTCTTTCCACGATAGGGCGGCGGCCCGTAGGCTGACCGGAGCCATGACGTAGTTCCGGATCGTGCTGACTGTATTTGAGTGAGTAGGGGTGATACTCAAGGAACCGTAAACATCGACAGGCAATATCAGCTTGGCCACGGTGG
This sequence comes from Planctomycetota bacterium, assembly GCA_026692735.1. Lineage (GTDB taxonomy): Bacteria > Planctomycetota > SZUA-567 > H5-PLA8 > H5-PLA8 > JAPLOD01. Next base: position 5,899 of record JAPLOD010000237.1, on the reverse strand, counting down.
CTTTCAGTATCGTGGGGTTCCCCGTCGGCCCCGCGCGGCCGACTTCCTGGGGCTCGGAGCTGATCTGCGTGACCCAAAGGCGGTAGCAGGCCGAAATGGCGACTGGCGGGGCTTCGATGTCAAACTTGAAGACGCCGACGGTCTCGCCTGTGGCGGAATCGAAGACCTGCTGGAACGTCGAGGAGTTTGCCTCGAAGTATGTCAGCCCGCCGGCGAACGTGGACTGCGACGCAAACATGTCGAAGTGATAGATCAGTTCCGGGATGTAGGGGCGCATGGTCAGCGTCACCGTGCCGACCTCCGTCGTGCCGTTGACCACGATGACGGCGCGCGCGTCCTGCTCGATGGTGTATTCGTCCACTTCCTTGTACGTGATGATTGGGCCGCTGGCGCTGCCGAGCCGCGCCACCAGGACAGGCGTGCCGCGCTTGAGGGCGGTCAGGTAGAGCGCCGTGCCCTGGCCGTCCGTGTTATCAAACGGGCCTTTGACGGCCACCGCCAGGCTGGCTACGTCGCCGGGCGTGAACACGACGTTGGCTGCCGCCGCGAAGGGCGCGACGACCACGTTCTTCTCGCGGGTGTAACCTACCTGGCAGGCAATGGGCTTGTGCAAGTCCGCGTCCATGACCGTTACCTGGAGCGTCCCCACGCTCACGCCGTCAATCTTCGCCTCGGCCGTGAACGTCCCCGCCGTGCTGTACGCGAACGGGAACTTGTCCCCCGGCGCGCCTGAATAGTCAACCACGCCGTCCCCGTCCGCGTCAAGAGTAAGAACGGCGCCTGCGCCCGTCGCGGTCAGGAGCAGCGCATCGTCTTTGCGGATGACGATGCTGGTGTTGCTCGATTCCTTCCCGGCCAAGTCCGTCACCTGCCACGTGACGAGCGAGTTCCGAGTGACGAGTGTCGAGCTCTGAGTGACGGACACGGGGGTCGGCGAGCCGTCCGGGTTCAGCGGCACGTTCACGAACCAGCCGTTGTCGCTGATGAATGCGGCCGGCACGTTGCCAGCCGGTCCCGTCGCCGTCACTGTGTACGGGTTGCCGTCGGTGGACCAGGCTTGGCCTTCGATGAAGGCGGGCGAGACGACGGACGTTCCCGAAATCGTTACCGTCAGGCCCGCGCCGGGATAAAGCTGGGTCTGCGGGACGGGCGACTGCAACGTGTGGGCGCTGCTCCACGAAAGCTGCGCCACCGCGCGGCCCGTGTTCTCATAGTATTCGAGTTTGATCGGGAGCTTGCCGCCGGCAGTCAGCGCGATGGGCGCGCTGGCGTATTCTGTGGGCCATTCATCAAGCCACTCGTCTATCACGAGTTGGTCGCCGACCCACAGCCGCGCGCCATCATCGCACCGCACGTAGAACGTGTACGCCTCGGTGTACTGGCCCTGCACTTCGCCGATCCATCGCACCGAGAAGTTGTCGCTGTTCATGCCTTCATCAGGTGCGCCCGAGCCCCAATCGAAGTTCACGTCGGCGTCCACGCGGGTTGCCGCCGCCGAGCCGCCAAGATCGCGCGTGTTGTAGTACGTTCCGAGCAAGCCCGTCCCGTCGCCGACGAACATGGCGTTGCCGGTCGAGTACAACTGGCTTTGCGGGACAACCTGCTTGTCCTGGCTCGGCGATGACCAGAGCAGTTTGGCCACCGACCCGCCGCCGCCCTGGAAGAACTCCATCTTGATGTCGTACTTCTGCCCGGCCGCAAGCGCGATGCTGCCGCTGTTCTCAGTCGGCCCGTGGTACGTCCAGTTGTCCACCAGCAAGGTATCATTCACCCACAGCCGCACGCCATCGTCGGAGACCGTGTAGAACGTGTACGTCTCGGAGAATTGCGCTTCCACCTGGCCGAGCCAGCGGACGCTGAAATCCGTGGCGTTCACTTGCGGCGAGGGCGCATTGCCGCCCCAGTCGTTGTTGACGGTCGCGTCAACGCGGCGCAGAACCAGCGGGCCGGTCAGACTGTTGGTGTTGAAGTAATACGCCATCAGGCCGTCGCCGGTGCCGACGGGCGGATTGTAGGCCGCCAGCGCGACGTTGCGGAACTCGGCCTTGCAGGTAGTGAAGTCGTTGCGGTGCGCGGTGACGGCCATTCCGACAAGAACGGGGTCAGTCAGAGTCAGCGTGACCGAATCCACCGGATACCACACGAGGCCATCGCTGGAGACGTGCCCGGTGATCGCGCTTCCCGCGCGAGTCAGCCGCACCCAGCTATTCGGCGGCGAGTTCCACCCGCCCGAAGTCCCGTTGGTCTGCGCGCCGGCGGTGTCGCGGTGCTGGAAGACGAACCCATTCCCGGCGCTCGCCAGCATGAAGGCGTTAACGCTGTTCCGGGCGGACGATTGCCGCACCATGAGGCCAGCTTTGGCCCAGCCATCCGAGTTTTCCAGCGATGCGACGCGCGCGCGGATATCGAAGTTCCCGCTGTACTCCTGCGCGACGAAGCGGAAGGCGTCCTGCGTGTCCCAGATGTCGTTGCCCACGCCAACCACGTCGTAGCTGGCGTCATCTATCTTGGTGGTGGAGCCGCCGGGAATGTCCTGCGAGGCGAACTCAGCAGCTACAGCCCCCCCGAGCAAGGCCGCACCCAGAAAGCACACGAACAGACAAACGTTGCGGATCATGGCGGCCCCTCCCAATAGAATCTTGCACTTCTTGGTTCCTATGCCGCGTTCGTACTACTGTTTTCCGCGTTGTCCAGACATTTCCGTGTCATTCGTTTCGCTGCATGCGCCGCCCAGCCGTTGGTTCCACAACCGCGTTACCCGATCCGATACGCCGTCCATGGCTCGGTCCGCAGAACGCCGCCCGTGCAAGCCACGCGTTCCGCTGCGCCATTCCTGATGCGTGCTACAGCGGCGCCTTCGGGCACCACGTGTGCGAAGCTGCGATAGGACCAGACGACTTCGCGGCCGTCCCGTGCTTCCCAGCGCACGCCGCGATCATCGGGGAGCAGGAAACGTTTTCGCATGAGCGGCTGCAGCGCCGCGTACGTGTGGTCGAGGCCGTCAACGTAAGGATACAGATCATAGTGGTGCTTCTGCACGAGCGTGAGCGAGCGATTCGCGGCGTAACGGAAGGACATTTCCGCGAGCGTGCGGCGATCGCGCTTGGGGTTGATGTTGGGTCCGAGAATCTGGTTGTAGCCCATGTACTCGTGGCCAATCCACCAGGCGAAGTCATTCTGGCCGGCAACACCGCCCGAGACGTGCTTCTCGTATTCCCGCATCGGGTCCCAGAGGCCGTACTGGTGCACGCCGAACGGGCTTGTGCCTTCGAAGCTGAACCAGTCGTAGCCGATGCGTTGCAGGCCGGCAAGCACGCGGCCCAGTTCCCACTGCATCGGCTCCATCCGGCCACCGTAGTTGAGCGGCGTGCATCCGAGGTTCGGCCAGGAATCGAAGAAGAGCCACTGCAGGCCCTCATCGTGCCAGCGCCGGAAGTCATCGAGGAACCACTTTCGCGCGCCGGAACACCAGTTGATCGAGCAGATGCCCATGTGGCTGTACCCGCCGCCGTGGCCCAGCGTGTTTACGTGTTGCAGGATGTACTCGGGATGCTCGCGCAAGATCGGCGAGCGTGGCGTCAGATGCAGGCCGACCCAGTGGCCGAGGTCCATGCCGAGCCGGCGAGCTTTGCCGGCAAGGTACCGCCAGCCGCGCCAGCCGTCGTAGAACGGCGCGGGCCGGTAGCGTTGCGAGCCGCAGATGCTGGCGACGAACAGGTCGCCGTGCCAGCCTGTCTCGGCGTGGTACGCGAACGCCAGTTCGGTGAAATCGCTCTCGTGCACGGGCTCGCACGTGACGCGCGTGACTCCCTGCGCACGCAACTGTGGGAGCTTCTTGTCAGCGAGCCAATACAGGAAGTCGTGGCTCTCAATCCTGTCGCCTTCGAGCAGGAAGTAAAACTTCCCGTTCTCGGCGCGCCAGAGCCAGTCGCGTTTCCGCCCGCCGGCAAGTTCCTCGCGCGCCACGCTGTTCCGGCCGGTGTAGGCGGGTGTTCCCGTCAGGAGCGGCTCGCAGGGCTTGATCCCGAAGAAGCCGCGGATGATCCCGGCAGTGTGATCGCAGGCGCGCGTCCAGAGGTCCACGGCCTCGTGCTTCGGGCGCCCCTTGCGCGCGTCGGGACTGGGCGAGAACAGCACCCACTTCGCGGGGAAGTCGGCTGTCGAGGCGAGCGGCACATCGTACTCATCGAGAACGAAGATGACATCCTCGCCCGGGTTCTTCTGTATCAGACTCTTCACGGAATGCGGGTCGTTCCAGAAGCCGAGCAGCACGCCCTCGCGCGCGGTCTGGAAGTCGAACGGCTGGATCGCGCCCCAGCGCGGCAGCATCTGGTATGAATGGCCCAGCCAGTCGCTCCAGAGATCGAGCCGCTTGAGACACGACGTCGAGAAGCGATTGGCCTTGGTGGCCGTGTAGACGGGCGGGCATGTGTAGGCTTGGTGATAGATCGTGTTCCCTGCCGCCCGGCCGCCGATCTCCCACGTGCCGAAGACCGTGAGCTTGTGAATCCGGCTTGCGCGGCTTCTGAACCGGAAGCCGATGGAGAGCCCGGCAAAGTGCTGACCGTCAAGGTCGAGTTCGCGCGGCGTGAGGACCCAGTCCAAGGCATCGCGGCGTTCCGAACGCACCGCGGGAAAGGCGAGGTTGTAGGAGTACTCATCCATCATCTCGCCAGACACTTCGGGACGTCCGATGGCCGTCGTCTCGATGACAACGGCGCCGTCACGACGCGCGACTCGCGCCAGTTCGAAGTCCATATAGTGGATGGCGTCGGGCGTTGAGAAGTCCGGCCGCAAGGGGACCGTGCCCGAACGCAGGGGAACGGCGCCGACCTTCACGCCGCCCAAGCCGACAACATTTCGGCCGTTCAGCAGCAGTTCCACCGACACGCCGCCGGAGAGCCGCAGGTGCCTCCGTTGAACGCGGGCGCTGTTCCGGACGTGTGTCTTGCGGGCCGACTCGGGCTTCACCATGTCTCATCACTCCTCGATGTTGTGGAACTGCGGCAGTCACCGGTGACGGGGTGTTGAAGCCGGGATCTCCTGAATCAGCCGCTCCGAACCGCTTCGGCGACTCGATTTTGTGGCATTCTAGGCACCGCTATTCTCCAGGCAAAGCATTTCTGCCGCCACAGGGCACCATCCGGGCGTCTCGTCCTGGGATGCCGTCTGGCGGGCTCGCGCCAGCCCCGTTTCGCAGACAATCTTATTCCACCGCGCCGAGCGGCGTTGCGCGGATTTCGCCGGAATCCGAAGACGGCGCTTCCGCCGTTGGAAGTTCCGTTTCGCTCTTGGCGTTGCGTTGATTTGCAGCGTTGCGCGGTTTGGTATCCCTAACTGGCGTTCGTTTGAACCGTTCGTCAATGCTTTCGTCGAGCCGATTGCCCCGTATCTGCTGGCGGCGCTGAGGCTTGCGGCGTAGTTCGTATCCAGTATGGCTCCCCGATCCGGACGAGCGTCAACCCTTGCTCGTCCCGTTCCCGAAGGCGGCCATGGTCCTGCGCAAGCGACGGACGGCGTAGCCAGATGTCTGGGAGGCAAGCCAGAGCAGCTGTTCTCTCCCGCAGTGCGCGAGATACGGTCAAGCGGCACCGACGCCCACTTCGCCCTCCGGGTCGAGCGGATCGACTCGCCGGAGGCCATCAACTGGGGCAAGCGGGCCGACTCCGAGCAGGAAGGCGGCAAGAAGGCGAAGCGTAGGCGGCGGGGCAAGAGGTAAGCCCGATCCGGCCCGGCGGGCCAGCGTCGGCGTCTAGGAGTCTGTCGGACTAACGAACAGGCAACGGTGTGACGGGGAGTCGAACGCGCGCACGCTCGCAAAATCGTGCTTTGGTGCGACGCGGGGCGGTTTCCGCGCGCCCGACACACGCTCAACGCTTGCATCGGGGGCCGCAGCCCG
>JAPLOD010000236.1 GCA_026692735.1 Planctomycetota bacterium | reverse complement strand
GAGGCGAAAACCATCTCGTACCTGTCCGGCAAGAACTGGGACGGCCGCCCGGACAAACTGGTATACGGAGCCAACGGCATCGCCGCGTTGGCTCTTTCGGCAGTGACGATCGAGGCTCCAGCCAAATGAAGACCTTTCCCGCAGCGGCCATCTTCCTCGCCGCCATCGCGGTGGGCGCCAGCGCCATGGAGACTGCACCGGCGGACCAGGATCCGCAGGGCGTCCTGCTCAAGCCCATTCCCGACAAGCTGGTGGTACTCACCTTCGACGATGGCTGCGCCAGCGGCTATGCGGTTATCGCCCCGATCCTCAAATCATTGGGATTCAACGGCACGTTCTACGTCTGCGACTTTGATTCGTTCAAGACGCGCAAGGACTGGTATCTGACGTGGCGGCAGATGCAAGCCATGGCCGCCGATGGCTTTGAGATTGGCAACCACACCGTGGGACACTGGGGCGGCTTGGATAGTTTTCTGAACATGGAGGATGAGTTGCTGGCGAATAACGTTCCCAGGCCGACGACCGTCTGCTGGCCGGTCTACCAAGTGACCTGGCCAATTTGTCCGAAGCTGGCCGCCAGCGGATATACCTTCGGACGGGGCGGACACGATCGTCCCTATCGACCGACGGTGGATAATCCTTTTGATGTCCCGTCATTCACGATACGGGATGGCGTTTCCGTCGAGACCTTCATCAAACAGGTGAAACATGCCTGCCAAGGCAGGGTGGTCGTGTTCACCTTCCACGGCGTGCCGGACATGGAGCATCCGCCTGTCGGGCTTGAGCCCGAGACCTTCAAGGTGATGATGCAGTATTTGAAGGACAACAATTACAGGGGCATCGCCATGCGCGATCTAGCCCAGTATATAGATCCGGCAAGAGCCGCGAAGCTGCCGCCTACGGCAAGGGACTTCAAAGAGTCTGGCACGCCGGCACTCAACAAGGACGACAAGCCCTATGTCGCCGTGGCCAGTGACATCCAGACCTTTGCCTTCCCGGGCCTGCCGCCTGTCAGTAGAACCGGAACCAGCATCAGCGTGACCGTGCCCTATGCCACGGACGTGACCGCCCTCGTGCCCAGAATCACAGCGTCCGCCGACGCCACCATCACCCCCGCGTCCGGCATCGCCAGAGATTTCACCGAACCGCAGACCTATACCGTCACCGCCAAGGATGGTTCCATGAAGACGTATACCGTGGCGGTGAACACGACCGCCGTCAGCAAGGCCAAGGATATGCTGACCTTTGTCCTGCCGGGCCCGATTTCAGGCGTCATTTCCGGTAACAGGATTGGCGCGTATGTGCCGCCGGCCACTGACGTGACGGCGCTCGTGCCCAAGTTCACGCTGTCGCCCTTTGCCAAGGCCGATCCGCCTTCCGGCACGGCCCGGGACTTCACCAAGCCGCAGACCTACACCATCGCCGCCCAGGATGGTTCCACCCAAGTCTATACCGTGACGGTGGTCAAGAGCGACAAGCCCAAGGCGTTCACCTGGAGCAAGGCCGAAGCCGGCAACTGGAGCGATGGCTCAAAATGGTCGAATCATCTGGCTGACGGATCTGCGCCGGTTACCGCTGGCCAGCCGGACTATGTTCTCAATTTCAACAAGAGCGGCACCCATGCGATCACGAATGACCTCAATGATGGCTTCCAGTTGAACCAGCTCAATCTGGACGAGAGTCGTGGCCTGAAGTTGGCCGGCAAGCGCATTTCGTTCACCGCCGATCGTCTGACCGGCAACCTCCCGCAGATCAATGTGAATACGTCCTCGGAAAGCGACCACATCAACATACCCATGGAACTGGCGGCTGACGTTACCGTGAACGTGAAGCTTAGGGGACGGTTTTTCCTTGAATGCTTGATCTCCGGCAGCGGTAGCCTGACTCTCAACTGCCCCGGAAGCGTTGGCGACCGTTACAACAACTGGGGCATCCTGAGAATCCAGAATAAGATCAACACCTACAGCGGGGGAACCATCATCAACGGCGGCCAATTGTTCCTGCTAGGGGCGCATCAGGGCCTGGGAACGGGGCCCGTGACGCTCAATGAAGACGCCGATATCCGGCTGGAATGTGGTGGAGTCACCAATCCTTTGATCATCAATGGAGGCACAATCGAGGGTGGCACCTGGAACGCCCCCATCACGCTGAACGGAAATGCAAAATTCGCCGGTACTTTGAATCTCAACGAACTGAGCGGCGGCATCAGCGGGCGTGGTGGCTTTACACAGATCGGCCCTATAGGGCCGTTTTCGCGGGTGAACGCCGGCGAGCTTAATCTTTGGGGCGCTAATACCTATAACGGTCCGACCACCGTCCACATGGGCACGCTGATCATCAGGAAGGCCGTATCGCTCTACAACGCTGATCCGGCGAATTGGACGGCTGCGAAAATCAGCGTACATCCTGCGGCGACGCTTCGCGTCAGCGCCGGCGGGCCAGGCGAGTTCACCGGCACCCAAGTCGGCACGCTGCTCACGAACCTAACCGCATCGGTCAATCACAGTGGATTGATGGCTGGCTCGATGTTCTGCGTGGATACCGGCAAGGCCACCGGCACGGTCACGGTTGCGTCCGACATTTCTGACGCCAAGGGCCCGGGCGGCGGTGGGTTCGTCCTTAGAAAATGCGGGGCAGGCACCTTGCAGCTCTCCGGCGCCAACACGTATACCGGCCAGACGATTCTCGAGAGCGGCACGCTGAGCGTGGCATCGCTCAACAGTGTCGTCAACGGCAAGGCCAGCAGCAGCCTGGGTTCTCCGATCAACGTCGAGACGGGCGAAATCGTCATCGGCAAAGGCGACGGTGAATTCGGCTTGGTCTATATTGGCAGGGGCGAGACCTCTGACCGCGTGATGAATTTCGCCGGAAAGAAATCAACCGTGGTTTTCGACCAATCCGGCAGCGGACCGCTGAAGCTAACCAGCTCTTTCCTGATCTCAGGCTATGGCGCTGAGAAGATCATCGTGCTCAAAGGTGACACAGCTGGCACGGGTGAGATCGCCGGCAATATCGTCAATCCCCATGATCGCAAAGGCGCCGCGACGACCGCCGTCACCAAGTCTGGCACTGGCACCTGGACGCTCTCCGGAACAAACAGCTACACAGGGCCGACCACGGTGGCCCAGGGGACGCTGTCTATTGCGAATGCACGCAGCCTGAGTGCGAACACTGATATCGCCATTTCGGACGGCGCCGTGCTTGACCTCAGTTACCAGGGGCAGATCCACGTCCGTAAGCTCATCCTCGACGGGAAGTCTCAACCTGCCGGTACGTATGGAGCGGCCAACGCTGCCAAGTTCATCAAGGGAACCGGGGTTCTGGTCCTGCAGCCGTCGCCGCCAAGCCATGTGCCTTGAGTCTACCCGCCGGAACGGCGGCACGTGCGCTTCGCCGATGCCCGTCCTACGGATCCCGCTCCGTCCCACCATGTCCCGCCGCGGATGCATGCCGTGGTCCACAAAATGGTCCGCATGGGGTGGTTCGGGAGAACGTCAGCCACGAAGACATCTCCAAAGAGTCCGGCAGTTATCGTCACCCCGATTGACATTCAAAGTTAGCATTGAGGCCGGGCGGTTTAATTGCTATAGGAACGAAGGGCAGTCGAGACGCGTCTTCGGGAGAGGCACCATGGGGACAGTGACGACTCGGGTGGCCGGCTTGCTCATTCTCTGCAGTCTGCCATGGTTGCTGCTGGTGTCCGCGCAGGCGTGGGAACCGAACGCCAACGACTTGGACGCCGCAGTCAACACCGGCGCCTTCGGCGCGTATTATGCCAATATCTCCTCGTGGCTGAACCAGAGATTGCCGCCCACGCTGAACGAAGCCTCCCTCGCGGAGCTGCTCAAAGATCCGTTGTTCCTCGCCACGCTGCATCAGAGGCAACTCATCTCCAAGACCGGCGCGGAGAAGCTTGGCGCCTTCGCCAAGGCGGATCCCGCCAACCAGACCTTCCTGAAGTGGCTGCTGGCGAACACGAACGCCATGGAACTGTACCTCGAAGGCGCCGTACCGATAGGTCTCGCGGCCCGAGAGGCGAACACGTACAAGCTGGACACGGCGGCATTGGAGATCTGGAAGAGGATTCTCAATGCTGACCCGGATGCCAAGGATGGCATCTATCTGAGACTGGCAGTTGCCACGGCGATTGCGCCGCCCGGCTCCGTCAATATCGGTGCCGGCGGCGCAAAGACGCCCGCCGATCCGGTGGATCGCTACAAGTACTTCAAGACGGCTCACAAGAACAAGGAGCTGTTTCCCAGTTTCGACCATCTCACCGTTTGGGAGTATACGAAGATCGTCTCGTCCGGCGCTTCCGACAGCGACCTGACGTGGGCTCGGGAAATGGTCAACACGTTCCGGCCTGATCTGCGAGCTGATGAGATGGTGGTCAACTCGACCAGCCTTGTGTGGCGCAGGGGCGCGCCGGCACCATTCTGGAAAGAGGGCGTCGGCTACGACGGCACGTTCAAGAACGTGCTGGCCGGCGGCGGCAAGTGCGGACCCAGGTCCTCGTGGTCGGTGATGGTGTGCCAGGCGTTCGGCATCCCAGCCATCGGTGTTGGGCAGCCCGCGCACGCGTGTGTGGCGTACAAGGCGGCCAATCCAATGACGCAGCCGCAGCCCGGCAGTGCCTGGAAGGTGGGCTTTGGCCGCGGCTGGGAAGTATCGAAACTCGAGGGATTGAGTGGACCGGACTTCCTCGCGGGAATAGAGAAACGGTCAGATTTGGCGAAGTTTTCGCAAGTCGAGCACCTGCGCTGGCTGGTCGGTGCGCTCGCCGCTGGCGACAAAGCTGCCGCAGTGATGAACATCGCCCACGAGATCAACGATTCCATCACGGCGCCGAAGACTGACCTCTCCGCGTCGCTGAAGCCTGACGAGGCGGAAGCCGACCCCGGCGTCAAAGCCGCGGCGAAGACCGGACCGGCGAAGACCACGGCGGCAGGGGCGTCTGCCGCGCCGCCAGCGGAGCCGATCAAGGCGGCGGCCGGCGTCATTCACGTTGAGGCCGCGTCCTTCGCAAAGACCGGCGGTGAGATTTCCTGGGGCGGCCAGTTGCCGCACGTCCTGGTGCATGACTGTGCTACCGGCGGCAAGCAGGTGTACTTCCAGCAGCAGATGAAACGCCAGTGGGCCGACTACAGCATTGATGTCCCCGCCACTGGGACGTATGAACTGACGATGAAGGCTGCGTGCATCAACAGCGAGCAGGTGCTCGAAGTCAGCTCGGGCGACAGGAAACTCGCCAAAGTGGACATTCCCTTGAGCTATGGTTTGTGGACCGTGACGAAGCCCGTAGACGTGAAACTGGAGAAGGGCGTCCAGACAGTGCGCGTGGAAACGCCGACCACCGAGCACAAACGAGGCATTGCGCTCCGCTGGTTTGAGCTGAAACCGAAGGAATAGCTGCCATGCACTGCGTCAAGCCTTTCGCGGTCTGGGCGCTGCCGGCCTTCGCACTGCTCATTGCGGAATCGGCGGCCGTGGCGCAGGCTGACCAGCCTGCGCAGGCGCGCAAGCCCAACATCGTCCTCTGCATGACGGACGATCAGGGCTGGGGCGACGTTAGCTACAACGGCCTGAAACAGATTCAGACCCCGAACCTCGACGCCATGGCCGCCGCCGGCGTGCGCTTCAGCCGTTTCTACGCGCAGCAGAGCTGTTCGCCCACGCGAGCCAGCGTGATGACCGGCCGCCATCCGAACCGCATGGGCGTCTTCTGGCCCGGCATGCCGCTGCGAAAGCAGGAGATCACCATCGCTCAAGCCGTCAAGACGGCCGGCTACGTCACCGGACACTTCGGGAAGTGGCACCTGAACGGCGTGGCGGGTCCGGGCAAGGTGATGCCGGATTCCGACCCGCTCTCGCCGCGGAATGTCGGCTTCGATGAGTCGTTCTCGGTCTCCAACTACTTCGAGTTGGACTGGACCTTCGGCCGTAACGGAGTGCCGGAGAAGGCGACCGGCGACGGCTCGGACGTGATCGTCGCGGAGGCGCTGAAGTTTATTGAGCGCAACGTAAAGGAGGAGAAGCCATTCTTCGCGTGCGTCTGGTTCGGCAGCCCGCACGCTCCGCACAAACCCTTGCCGGAAGACCTGAAGGCGGCGGGCGGTTCGGGCTATTTCGGGGAACTCATCGGTGTTGACCGCGCCATGGGCACGCTGCGCGCCGGCTTGCGCAAGCTCGGCATCGCCGACAATACGATAGTCTGGTTCAACAGCGACAACGGCGGCTGGATTGATCCCGCCAAACCGGACGCCAACGGCGTCAGCGGCGGGCTGCGCGGACGCAAGGGCGACATGTGGGAAGGCGGACTACGTGTGCCCTGCGTTGTTGAATGGCCCGGGCGGATCAAGCAGCCTTTTGTAGACGGACTTGGCCAGCAAGTTCCCCGAGGTCGTCGAGCGGATGAAGGCTGCGCTGGAGAACTGGCAGCAGTCCGTGCTGCGGAGCAACCGCGGGGACGACTACAAGACCAAGGCGGCCGCACCGGCGCCGACGCCGACGCCGTAATCCGGCAGTCTTGGGCAGGAGGAAGCGATGAGGCCGGGAGGCACCGGACGTGGCGAGGCTGCGGTTGTGGCGGTCTGCCTGCTGACCTCGGCGCCATTGTGGGCAGGCGACGTCGGAACAGCCCCAAGAGCGCCGCAGCGAACGGCGCCAACGACGTTCTACGTGAGTCAATCATCGGGCAACGACGCTTGGTCCGGCACGGCCGCGAGCCCGAACGGGCCGAGCGGTCCGTGGAAGACATTGGCGCGGGCCTCGACAGACTATATTCCCGGCGACCGTCTGCTGCTGAATTGCGGAGATACGTGGAACGAAGAACTGCATCCGAAGGGCAACGGAACGCCTGAAAAGCCGATCACCATTGGCTCGTATGGGGAGGGTAAGAAGCCGGTCATTGATCGGCAGGACGACCGAAAGGATCTGATCGGCATTCACCTGTCCGACCAGGAAGGATACAGGATCCTCGGGATCGAGTTTGCCAAGTGTATGACGGGCATCTACGGGGAGTACTCCGACGGTTGCCCGGCCAAAAGGTTCATCTGGATCGAGGACTGCTACTTCCACGATTCGCTGTTGTATCAGCATTACGAGGACTATCCCAAGCGCAAGATCGGATTGGGAATCTGCTTCTTTTCGCATGAGCGCGACAAGAGGATCGTTCTGAGCGACATCACGGTGAAGAATTGCGTCTTCCGAAGGCTTGCCTCGGGCTTCTGGACCAACAGTCCGGACAACTTCAACAAGAATGCGTCCTTTGTCTACAACTTCGCCAACCTGACCTTCGAGGGCTGTCTCTTCGAGGAAGGCTATCAATGGCAAATGGGGATACGCGGGGTGGCGGGCGGGAGCGTCCGGCACTGCGTCACGCACGACATCGGGCGAGGCTTTCGCGCTTTCAACGGCGTGGCCGGGGCGATGTTTTTCCGCTGCAAGGATTGGGTCTTCGAGGACAGCGAATGGGGCTTCATTGACATAGGGCAGGGCAGCGGCGATGGTGAGGCGTTCGATTTCGAGGGCAACTGCGACAACATGGCCATGCGCAATTGCCTCTTCCACGACACCGACGGTCCCGGTTTCCTGCTCTGTTGCTACGCCTCCGACGGGAATCCGAACAAGGGGATCCGCATGGAGAACTGCGTGCTGAACGGCAAGGCCAAGCGTCCTATTCGCCCGATGCCTAAGGCCGAGATCATCAACACCACCGACTGGACCGAGGCGGCATGGAAAAACTGCCGATTCTATCTTTCGGCGGGCGAGATCCTCATGAAAGTGATGGATCCCGAGAAGAACAGGAAATCGTCTTTCGCCAACTGTGTGCTCAAGGACCTCAGCGCGGCTTGCAGCACGCCCAGGCTTCCTGCCAAAGTCAGCACGTCCTCAGAGGTTCCGGGCGGCGAAGCCGCCAAGGCTGGCGGCAACGACTCCGCCACGGCCTGGAAGGCCACGGTTCCAGAGAGTCAGTGGCTGCAACTTGACTTCGGCAGGCCGGCCACAATCACCGAGTTCAAGCTTAAGGAAGACCCCGTATCCTCCGTCGCGCGATACGTCATCGAATGCTGGGACGACAAAGCCCCGAAATGGATAAGCTGTTTCAACGGCGGAGCGATTGGGGGCGAATTTGTGGCGCCGATCGTCAGCCGGACGACGTCGAAAGCGCGGCTGGTGATCGTGCGGACCATCAAGGGCAATCCCGTGATCACTTCGTTTGAGGCCTACAACGACACTACCGGCGAGGTCTTCAGTGTGCCGGTTGGCGGAGTGCCGCCTGGGCGCACCGGCAAGTGATGCGGCTTGGTCATGGCGCCGCGAGGAAGTGCAGAAGGGAGCGAGCATGGCAGCGCATGGCATCGGCCGGTACGCGTTCATAGCCACGGCCATCGGCCTGATGACTTTGGCGCCGGCGTGGGGAGCGCAGGCCGGCAAGAGCCCGCTTAAGGGTTTTGTCCTGGCAGGCCAGTCGAACATGGAAGGGCAGGGGATCATCAGCGGAGAAAAGAAGGGAACACTGGAGTCGCTGCTCAAGGATCCGGCGTCCGCGGAGCGTTACAACACCTCGTCGGCAAGGACGGGAAATGGGTCGTGCGTGACGATGTCTGGATCACATACGGCAGGAAAGGCTGCCTGACCGTGGGCGGGTACGCGGCGAAAGGCTGCATCGGGCCTGAACTCGGATTTGGCTGGGAGGTCGGCAACTTTCTCGACAACCAGGTGCTACTGATCAAGTTCGGCGTGGGCGGCACGAGCCTCGCGCAGAACTGGCGTCCGCCGAGCTCCGGAGGCACGGTGGGCGAGCAATATCGGAACTTGATCAGCGGCGTGAAGGAACAGTTGGCGGACCTCAAGAGGGACTTTCCCGACTATGACGACAAGGGATACGAGATCGTCGGATTCGGCTGGCACCAGGGCTGGCAGGACGGTTGCGCGCAGAACATGGCCGAGGAGTACGAGAAGAATATGGCCAACTTCATCCGCGACGTCCGCAAGGACCTCGGCGTGCCGAAACTGCCCTTCGTGATCGGCGGCAGCGGGTTCGGCGGGTGGGAGCAGACCAACGGTCGCAGGCTGAAGATCATGGCGGCGCAATCCGCCGTCGCTGACCCAGTGGATTTCAAAGACAGCGTCAGATACGTGGAGACGCGCGGCTTCTATCGAGCCGAGGACGTCTCGCCGCACAAGTTCCGATATCATTGGAACGGCAATGCGGAAACGTATTACCTGATCGGCGAAGGCATGGGCAAAGCGATGGTGGAGCTGCTGGGCGGCCCGAAAGCACCGCCGAATCCGACGGGGCCGCCGGTGGGGCGATAGTGCCTTAGGCTGGCCGGCCTATGGGTCGCGGTTGCCTCGCGGTCAGTGGCAGGCCGTACCAGCGAGGCGAAACCGATACGACAAAGAGCCTTGCGCCTATTCCGTCCCGCCATGTCCCTCCGTGGGTGCATGCCGTGGTCCACAAAATGGTCTACATGGAGTTTTCGGAAAAAGAGCGGCATTCATCCAACAACAGGCCTCTGTCTCGCCCTGCCGTGCGCTCATCAGTTCGCCCACGCCATTCATCGCCACGCCCAACTCGCTTCCCCGCCGTCGACTATTCGCGCCGTTCGTCCTCTGTCCGCTCACTATCCGCCCGGACGGAGTTTTTCGGGGGGGACAATCATAGTTTCTGGCATTTCATGCCTCCCCGGTTCCTGTGGTGTGCCGTCGTTCATGTTCGCCGCCCGCGGATACTGCGGCCAGACTACCAAGGCGTCCTGGGGCGGCAATGACGGGCCGTCCACGCCGCTGGCCGTTATGGTACGACCGCCCCCGCCGGTTGTTGTCGTGCCAGTTGCTTGATGACGGGCTGGATCTCGGGCGCCTTCATGAAGGTCTTCCAGCAGAACTCCGTCCGGGAATTCTCTATCATCGGCGCGATGGGGCCCACGTCGATGCCCAGGTACCCCAATGCATGTTTGCCCCAGCCGTTGCCATAGGGGTTAGGGCCTGTAAAGAAACAAGGTAAATTACTTACGGCTGGGGCGGATGCTGTAGTTCCATTCCCCGTGGAAGGGGCACGGGGTGAGGTTGATGGTCTGCATCTGCTGGTCAGTCACGACAATCTTCTTGGGGTAGTGGCCCTGGTCCAGCATACATCGCACCCGCAGCCCGGCCCGTGTCTTCGTCGAGGCGATCAGATTGACGATCGTCGCGAGGGACAGGAGCGGCTGACCTCGCCAGTTCTGCGTGATGAACGAAAAGAGCCGGTGCTCAATCTTGTTCCACTTGCTTGTTCCCGGCGGCAAGTGGCACACATGAATCGCCAGACCTGTTTCGTCGGCCAACCGCTGCAGTTCCCACTTCCAAAGACGCACCCGGTTGCCGTTGCTGCCGCTGCTGTCGGCCGTAATCAGCAGCGAACGGGCCTTGGAGTAAGTCCGGCGACCCATCTCCCGCCACCAACGGCGGATCGTGGACACCGCGAACGAGGCAGTGTCATGGGTAACGCCGATGCTGACCCATCCTACGTTGCGTCCCATGTCGTACGCGCCATAAGGAATGGCCTTGCCTTTCTGCTTGTCCAGGAAGTCATGGACAAGCACCTCCTGCGGCCTGCCTTGGGGTTGCCATTCTCGCCCCGCGTTCTTGAAATCTCCCACCAATTCCTTCTTCTTGGTATCCACTGAGATGGCCGGCTGACCGCGCCGAATGTGCCGTTGGACTGTCGCATTGATGTGCTCGAACTGGGCGTTGCGATCCGGATGGCTTGCCCCCTCCCGCGTCTTGTGGTTGGCCTGCAGGCTGTACCCTGCCTCACGCAACATCTGCGCCACCAGTGTGTGGCTCACGTCTAACCCGCGCTCGGCCAGTTCGACCGCCAGCCGTCGCGTGCTCTTGCACGTCCAGCGCAATGGCGAGTCAGGATCGCCACGGGTCACCGGATCGACCAAGTTCTCCAACGCTTGGCCCAACTCAGGGAACAGAAGCTTCGCCGGCTTTCGGCCACCACCGGGCCGCCGCAAGCGCCCTTGCGCCATGCGCCAGCCTGCCGTCAACTCCCGGAGACCCCGCGCCAGCGTCTTGGACGACATCCCCGTCGCCCGCAGTACCGCATTGAATCCGCCACGGCCAGTCGCCTGTGCTTCTGTTGCCGCCCAGATGCGGCGAGACCGCTCGTCCATCACCCCCCGCAGGGCGACGTATTTCCGGCGAATGACTCCTGCATCGGGCATGCTTTCAGTTTCGGCCCGATGAGGCCCAATACTTTATCTTATTTCCTTACAGGCCCTTAGCTCGACTTCTGCCCTTTTTGTAGCGGTCAGGCGGCGATTTTCGCTAAAGCAACACGGGCTGTTGTGCCGCTGACAGATGTGGTCGCCAAACCATGTCTGCCGGAGGCCAACAGCCCGTATGCTTATTCCATCGGCC
>JAPLOD010000235.1 GCA_026692735.1 Planctomycetota bacterium | reverse complement strand
TTGTCCAGCGCGAACTTGATGCCGGCCCGCTTGCCGATCCGGGCTGGCGGCAGCGTCAGCGACTCGAAGATCGCCTCGATCTGCTTGTCCACCTGGGCGCTCACGTCGGCCTTCGTGCTGCCCTGGTAGATGTCCACCGGGACCAGGCATAACTGCCCGGCACGGTAGAACGCCACGGCTTCCGCCAGTTCGGCGCCGGGACTGGCAGTGATGAGGACGCTGGGGATGCCGAGTTTCTCGAGCGCGATGGTGACGATCGTCGTGGCGGGCGTCGTGCCCATGTCCCCCAGCGCCACGACCGCCGCCACGGGCTTCTCGCGCGCGAGCATTCTGGCGTAGTTCTCCAGGTCCGTGGTGCGTTTCCCACGGACCGTCTCTTTGTAGTCGCAGAACTTCGCGATGCCCGCGGCGGCGAAGTGCCGTTTGATCGCCGTGAAGATCTCGCCGTAGTTGCAGAAATCGAGTTTGGTGTTGTTGTAGAAGAGGACCTTGCCCCTCTTGAGCGCCTGCAAGGTCGGCCGTCTGGCCAACCTGAGCAGCGGCCGTTCCTGCCGTCCCCGCGGGTCAACGATCGGCTTCAGATCTGCCTGCGACATCGTCACTCTCCCTGTCTCGCCGCCCCTGTTGCCGGACCTGCCTGCGCGCCACGCTGCGGCTGCTCCGTCATCACATCGGACACCACCAGCTTGCGCCCATTCGGCGGAATGAAGATCTGTTGAAAATAGATCGGCACGCCGCGCGCCCCGGTCGCGCTGGCTTCGACCACCGCCCCGATGGTGTTGGGCGCAAGCTCCAGCGCCGCAGCGGCGTCGCGCGGCAGCACCAGCACCGACATCGTGTGCGCCAGCTCAAGCGTCTGCAAATGGTAATCGCGCGCCAGAATCTGCTTGAAGTTCGCGTTGCCCAGTTGCGCCAGCGGCCGTTTGAGCAGGCTGCCGAAACGCGCCGCGTCCACGAAGAACTTGCTGTAGACGCGGAACTCGGCGTTGATGTCAATGACGCGGTCAATGCGGACTACTCCCGCGGGCGTGTTCCCTAGGTGGCGCGACCAGGCTCCGCGCTGCCGCGTCAGATCGCGCCGCACGATCTTCGGGTACACCGGCAGGACTTCCGTGTCGTCGTCGTTCAGAAAGCGGCAGTGCCAGGGTTGTTCCATCGCAAGCCGCCGCGCGGCCACGAACGTACCGCTGCGGTGCCGGCGGACCAGGATGCCCTGCGCCACGAGGATGCGCAGCGCGCGCTGGATCGTCCCCAGGCTCAGCGGCAACGACGCGGCCAACACCTCTTCGGTGGGCAGACGGTCGCCCGTCCGCCATACCCCCCGCTCGATGGCCGAGAGCAGCGCGGCGCTTAAGAGCGCGTAGCGCGGCGCGGGTCCGCTGCGCAGGTCCACGCGCAGCTTGCGCAATTCCGCTGGGACGGCAGTCTTCATCGGTGCTGGCTCCTGCTACAGAGGAATGATTATATACTATATAGTATTGTCAAGGCCGTTCTCCCGTGGTATGCTTGTTTTGAACACGCGACAGCCTTTTCGGGGGTTACGCATGAAGAGCCCACTGGTCCTTCCCGCCGCGGTGTGCCTGTGCTGCGGCCTGGCGTGCGCGGAGGTGTGCAACCTCAAGGTCGTGACCGACGCCTCTCCCGATTACACCGATATGCCCAGCCTGGTCCGCAGCGTCACGTCCAACTGGCCGACGCCGCGCGAGAAGGTCTGGGCCATGTTCTACTGGACGCATCTTGGCCGCAGGCAGACGGCGCCGATGATGATCCATGGGATGGAGTGCGCGGATCCCATTCGCCAGTTCAACGACTATGGCTTCGCCATGTGCAGCACCGTATCGGGGATCAACTGCGCCATCTGGCACCACATGGGCCTGCCGGTGAAGTTCATTGACATCTCCTGCCATACGGTCGCCGAATGCTTCTACGATGACAAGTGGCACGTCTATGACAACGCCTTCTCTGCGATCTACACGCACTGCGACGGGACCACCGTCGCGTGCGCTCTGGACGTCGCGAAGGAAGGCGCGTGCGAAGCGTCGGGCGGCCGGAAGGAGCGCGGTCATATTGCGCGCTACCATTGTCTGACGGCCACGAGCCCCAACGGTTTTCTCACCGGGTCGGATACGCAGCGGTCGCTGGCTTCGCAGCAGGGCGCGTTCACCGGGCACCAGTACCGGTACTACTTCTGTGGTTGGGATGACGGGCACCGGTATATCTTGAACCTCAGGGAGGGCGAGACCTACACGCGCGTGTACCGGTCGCTGGGAGCCGACCCGCGATACTACATTCCGAACGTGGGCGAACACCCCGAAAAGCCGCCGTTCGACCCCGAGAGCGTAAACAAGTTCGGCATCCGTGGAAACGGCCGGTGGACCTTCAAGCCGCCCCTGACTTCCGACTATCCGAAGAACGCCTATAGTCACAAGAACATCGCGGTGGCCGCCCCCGTGGGGTTGCAGGGCGCCAAGGCCGGTGACGCCGCGGAGATCGTCTTCTCCGTCCAGTCCGCAAACGTGACGACCAGCCAGACCATCAGCGCCGTGTTCCTGCGCAAGACTGTTGATGACGCCGCGAAGATTTCCATCAGCACCACAAATGGGCTGAAATGGAAAGAAGTCTGGGCGGCACAGGCGACGGGCGAGGTCCCGGCGAAGATTGATCTGCTCCAGGACGTCAGCGGCGCCTATCGGATTCTCGTGAAGATCGAGCTTCTGGGAAAGGGATCCGCGGACAACGCGGTGCTCAAGAACCTGGAGATCGAGACGACTACGGAGATCAACGCCAAGGCCAATCCGAGGCTGAACCTCGGCAAGAACACGATCTACGTCGGGCTTGGCGACCAGACCGAGTCCATCGTTTGCTGGCCCGATCCGCGGCCTGACAGGTATAGGGAACTGCTTCTCGAGGAGAACAATATCTTGTGCGGCTTTGACAAGGAATGGATCTGGTACGGCAATCTGCATCCGAAGAACGGCAAGGAGCCGGCCTGGCTCGTCTACAAAATCGAAGCGCCCGGCGACATCACGCGCCTGACGTACGGCGGGCGCTTTTCGAACCGCTACCAGGGCTGCCACATTGACATGCTGTACTCGCTCGATGAGGGGAAGACGTGGAAAGAATCCTGGTCGCTGAAAAGTGCCGAGCAGCCGTGGGACACGCTCCACAGCGAGAGTGTCGAGATCCCCGCCGGACATCGCTGCGTGCTGGCCAAGTACTGGATGAGCGGCGGGTCAAGCATCTACGCGGTGCATATGGAAGCCAACTACAAGCCTGCGGATACCGCTTTTGTGCCAGTCGAGGTCACCTGCGCCTGGAATGAAGTGCAGGCCGACCGCAAGACTGTGCGGCGCAGCCACACCCAGCTTGTGGAAAAGGTGCCGTGCACGTACACGGTCAATGTTGGCGGCGCGGATCATCCGGTGATGGAATCTCTGCGCGTGAACCTCAAGGGCGCTGTGGCCGACGTGAAGTACGGCTACTCGGATGGCAGGGATGCCGGCGGCGAAAAGTTCCTTCACACCTGGCGCACCGAAGGAAAGATACTGACTGTCGGCAAGCCGTACACGGTCTCGGTGCCGCCCAAAGCGAACCGCGACAAGATCCTGACCGACGGTGTCGCAGGCCCGCCCGGCGCCGGAGGCGCCTCGCCCGGGTTCGGCCTGGAATGGGATGCCGGCAAGACGCCGGAGATCACCGTGGACCTGGGCCAACCCGAGACCATGGGCGCCTTCCGCATCTTCATCACCGCTGGCTGGCCCTGGTGGGATGCCTTTAGAGGCGAAGTGCAGGATAAGATCGAACTGCTGACCAGCGCAGACGGCGCAGAGTTCAAGAGCCAGGGCTTCTTCAACACCAACATCTACAAGAAGGATGTCCCAATCAACTTTATGGTACAGGATGACGAGACCGCGCGGGGCTGGAATTTTGAGCTGGTCGCACCGCAACCGGTCAAGGCGCGTTTCGTCCGCTGGAAGCTGACCACTGCCCGCTGGCTGGCTGTTACGGAAGTCCAAGCGCTGGACTTCGTCAAGTACGAACCCTTCGACATCCGGCTGGCGTTACCTTGAGTCCACCGCTGAACTGACGGGAGGTCTCGCAGTGAGAGCCGCACTTGGGCTCCTGGCGGCAGCAGCCCTGGCATGGACCGTCTCGCTGCGTGGCGGCCACAGCGCCTGGGCTGGCGAGGCGCCGCGGCCGGGCACGGACCAGGCGTTGCTGGGCTCGGCGGGTGGCAGGTGCAGGCGGATCGAATTGCCGCGTGGCCCTTCGTTGTGGTGCCACGCCATTCTTGGCGTGCGCCTGCACTCGCGCTGCGCTTGGCATATCCACGCGCCCGCATAGTGGCCGCAAAGTGACGCGTGTTCACGATGACCGAAAGGACCGTTATGATGGAGGACTGCCGGCTTACGCACCGTGGCGGGAAATATTCCGTTGGCCGGGGCGCCGGCATCGTCGGCCTTCGAGTGGCGGCGTTGACTCCGACGACGCCGAAAGCCTTATCTCCACTGTGGCGAAGAGTCCCAATCAAGGGTGGCTGCCGGCAAGACTGTCTGCGGCGAACATATCCGTCTCGCGCCGCTCAGGCGCCGGCCACGGCGCGGCACAGCAGGGGCACTCGGGCCGCGAGGGCGGCCGCTTCCCACCACAGGCCGGGCAGCGCACGCGCTTCTCGTTCAGCAGCAAGGCCCAGACGGTCAGCAGGACGGGAAGGCCGCCGAGGAACGCAAAGAAGCTCCAGCCTGACTTGGCCACCCAGGAGTATGCCCATTTGCGGAGCAGATAGAACGTCAGCGCCGCCCAGAGAAGTTTGACAATGAAAACGCCGCTTGTCCCGAACAACGGCCACCATACGAAAGGATCGGATTCGCGTGTTCCCAGATGATACCACTCGCACTCTGAAGTCAGGAGACGCACAAAAGGGCTGATCCCGACTGTCCATACCGGGAAGTTCGCCAAGAGCAGGTCTCGGGGCGTGGCGATATGCTTCGCCCATAGGATGGTGCCCTGGCTGTCAATCTTATACATATCAGTCTCGGGGAAGAACGAGTGATAAAAATCTCGAAACACGACGAGGCCCAGCGTGTTCTCGTCAATCTGCCCCATCCTATAGCATTCCAGTGGCTCGACTGTGACCTCCTTCGGCAGCATGAAGCGCCTGGCGTTCTCGCCACGCTCATCACACACCGTCACGAAATCTCGGCCGAACAGGAAGAAATGCCACGGCCCATTATGCGCCAGATTCTGCCGATCGTATGTCTTAAGAACATCGAAGTCCCAGGAAATCCTCCACACATACTTGTCGAAGATCCTGGTCACGCGTTGCCTATCGAAATCCACCAGGAAGACACCGTCCTCAACTTTGATGCATGTAAACTGGTGTTCGCGATAGTCCTCTTCGAGGATGGCGCCACGGTCCGAGAAGGGCTGGACTGCGCTTTTGCCTGCCGAAAATCCACTCCGACCTATATACACAACGGGCTGCTGCGTACGGCGGTCGTAGCCCACCAGCAGGCCTTCCTTGGGCTGGAGAAAGAAGTACCGGCTGTCCCCTGGACGGTCCCAGAGTTTCACCGAATACGGCCGGTAGCTAAACCCGAAATCCTCGGCAGCACGGCGTGACACGGGGTAGCCGCGCGCCATCGGGAGCACGCTCGCGTGAGCACCGGAACCGTCGCCGACCGGGCAGCCATCTACGGTCCCATACGAAGTCCGGCCGGTGGTGGGATGGGCCACCAACAGTCGCGGTTCGCCCGTTGTGGCGAAGCAGGGATAGGTCTCATCGCGGGTTTGCACCCACCGAATGGCGATCGTCTCGAAAGCAAAGTAGTCGGCCCGCACAACTGCCGCGGTGATGCCGACGCAAAGCACCAGAAACAACGCGGGCCAGAGAAACCTTGCTGAAACGAATGCCGCCCAGATAGCCCCAAGCAGAAGTACACAACTGGACAGATGAATTGCCGAGATCAGCGCCCAATCCTGGGTCTTCTCCGCAAGAAGGATCAGCTCAACGGCCGCGACCAGGGGCACGAAGCGCGTACCGTACCACCGCGCGTCGCGCAGTCCGCAGAGGAAAGCGGCCAAGTACAGCAGAAGACCCTTCGCCAGGGCCGCCAAGCCCGGATACACATACTCCGTCGCCCATAGCGATGAATGCGCGCCAAGCACGGTACTCCGCACAGTCAGGAAAAGGAATGGCAAGCCGACCGCGCCGAGGTACAGAATCAGGCCGCCCAGCAGTTTCGCCTCCAGGATCTGGCTCTTGGAGGCGGGTCTGTGGATAAGGAAGTGCCAAGTCTTCTTGAGAGACTCTTTCCAGGACATCATGAAGCCCAGGAGAACTCCCACACCGCAGCAAAAGACGAGGTGGCAGTCGCGGTAACTGTTCATCGCCAGGAGCGAACCAGCTTTCTCGCCGTAGTAATGCGCTGACTGCACAATAAGCAGCGGGGAAAGGAACGACAACACGAGGCCTATGGCGGCCACGGGCGAGAACTCGTGCAGTTCCTTCTTTATCAATGTCCACAACATGGCTGCCCCCCTTCTTAGCCAACGTTTGCTCCAAACGTCAGGCGCCGCTCACCGCCCGAGGTGTAATCCACGAAGGCATCCTCCAGCGACAGATCCACCCGCTCGCACGCTGAGGCGCCGGTGCGCTTGAGAGCTTCTTCCGTGTCCGGGCCGGGGCGCACGAGCGTGACCAGCGCTTCGTGCTCCATGATCGTGCGGTTGACGAGGCGTGGGATGCCCTGCAGCGAAGGCACTTCGCCGGCGAACGCCAGGTGATACCGCGCCATGCCGGTCTTGAAGTCCTCCAGCGGCACGTCGGCGCGCAAGACGCTGCCGATCAGGATGGCGACGCGCGAGGCAATGCGTTCGACATCCGGAAGGATGTGCGAGCTGAAGATCACCGTGCGGCCTTCGCGGCTGACCAGGTCAATGATGCCGCGCAGAAACTCGTGCCGCGTGCCCGTGTCCAGGCCGAGCGTGGGATCGTCCATCACCAGCAGTTCCGGATCGCAGGCCAGCGCAAGCGACAGCGAGACCTGCGCGCGCTGCCCGTTGCTCAACGAACCGATGCGCTCCTTCGGTGAAAGGTGGAAGTAGTCCATGAAGTCGCCGAACTGCCGCCCGTTCCAGCGCGGATGCGTCCCGGCGGTGAATGCGGCCAAGTGCTTGATGCGCATCCAGCCGTACAGGCAATGCCCTTCGGCGAGATAGCCAATCCGGGCGCGGATCGCCGGCGTCAGCGCTTGGCTGGGGCAGCCGAAGAGCGCGGCTTGGCCGCGAGTGGGTTCGAGCAGGCCCAGAAGCATGCGCATGATCGTGGTCTTGCCCGCGCCATTGGGGCCCAGAAGCGCAAACACCTCACCCTCTCCCACGCCAAATGAGACATCGGTGACCGCAGCCTTGGAGCCGAAGTAGCGCGTCAGCCCCTTCACCTCGACAACAGGCGACTTCATCGCTTTTCCTCCCGCTCAAAACGCCGCGCGCGCGCGGCCACCAGTCCCTGCACCTCATCCAGACCGAGGCCGAGCATCAGCAGATCGGTGATGTACTGGTCGGTGGCCTCGACGGAGCGGCGCGTGCGTTCGTCCTTGCTCAAGGTTGAGCGCAGTTCGGAGACAAACACGCCCTGGCCTTTGCGGCTGTGGATCAAGCCGGCGTCGGCCAGATCGGTATAGGCCTTCTGGATGGTGTTGGGATTGACCAGCACCAGCAGGGCCAGCTCGCGGACCGCCGGCAGGCGGTCACCGGGCTTGAGAGTGCCGGTGGCAATGTGCCGTTTCACCTGGTTGATCAGTTGCTGGTATACCGGGACGCGGTTCGTGGGGTCCAAGTGGATGAGCATGTCCGGGACTCCGTATGAACTGTACTAGTTATACTAATACACATCATTTCAGGAAGTCAACAGGAAAATGTCCCGAATAACGGCCGTGGTCCGGCATCTGCTCCAAACGCGACCGAGTCCGCGCGGGCTATGGGCTGCGCGGCGATGTCGGAGTCATCTATTCGGACGCCACGGGCCGCGATCGCATCAAGCGCGTATATTACTATAACCGCAAGACACAGATGACGGCCGACCTGACCACGGAAGCGACATTGCAGCCGACCGAGTGGGGCGCGATCCAGATGCCGCTCGGACGGAACCTCCGGCGCGACGGTGGCTTCGAGGGCGCGTTTGCCAGGAGCGACATACGCGGGCGTCTGCCTGTGTCTGGAAACCAGGAACCGGAAACCAAGCCCTATCTCGCGTTCTCCGCCTCCCACTTATTCACGTGCTCGATGAAGGCTTCCAACTTCGAGTAATCCCCCACCCAGGTCGTGTACATCACGCCGATGACGTTCTTGACCTGCTTGGACGTGTTGAGCCAATCCACGATTCTCGCGGGGTCTGAGTCATAGTAGCCGGCCAGGATTTGCTGGTTGCCGCGGTCGGAGAAGAACTTGAGCGAGTCGTGGCTGTTGTAGAGCCACGTCGCGATGGCGATGTCCGAGGTCAGGCCTTCCCAGCTTCCGGCCCACGGCCCGACGCCTTTGACGAGGTAGAAGTCCTTGGCGTCTTTCTTGGCATTGTGGTACGGGTCGAACATGTCGTTCCAGGTGACAATGGGTTTGCCGGGGTCGGTCTTCTTGATGATCTCCGCGCATTTGCGGATGTTGTCGGCCAGTAATTGTCCCTGCGTCTTCCCGCTCTTGACGCAGGAATCGTCCCAGCCGCCGACGCGGATCTCGTCGTGCGCCATCAGGTAAATGTCGGGATTGCCGTTCTCCTTCATCCACTTGATCTGCTTCTCGACAATGTCATAGATCTTCGGCTCGGCCATACACATGTTGAAGTTGTTCGGCTTGCCCGCGGGCGTCGCGAAGTGATAGCTGGCGAGCACCTTCTGGCCTTCTTTCAGCCGGCTGCCTCCGGGGAGCGTGACCGCCGGCGGCTCATGCCAGATGGTGTAGTAGCCCGGGTTGGGGTCGTTCAGCATCTTCGAGTCTTTCACGGGACTAAAGTCCTTGCCTTCTTCGTAAGCGGTCTGCCCGTCTTCGCTGGTAATCGTCAGCGGCAGGCTGTCGCGGCGGATGATGTTCACGAAACCGGCCGGTTCGATCTTGACGTCGTCCCACCAGATCTTGCCGGACTTTGGGGCCCAGGTCCCCATGTACAGCAGCACCTCGGTGTTATCGCGGCTGCAGAAGCTGGCGTGAACGCGCGTCCAGTCCATGGTTTTCTTGATGTCCGGCGGCTGCCAGTTCAGCACGCCCCCGCCTGTTTCCGGGTTGCCGGCAAAAGCCATGACGCGCATGTCCTTGCTCGTCCACTCCTCGGTCTTCACCATCACCGAGACGTGATAGCACTGCCAGGGCTTGACCTTGATGCGCTGGCAGACACGGGCGGTGGGGCGCTTGGCGGGTCCGGGGTCCTGTTGCCGCACCGAGAACTTGCCGTCGTACTTCACCTGGTCGTCGGCAAACGAGACTGTTCCCGGAGCATCCGCCGTCCAGCCGACCGGGTTGTCATTCTTGAACTCCTCGAACGACGGGTTCTGCAGCTTGACAGTATCGTCAACGGGGACGAGCTTGCCGTCTTTGACCGTGAAGATCGCGTTGCGGACCGGCATACCTTCGCACAGGCTGGGGTCGTTGGTCAGGAAACAATCCGCGTAGCCAAACGGCGTGACGCCGGCGATGAACTTCATCTTCTCTTCGGTGCACGCTGCGCGGAACTTCCTCAGCCGCTCGCAGACCTCCGGCGGCTGCAGTTGGAACTTCTCGAACTTCACGTCTGCGACGAGAATGCCGGTGTAGCCCGCTTTCTTGGCGCGTTTCATCAACTCGATGGTCTTCTGCACGGATTCCTCGCGCGCGAAATTGGCGAAGGTGAACACCCAGCGCTGGCCGGGCTCGATCTTCGGCGCGGTCGTGGCCGCCTCTTCGCCGCAGAATCCCAGACCAGCCACTCCCAACGTCGCGAGAACGAGCAGTGCCCTGCGCATCTGAAGCCTCCGATTGAAGTGGACGCCCTCGTATGTCAAAGGTTTTGATGCGCCGGTGGCGTCATCGCCCGTAGGCTTTCCGGCGCTGTACAGGATTTCGCCGTTCGGCCACTTTGTCCGGCCACCTGCGGCGGTGCTCAGGTTCTTCTCCGGGGGAGCCCTACCCTCCGCGCAGGCGCTGGCAACCGTACCAGAAGGACTGTAGAACTCAACTCAGGCCGGAGAAACGGGCTATGCTGCCGTCGGCCACGGTTGCGCTGAGCGAGACGACGCGGGCTCTCGTTCGCCGCCGGAACGCGCGGTATCGTGAGCGGGGAGGGGAAGCCGATGAACGGGATTCACGGGACGGGCAACAAATCCGCGGGGACAAAGCATGCGCGCCGGCGCGACAGCGGCGGAAATCCGGCGCTGCTGATCCTCAATGCTTCAATAGACGCGGCCGAGGACGTGCAGGTCTGCGTGTGCGGTGGCGGGGAATCGTTGCACCTGTTGCATGCCGACGGGCACAAGGAGCGCCTGGCACGCAAGGACCAGGATGGGCCGTACGCCGTATACAGGATCGAGCGTATCGGGCCATGGCAGGCGGCGCTGGTGTCCGGCGATGAGAACACCTGACCGCAGCGCGGGGAGGGCACGCCCGGTCGCCATGAGGGAGAGGGCGCTTAGTGTGGTGTCGGACGTCTGTGAAGGTGCTTCTTGTGCCTTCGGCACCCGCCCCGCTGGGCTTGTCTTTACCCACAACTCATATCCCGCCGA
>JAPLOD010000234.1 GCA_026692735.1 Planctomycetota bacterium | reverse complement strand
GCCTCGGCGGGCGCGGCGGGCGGGTCGCGGCGTCCCTTCTCCTTCGTCTGCGGCGGCAGCCCGAGCGACGACCTGCTCGACACGTGCCAACGCGAGCAGGAGACCGAGAAAGCGGAGGGCCGGACCATCCTGACGACCAGGTGGGCGGACGCGAAGGCGGGGCTGCGAGTCGTGTGCCAAACGACGCGGTATACCGATTTCCCCGCTGCGGAATGGATACTCCGTTTCGAGAACACCGGCAAGGCCGATACGCCCATCATTGAAGACGTCCAAGCCCTCGACCTCACGCTCGACGCCGCTTTGGGCGGAGGCGTTCCCTATCGCCTGCACAGGATGAACGGCGCTCCGTCGAATCCCAGCGATTTCGAGGCGAGCTGCGTCGCCATCAGCGACAAGCGCGGCGAGACTCTCGGCGGCGGGGGCGGCCGCTCGTCGAACCGTGACTTTCCCTTCTTCAAGGTTGAGACGGGACGTGGGGCACTCATCGTGGCGGTCGGCTGGTCGGGACAGTGGCAGGCGCGCGTCGGTTCGGCCGACGGCAAGCGATTGCGCATCCGCGCGGGCCTGGAGCGGACGCGCTTCGTGCTCCATCCGGGCGAGCACGTCGTCTCGCCGCGCGTGCTCGTCCTGGCCTGGGAAGGCGACACGCTGGAAGCCAACGCCCAGTTCCGCCAGCTCCTGTACAGGCACTACGTCGCGACGCGCAACTTTCAGAGGCCGCTCCCCACACTGTTCTGTAACACCTGCTTCACCCGCGGAGGCGGATGGCTCAATGAGTGCAACGCCGAAAACCAGATTTCGCTCATCAAGGCATATGCGCCCCTCGGCCTCGAAGCGCTCCTCACCGACGCCGGCTGGTTCGAGGGCGGATGGCCCGCCGGGGCCGGCAACTGGACGCCCCGCAAGGACGCTTATCCCGATGGCATGGGCCCAGTGGCCGCGGCGGCCAAGGCCAATGGAATGGTGTACGGCCTCTGGTTTGAGCCGGAGCGCGTCGTTGCCGGCACCTGGCTCCACCGAAACCACCCCGAATGGCTCCTCGCGGCCGACGACGGCCCCCAAGGCACCTTTCTCCTCAACTTCGGCCTCCCAGAGGTCCAGGACTATGTTTTCAGCATCGTCAAGGGCTTCATGGACCTCCCGGGCTTCCGCGTCTACCGGCAGGACTTCAACATGGACCCGCTCCTGCACTGGCGCCACGGCGAGCCGCCTGACCGCCAGGGGATCACCGAGATGAAGTATGTGGCGGGGCTCTACGCCTATTGGGACCGCATCCGTGCGGCCTGGCCCGACGCTCTGATGGAGGAGTGCGCGAGCGGCGGCCGCCGCATTGACCTTGAGACCATACGGCGCATGCACATCCATCAGAAGACCGACTACTGGTTCGACAACGAGGTGGACCAGGCCAGCCTCTGGGGCTTGAGCCAGTACCTGCCGAACAACGTGGTCGTTGCCCACCTTAGCCGACTGGACGACTATTCCTTTCACTCCGCCCTGGCCTCGTCGCTGTGCCTGGGCTTGATCGCCGACGCGCCCGATTTCAATCGCGAGCGCGCCAGAAAGCTCACGGCGCGCTACCGGCAAGTCCGCCACCTCCTGATCGGCGCCTGGTATCCGCTGCTGCCGCAGTCGCGCGACAAGGCGCAGTGGCTCGCGTCACAGTACCATCGGCCCGACCTCGACGAGGGCGTGATCCTTGCCTTCCGCCGCTCCGAGAGCCCTTATCCCAGCGCCGAGGTGGCCCTCCGCGGCCTCGACCCCAAGGCCACCTACGAGTTGTCGTGCGATGGCGCCTCGGTTACCGTCAGGGGCGCGGAGCTGATGGGGCGGTACCAACTGACCATCGCTGAGAGAGGTCATTCGCAGTTGGTCAGCTACCGGAAGGCAGGGCCATGAGGCGGGGCGGGCGCGTTCTACCCCGCCGCCGCGGATGGCACATTCGACAAACCTGCGGCAACGAGGTACCCTGGATGCGGGTGCAGGGAACGAAAGGAACGGGTGTGCGGTTCAGGAGGAAGAGCGATGAGAACACGGATTGTGCTGGTGGCGAGCGTCGTTGTGCTGGGGCTGCTGTCTGGCGTGAGAGCCGGAGAGATCCCGGATTGCGTGGGGGCCTGGAGCTTTGACGAAGGCAACGGCACTGCCGCGGCCGATGCGTCTTCCAGCAAGAACGACGGTACGTTGACGGGCGCGCCCAAGTGGGTGGAGGGCAAGTCCGGTAAGGCCGTCAGTCTGGACGGGCAGAAAGACTGCATCGTCCTCAAGCAGGACCTCTTGAAGTGGCTGGGCAAGACAGGGTCGCTGTCGTGCTGGATCAAGACGAAGGCGACGGGGAACGAAACGTTCTGGCAGGCGCCGGCGATCACAGGCGTGGAAGAGGCCGGCGGCGGGAACGACATCTTCTGGGGCTGGATTGACGATAGCGGCAAGATCGGCATACAGGCCGGCGACGCCGAAGGAGCCAAGAGCAGCAACCCGATCACCGATGACAAGTGGCACCATGTGGCGTTCACGCGGAACATGGATTCGGGCGAGGTGAAGGTGTACGTGGACGGCAAGGTCGCCGGTACCGCGACGTCCGACACTGGCGAGAAGACCAGCTCGTTCAACGCGCTCGGCCGGCGCGAGAACACCGGCGGCGATGCAACGTTCCTCCAGGGCTCGCTGGATGAAGTCCGCATCTACAGCCGCGTCTTGACCGATGCCGAGGTAGAGAAGCTGTCGAAGGGCGAGAAGTAGCTGTCCGCACGGCGGCGCTCTCCTGACGGTGGCGGGTAAAGGCACGTTCACGCGACTCGACGACCCAGCGGCGCGAGCCAGCAGGGCAGACATTCCTGTCTGCCAGCAGGCCCGACATTCTTGTCGGGACGCCCAGGAGGGCAAAATGCCGAGGAAGCTGCAGGGCTTTGACGCGTACATGCGGAAGGCGCTAAAGGACTGGAACGCGCCGGGCGTCGGTGTGGGCATCGTGGTGGACCGCAAGCTCGTCTTCGCGAAGGGGTATGGCTATCGCGATAACGAGAGGAGACTGCCCTTCACGGCCTCGACGCTATTCCCCATCGCGTCGAACACCAAGCTCTTCACGACGGTGGCCGCAGGGCTGCTGGTAAACGCCGGTAGACTGACGTGGGACAAGCCCGTCCGTGACGCGGTTCCCGCCGTCAGGTTCCACAACGACGCTCTGAACAACACGGTCACTCTCCGCGACATGCTGGCCCACCGCACGGGCATCACGCGTCACGACATGATCTGGTACAGGTCCGACTTCACCCGCAAGGAACTCTTCGACAGGCTGCAGTATCTTGAGCCCAGGGAGACGCCGCGGGAGAAATTCCTTTACAACAACATGATGTACGCTGCCGTCGGACACATCATCGGACTGCGGTCGGGAATGTCCTGGGAGAAATTCGTCCGTGAGCGGATCCTGCGCCCCTTGGGAATGAAGAACACGGTCTATACCGTCGAGGACATGTTGAAGAGCCGCGACCACGCTGCTCCCTTTACCGAGAAGCGGGACACCATGGAGATATATAAGCTCCCCTATTATGAGACGCTGGCGGGCATGGCGCCCGCCGGCTCGATCATCTCGAACATCCGGGATATGTGCCGTTGGCTCATCGCTCTCATGAACGACGGCAAGTACGCCGGCGAGCAGGTCCTGCCTTCGAATGTGCTCAAGGCCACGCTGGAGCCGGCCCTGGCGCTTCCGAACATGCTGGGCGAGACGAAGGGCTTTTGGGAGATGGTGAACGAGATTGCCGGCATGGGAAGGGCGACTTCTGTGTATCGGGGGCGCCTGTTGACCTATCACGGCGGCGCCCTGGATGGTTTCCACTCCCAGGTCTCCTTCATGCCTCAGGAGCGGATCGGGGTGATAGTGTTTGTGATCGGCAACCATTGCTCTCCTCTGCGCGACGTTGTCAGCTATAACGTGTACGAGCGTCTGCTGGGGATGAACCAGACTCCGTGGAGCGAACGCTGGCTTGACGTCATCCTGAAGGCCAAGCGGGAGGGCACAGAGGCCCGGGCCAAGGCGGGCGCGGAGCGCATTCCCAACACCACGCCTTCCCATCCTCTCGCCGACTACGCCGGCGATTATGAGCACCCGGCCTACGGCGTCCTGAAGATCGGGCTCAAGGACGGACAGCTCCAGTTCGGCTTCCACAAGCTCCAGTTCCCAATGAGCCACTTCCACTATGACCGCTTTGACACGCCCGACGATGAGCACTACGGCAAGTGGTCGGTAGGCTTCCGCACGAACCCGCAGGGCGATGTCGCCGAGGCGGTCATGTCGCTGGACCAGGCCGAGGTCGTCTTCACACGCAGGCCCAAGGCCCCCAATCCCAGGCTACTCCGGCAACTTGCCGGCACCTATGAGACCAGGACGGGATTCAAGCTCCAGGTGGTCCTGAAGGCGGATCGCGCGCTCTACCTTACGTTCCCCGGCAATCCTGATCAGAGGCTGCTCCCCTACAAGGGTCTCACGTTCAGCACCCCGGAGTTCTCCGATCAGACCTACGAGTTTGTGCTTGAGGGCAGCCGGGTCACGGCCCTCAAACACCGGAGTCCATCCGGGGAATACGTCTACACGCGGAAGTGACCAGCGTGCGTGCGCTGAGCAGGTCCAGAGACTGCCCCGGACAGCATGGTCTCCTCGCGGGATTTTGCGGCTCGGAACACCGACAGCGCTACGGCCGGCGGTACGCATAGCATGGGCGGCCGGGCGATGAGCGGACGGGACTGTAGCTCGCCGCTCTCCCCGCCCGCGGATTTTCGCCGCGCCGCTGTAGCGTCACCGGTGCTTTCAGGCAAGCCGCTCGCGGGGCGACCCTGCGGGCCGCCAGAGGGTCCGGAGCGTGGTCCTGCGCCCACGGCATCATTGCCGTGCGCCGCCGCGCAGGTGGAGCTGCCCATCGAACCGTGGCGACTGAAGCTGTCCGGAACTGTCCGCCAGAGCACGGCAGAGCAGAGGCATCAGGGACTTGGGCACGCCTCGGTGCTGTCAGGGAAGACACAGAGGGCTGCTTCCAGATCGCCTGCCACGGGGATCTCGCCTGCGAGACCCAGAGTGTCGAGCATTTCCTGAACAGCCGGGTGGGGGCGCAGCAATACAAGACCGCCCTGGCCGGCGCGGACTTCCGCGAGGGTTCCGACGAGCACGCCCATAGCACTTGAGGACACATACCTGACCTGGCTTAGATCCAGGATCAGCCTGAAACAGCCACCATCCACAACGTCGCGAATGGCCTCGTTCAGTATCTCAAAGGTGTGATGATCAAGCTCACCCTCGACGCTCAGCAGGACAGCCCCTTTGGCGGGGACAGGCTGTTGCTGCACGGCTAATCCGCGCGCGCCTTTCAGGATCCCAGTGTTGCCGCTCCCCATTTTCGGCACTCCTTGGCGCTCCAGTGCCCAATTGTGTCACAATTGAGCCTGAACTGCGTCGCTTCAGGGATGCAGCCGTTCCTTGGGGCAGTGTGTAGCAAACCCCGTTCCGCACGCTTATCCTGACAAGTGGTTTGACGCTGTCGTTGTGGTCACCGAGAAAGAAGGCGTCGTCTCCTGGTCTGGCGCACGCCGGAGCGACGTGCGCGCGGCTCGGAACGCGGGCGGCGGGTGAAGAGATTCGCCTGTTGTGGAAGCCAGCAGGGCGGTATGATGCTCCTGTGAGACGGCGAGGGGCGGGGGGCGAGGGGCGAGGGGCGAGAACGGCGCGAGCAACGCTCGTCCGGTGGCTGGCGCTGACCTCGCTCGTGGCCACGGCAATGATGCCGTGGCACCCGGCCGTCGCGGCCGGCGACCGGCCGGCTGAGGTCCCGGCGGGTTCCCGCAAGGTTGGCCCCATTGCCGGCGGCTGGGTGCTCTCCAACGGGCGGTTGCTCCGCCCTTGGGGCGACCAGATCGAACTGCCCGGCCAGCCTTTCTCCCTCGCCGTCAGCCCGGACGGCAAGAGCGGATTCCTGCTGGTGGCCGCCAATCGCTTCAAAGACCCATGGGTGACGGACGCCACGCTGCTGGCCAGCATTGACCTTGACCGCCGGACCGTCACCAAGACGGTCCGCTTCGAGGGCCGCCTTTCGGTCGGAATGGGCATGGCCTACGCCGCCGGCGCGCGGCGGCTGTTCCTCGCCGATCCGGTGGGCGACAGAGTGATCCTGGTCCAGACACCGAAGCTGGACATCGAGCGCGAGATCGCGTTGCCGAAGGGGTCGTTCCCAGTCAGTCTGGCCGCGACGGCCGACGGCTCGCGCGTGTACGCCGCCGCCAATCTCGCCAACAAACTTTTCGAGCTGGACGCGGCAGCCGGGAGCATTGCCGCCGAGATCACTGTCGGCACATCGCCAGGACGCGTGCTTCTTTCGGCTGACGGCGAACACGCCTTCGTGAGCAACTGGACCGCCGGCTCCGTCTCGGTCGTTGACCTGCGCACGCGTCGCGCCATCCGCACGCTGAACGTAGGCCACCACCCCGAAGGCCTGGTCGAACTGCCCGGCGCCCGAGCCCTGCTCGTCGTGGTCAACGGTCAGGACGAGATTGCGGAGGTGGACCTGGACACGGGAGAGGTGCGCCGGCGCATCGCCGTGGCGCCGCGTCCCGGTCTGCCGCCGGGGTCTTCGCCCACCGCGGCGGCGCTGCATCCGGACGGCGAGCGGCTCTTCGTCTGCCTTGCGGGCGACGACGCGCTGGCGACGGTCTCCCTGCGCGAAGGCCGTGTCGTCGGCTTGACGCCGGTGGGCTGGTATCCGGTGGACATCGCGCTCGCGCCGGACGGCCGCACCGTCTATGTCGCCAACATGAAGTCGCCCTCCAACCTGATTCCAGAACGCCACCCGGAGCTTTGGCACGCCCGTTACGGCAAGCAGGGGATGGTCTCGGTCATCGCCGCGGCGGATCTTCCTGACGCAGCGGCCACCACGGCGACAATCGAGAACCTCGGCTTGGACCGCACGGCCGTGCCGCCCGCTATGCCGGAAGGGATCAAGCGCGTCGTCTTCATTCTCAAGGAGAACCATACCTACGACGACTACTTCGGCGACCTCGGGCGCGGCGATGGCGACCCGGCGTTGTGTTTCTTCGGCCGCGCCGACACGCCCAATCAGCACGCGCTGGCGGACCGCTTCGCCCTCTGCGACAATTTCTACTCCGAGGCCGAGATGAGCGTCGAGGGGCACTCCTGGGTCGAAGGCGCCAATTTCGCCGACGTGCTGGAGCGCTTCTGGCGGCTGGCTCGCCCGCGGTACGATGTGAACGACCCGACCTACTGGCCCGTCCGCGGTTCCATCTTCGACGAGTGCGAACGCCGCGGCGTCAGCTATCGCATCTACGGCGGCTCGCTGCTGTTCGAGCACCTCAAGGACGCCGTGCAGGTCAGGGGGTGGGTTAAGGACGAGAGCGGGAAAGCGCCGTACCGGCCGGCCTTCAAGACTGACGCCGCGCTGGCGCAGCGGTTTGCCGATGATCTCGCAAAGGGCGTCTCGGCCCGCTTCACCTACCTCACGCTGGGGCGCGATCATCCCGAAGAGGGCGGGCGGGCGGTGAACGCGCCGCTGGTCCGCGACAACGACGAGGCCACGGGGATTGTGGTCGCTGCCGTCAGCCAGAGCCCCCACTGGAAGGAGACAGCGATCTTCATCGTGCAGGACGATCCGGGGAGCTACGTTGACCACGTTTCCAGCCACCGCGTCCCGTGCCTGGTCATCAGTCCGTACGCCCGGCGTGCCTATGTGGACCACCACCACTATTCGTTCCCCAGCATCCTGCGCACAATCGAGATGATCCTCGGCCTCGATCCGCTCAGCCGGTACGACTTCGGGGCCACGCCGATGACGGACTGCTTCGAGGCGCCGCCACGCAACCCGGAGGCTTTTCAGGCGATCAAGGCCGCGCCGTGATGGGCCGTTCGAGGTGGAAAGCACTGGATGATCTTTGCCCAGAGCCAGCTCCACGGCTTTAGGGTGGAAAGCTAACAGGTCTATGGTACTGTACGATGTGCGCCACCTTAGCTCAGCGGTAGAGCAACGGGTTTGTAAGACGCTGCTTTCCCTATGAAGAAAAAGAACGTTGTATAGGTGTTGTATAGTCGGCGACGCATGAGGAAGGGCCTTTTTCCCCGCCCTTGAAACCGATGGTCTGCAGGCGGCTGACTGCCGGTCAGATACGCATAGAAGACGAGTCCAAGCGAGAAGCCCCAAGGCGTCTGACGGTGTTTTCCCCCCCTACCCGTCCTCCACGAACAGTTCGAGTCCCCGGCTCAGGCTCCGATGGACGTGGATGCCCCGATGCCCCTTGAGCAGCAGGCCGACGATCTCCGAGAAACTGGCCTCCGCGAACGTCCGCATCCCCGCGTCCGAAGGGAACTCCTCGTCGAGGGCCTTGCGGACGACGGCCTTCCAGCCGGCCTGCTTCCGGCGGATCATCAGCGCGGCGTGCATCATCGCGGCCATGAACGGGCCGGACAGCGTATGGGTCTCGGCTAGGGCGACGGGCGTCGTCAGGGCCTTTCGCAGGACTCTGTTCTTGTAAGTCCTTTAGCATCGGTAAAAATAAGTACTTTACATATCCCCGCAGGCCCGAAACGGCAGCCGGAGGCTGGCCGGATGGGGCTGGACGGCGTCTCCGGGAGAAAACGGCATGATGCCGTTCGGCGGCCCTGCCGTTCAGCAGGCTTGGCCCTGCCGCTGCATCTGCTGACGGCGAAATGGCTTGCGGCGTGACCCAACGCTGGTTCGTAAGGCCCGCCATCAGCGCCCACTAGCCGAATCCCGTTCCGACAGCGACTTCACGGTCGGTCACCGGCTAGCTCTGCTTTTGCGGCTTTCACGGCCTCAGTGTCTTTCAATGACGCTTTGGTGAACAACTCATCTGCCTCGACGGAATTGCCACCAGCCAATTGGAACACGGCCGCGATGATCAGGGCCTCGACATCACCGTCCTTTGCAGCTTCTTTGGCCATGGCCGCACGGGCGTCGCTCGAAACCTGCTTCCACGGCAGGGGCAGGATATTGCCTTGCACATTGACGATCAGGGACTTACCGTTGGCGCCAACGACAACGTAGCCCTCACTACTTTCCATGAAGTACTTCACCTTTGCGCCGCCCTTGGCCAAGCTGTCGAGCTTCTTGACGAAGCGCACCTGCCATTGCTCAAGGGCCTCGGACGAGACCGCCAGAGGCTTTGCGGTTGCTGCGGCCGGCTTGGCGGCTGCGTCCTTCGTGGCCGGTCTCGCTGTGGACATGGCTGCGACTGTGGTTGCCGATGCCGAAGGCGCAGCGTTGCCTGGCGCAGGCTCCTTGATGCCGCCACTGCTTCGGAATTCATCGGCCACCTCGCGTGCCCGCTTGCCATAGATGGAATCTGGATGCTTTTCGGCGAACTTCTCCAGATCGGCGGCATAGGCGGCGCTCTTGTTGCGTTTTAGGGCCTCCATAAGTTGCTGGTAACTGGCGCCCAACTTAACTTCCGTCATCCAAGGCTCCTTACGCAACTCCTCCTCGTAGCGGCTGGTCTTCTCCTTGAAGCTGTCCAGCGGCCCGAACGAAGTCCGCAGGATCTTAAGCTCTTTCTCCAGTTGGAAGACATCACCGCTCTTCTCAAGCTCCTCCAATTTCGCAAGTTTCTCAAACATAGGTTTCGTAACAAACGCTTCGAGCATCTCCAGGGCAGCCAGATCCTTTTCCTTGGCGGTCTTCTTGAGAGAGATGATGCTCTGGAGCGTGGCGGCAGGGTTGCCTCGTCCGGTCCTTATCGTGTCGTATAGTTGCAGTAAGGACGGAGAGAGAGCCGTCTTGTCGAGACCTGGTATCAAGCGGTCGCGGCCAAGGATGCCCAGGCTGCGTTTGGGAGCCGAAAGGGCAAGGATGACCCAGCCCGTAGTGATATAGTGAACATCCTGGTAAGGATCAATCTCGCCGGCGGTGCAAGCGGGGGCATAGAATGACCCGTCATAGCACCGGTTTAGATTGAACCAGTACTTGTAGTAGTCCATCGTCTCCCGATAGCTCTTCATATCGCCGATCAGGGGAGCGATTCCCATGGCAGTAAATTCCCACTGGGCGTTGAGAGCCGCGGAGGCGTGGCCCTCCATCAGCATGTCTGCGCAGGCGGCCAGATGGGCAACACCGCGTCTGACGTAGCTGTCTGAACACGAATCCATGGGGTCGAGAAATTGCATGAGTGTGGCCAATGCACCGCGGCCACTAACGCCCTGGTCCCTTCTACTCGCCGCTTTCACGTCGAATTGGGCCGGGGGGGTGTACGGAGTCTTTGGAACCGGAGTGATATCGTACCATATCTCGCCGGACGCCTGTGTGCTCCACATCAAGCCGTTCCGGGACCTCATGTAGGCTTCGTTGTTTATCTCAAGCCCGGCCTGCTTCATCAAGGCCCATCCAACACACGCCAGACCAGCCGGAAATGCCATGGTGGGATAAATGTTCTTGACCTTGCCATGCTCGAACCCACCGTTCGGGTGCTGGCAATAACACACAACGCTTTCGTGATACTTCAATGGCGCCGGAACGGTCTTGTCCTTTGTGAGCATATACCATTCGGCGAGCTCTATCATCTGCAACGCCTCACAGTAGACCCACATACCGTCTCCCTTTGCTGTGTATTCGGAGGCGCCCTTGCCGTCGTCTGTTTCCGCCCGACGCTTGTAATGCTCCTTAAGGAGGGGCATGTATGTTTCGCCTTGCGCCATGAGGGCAAGCTTGCATGCTATCTGGGTATGCCAATGGCCATTGATATAAATGCCAGGCTTATATTTACTGATTCCCGGCTTTAGCTTCAACTCAACTGGCTTCGTTAGCCACTCACAGGCCTCCTTGATCAGGATCTCCGACTTCTTGCACTCGAACGGGAAGTTCTTGCTGAAGTATCCCAGGTTACGAAGCTGGATAGCAGCATCCATGCTCTTGCCATCGCGAACAACCATGAACGTCAGCTTGCCGTTCAGTGCCGTATCCCCTTCGCTCTCTTCAATCGCTTTGCCCAGTTCCATTCTAGGTCCGGCAAAGCCCGCTGAGAACAACTCCGGGTCCTTGAATTTCCTTCCGTTGACGCCGACGATCTTGTCATCGACAAGAATCCTCTTGTCGGCAGGTGAATCGGCAAAGACGTACTTGACGATGAATTCGCGGGGCTCGCCTGCTGCAATCTTGGCGCGAACCCCGGTCGGACCTAGATTGAACCAGTGTCCGCCGGTCTGAGCATCCAGACCGTTTTGGGGACCTATGATCCAGGGATACTCGGGCCGCGCTTTTTCAGTAGCCGCCGCAAACGCTTCGACACCAGCACCGCAGGCAACAAGAAGCGTCACAGCAATCGAGAGCCACCAGCTTCGCGTGTTGCTCAAGTCCTGGTTCATTGAGCAGTCCCTTAGCGTGCGACGAAAGGCTGCCGTCGCGAACTGCCGCCCAGCCCATGGCGTGGGCCATGAGTCGAGCGAGAGTTACGTAGTGCTGCAGCAATACGTAGGGCTCCCAGAGTCCTCACAACATGTATACACTGAGGCATGTTGTCGTCAATAGGCAACAATGCGACATTCCACTGTTGTTTAGCGACACGCTTTCGAGGCGCCGGGCGGCCCCAAGCCCATTGTTTGTCTCGGAAAAGCCCAAGCGGGAAGGCGGGACAGCATGTTCCATGAGGCCCTGCTGCAACTGTCCACGGCATATAGCGTCCAGGCAACTCCCGTGCCGATGCCTTTCGGCGGGAGGTCAGCATGACTCGACCAACGCCGAACGGGCAGTTCATGCCCATCATCGGCGTTCGGCACGCCCCGGGACGGCCGGGGACG
>JAPLOD010000233.1 GCA_026692735.1 Planctomycetota bacterium | reverse complement strand
AAGACTTGGAGCCCACATCGCCTTCCTCGATGAAAGCGGCTTTCTCCTCATTCCCACACGGCGTCGAACCTGGGCGCCGCAGGGCCAGACGCCCGTCATTCGCTACAGCTACAAACATGACCGCATCTCGGCCGTGGCCGTGCTCTCCGTATCCCCCAAGTGTGCACACATGGGGCTTTACGCGCGTTTTCAGCAGGACAATTTCAAGGCCCTCCATGTCGCCACGTTCCTGCGGCAACTGCTGCGCCACCTGCGCGGGCACGTCGTCCTGCTCTGGGACGGAGGGCGCGCTCACACAGGCTCGGCAATCGCGCACGTGCTTGCCGACTATCCACGTCTGCATGTCGAGCCCTTCCCGAAGTATGCACCAGAACTCAACCCCACCGAACAAGTCTGGAACGACTTCAAGGGGCACACTGCGAACAGCCTGTTCGAGAACAAGCAGGACATTCGCCTCAGCCTGCACGGCAACAAGCGCCGTGTTTGTCGCTCGCAACAGAAATTGCGTTCCTTCATCCTCGCATCAGACCTCCCATCC
Organism: Planctomycetota bacterium; assembly: GCA_026692735.1. GTDB lineage: Bacteria > Planctomycetota > SZUA-567 > H5-PLA8 > H5-PLA8 > JAPLOD01. The sequence goes on along the minus strand of JAPLOD010000233.1, from coordinate 9,233 downwards.
CTGCCCTGGTAGCATTTACATTACTTACGCGAAACACAATAGCTCGACTTCTGCCCATTTTAGGAGGGTGAATTCCATTGGAAGAGGCCATCCTGGGCGCTAGTTTTTGAGAGGGCAAACTGCGCAGCGGCCAGGCCGCCAGCCTGCAGCCCTACCGCGAACACCACGGGATCGACGAAAACGGCAAGCTGGTCCTCGACCGGCACGTGGATGCCTGTGCGGGCGCGGTTCAGCACATCAAGATGGAAGGCTTGTTGACCTGGCCGGAAGGCGTCGAGATGGCCATCCGCGAGGAAAGCCACACGCAGATTACCGAGGCCGTCTACCCCGCGGTCACGTCGCTTCTCTTGGAAGCCTGAGTTCATCACCGCAGACTGGTTGACGCAGCGGAACGGCCCTCATACGATTTTTGCGATCCCACGTGCAGGATTCCACCGACCGGCCAAGCCTGTCGATGGAATCGTCGACGGGATCGGCCGATCCTGCCGTGGAAGTCTCCGGGGGTGTCATGAGAATCCCTGCCGCCATGCTGGTCATATGCCTTGCGGCGCCGGCCTGCGGCCTGGCCGCCGAGACGGGGGCCGATCCGGACGCCGTAAAGGAGGTCCTGGCTGGCAAGCGGCGGGAGGCCAACGCGGCGTGGTGGGGATTTAGCGAGCAGGACGCCACCGACGCGCTGCAGGCGGCGATCCGGTCCGGGGCAGCGAAACTGACCGTGCCCGATATGGGGAAGCCCTGGCGGGTCCGCCCGCTGTTCCTCGAGTCCGACCAGGAGATTGTGTTCGAGAAGGGGGTGGTCGCGCAGGCCGTTTCGGGCGCCTTCCGGGGCACGGGCGACTCGCTGTTCCTGGCGGACAACCGGCACAACATCACGCTCCGGGGGTACGGGGCCGAGTGGGCCATGCGGAAGGAGGACTACCAGAAGCCGCCCTACCCGAAGGCAGAATGGCGCATGGCCCTCTCGTTGCGATCCTGCCGGAACGTCAAGGTGTACGGTCTGCGGATCTCCCGCAGCGGCGGGGATGGGATCTACGTGGGGCGTAGCGACCAGAAGGGCGCCCCTGCGGGGTGCGAGGACGTCCACATCAAGGACGTCGTCTGCGCCGGTCACCACCGGCAGGGCATCAGCGTGATCTGCGCGAGGAACCTGCTGATCGAGGACTGCGCGTTCCAGGATACGGACGGCACGGCGCCGGAGGCCGGCATCGACTTCGAGCCTAATCGTAAGGACGAGTACCTGACTCGCTGCGCGGTGCGGAACTGCACATTCACGGGCAACTCCGGGTACGGCATCCTGTTCGCGTTGCACCTTATCGGGGACAACCCGGTCTCAATCTGCGTGGAGAACTGCACGAGCGACCGGAACAAGGCGGGGCCGCTGCGGATCGCAGCCCCAAGTGCCCGAGGCCACATCGAACTGCTCGGCAACAAGCTAAACGGGAAGCAGCGGATCGAGCACGGGACTGGCCTGATGGTCGAATCCGGTCCGGCTCCCAAGGCGGAGAAGTGAGCAAGCGGATCGAGCACGAGCCACAATTCATTCGCTTGGCGAGGTAACATCATCCGCCTCGGTGCTGGAGGACCCCTTCTTCAGGCTCACGCGCGCCCCCGCCCAGGGAGTGTCTGCTGATGCCCTCCGTGGCGCAGGACCGCCTGTACAAGGACGCGTGCGACGTGGTCGAGACGTCCTATCCGGACCGGCGAGGGCAAGCACATCCTGCGCCAGCCAGCGCGCCAGACACGCGACGTCATCCGCCACGTCGAGCGCCGCGCCCTGCTCTTCACGGGCGGCGGCCAGGGCCGCAGACACACGGCGTCCCTGGCGGCGTTTCTTGGCGCGCTGCATCTGAGCGGACAACGTCTCCACCGCGGCCATGCTCCTCAACGCGCGGTGTTCCAGATAGACCACCACTTGACTCACGGCGCGCTCCACATGGAACACGTCGCCATGGCACGCTATGCTCGGCCACGCCGCCGCTTGCCCGGCCCGCAACCCGCGGCCAAAATCAGCCACCGTATAGTCCGGGTGCAGACCTTTGGCGCCTAGCTCCAGGAGCTGTGCGCCCCATTCCGTTTCGCCCCGTCCCTGCGCCAGGGCCAACAGATAACAGTACGTTGAGTCCGCGTCCGCTCCCACCAGGACCGGCTGCCCCGCCTGGAAAATCTCGTCGTAGGCGCCCACGCGGATGGCAGACAAGTCTTCCTCTGCATTCAGCGCCTCGGCTCGTTTCGCCGCGGCGTACGCCACGTTATGGATCGTGCCCAGCGAGACCGTCGCGGGCAACAGATCCTCGATAATCTGCTGCACGCCCCGCATCGGACTGTGCCCGTTCAGCACCAGCTCCAGGATGAACGCCTCCAGCCACCGCCGCGTGACAGGCAGCGTGCACAACACCTCCTCTTCCGCACGGGACGGGGCAAAACACTGCTCCAGGGCCGCTGCTCCTTTGGCGGCCTGCTGGTACACAAACTTCCGGCTCACCTCGTGGTCCTGCGCCAACTGCGTGACGGGACGCACCCCCGCCAAGGCATCGAGGGCCAACTGGCGCCGTTGTGTCCCCGCCAGTGTGCGGGCCGCGGAAAAAGACTGCGCTGGGGCCGTCGCTGAACCGATAGCTTCTGTAACGGACATGGCGGTTTCCTCCACAAGTGTTTCGCTACCTGTGGAATCGGCGGGAACCGCGCATGTCCTTTACTTTTCCCCGTTCCCTGCCCCTCCCGCTGTTACCCGACTTTGAACCACGCCCTTTTTTTCTGAAATAAGTGTGTCACAAATCAGTATTTCCGGTGTATCGCATGATGCGATGTATGATGTCTGACGTCATACATCGCTGGAGTTGCCGGATGAGAATTAGAACTATACCGAAGGCAGATCGCGTCGGAGCCGTCGTTCAATGCATCCGAGAACTCATTGAATCCGGAAATTGGGCCACAGGCGACCGCATCCCCAACGAACTGACCCTTTGCGACCAATTAGAGGTCAGCCGCACGGTTCTGCGCGAAGCGGTCTCGGGGCTTCAAAGCGTCGGTATTCTGGAGGTACGGCGTGGAGTGGGCACGTTCGTCGGTTCGCGCGACAGCCTCTCGGCCAGCACCAGACTTCTGCAAAGTGCGCTCACGATTTCCCCGCGCGACTTGCGCACCACATTCGAGTTCCGCCGTGGAATTGAGCAGCAGGCTGCTCGTTACGCCGCCGTAAAGGCCACACCCGCAGACATACAGGAACTCACGAGCCTGTGCGATGCGATGGATCAATACGACTACAACTCTGTCGAGGGCTTGAAAGCGGATTATTGCTTCCACCGGAAGGTCGTGAGCATGACCGGTAACGAGCTGATGCGCAATGTGATGGCCGTGCTGTACGAGCGCATCTTTGCCGCCAACCTTCGCATTGCCATCGCGGTCGGCAACGACAAGCGGGGCGCTGCGCACCGCCCGATCGTCGAGGCGATCCGCTCCGGCAACCCAGACAAGGCCGAGTTGGCCATGCGCGACCACATGGACCTGATCGAACGATGGCTGCCGTGAGTGCATGCGCGCTTCACAAAAGCGATGCTCTCGTGGGATGAGAAAGGAGCACCGGATGAAGAGGGGACACGGAATGAACGCGAAGGTCCTGCTGGCTCTGGCGGCCTGCGCCGCGCTCGCCTTGGCGGAGGAACCCCAATCAGCCGCAGGGATAAAGGCGAGCACGGAGACAAAGCCGGGGGAAGGCGCCAAGCCCGCCGAGGAAGCCAAGCCAGGCGCGGCAGAGGTCACTCTGAAAGGAGTGTTGATGCTTGAGGAAGCCTGCACTCTGAAACCAGAGAAAGGCGCGGGCGAGGTGCCCGTGTTGTTCGCTCTGGAAGGTCCTCCCAGCGTCACAGAGGCGTTGGATGCCATCATGAAGACGCATTGGCCCGGCGACAGCATGGATGCGAAGCAGGCCATGGATCTGAACGAGTCGTTTGTAAAGCGGCTGAAATACTACCTCACCCCCTGTGCACTGACCACCAAGGCTTCGAAGGACGGCAAATGGGGCAATCCTCTGAGGGATGTAACCGGCTTCGTTTGTGAGAAGGAGGGGAAGAAATGGATCACTCCCAGCAAAATACAGGACGCCAAGATCAAGTACCCGGACAAGATGCTGGCCCCCGACAAGCCTCTCAAATCGCCGGGCAAAGAGCCCTTGATCCTGAAAATCACCGATACGCTTTTACTACGCTGCATCCTGTTGCCGGCCGGCGATTTCCTGTTTGAGAAACCCTATTACGTTCAGCCCCGCTGGCAGGATGAATTTCCGCGGCACATCACTCTGACCAAACCACTTTGGATGGCTGAAATCCCCGTGACCCAGGAGATGTGGGAAGCTGTCATGGGCAACAACCCCAGCACGTTGAAGGATCCGAAACGGCCGGTCCGAAATGCGACCTGCACTGACGCCAACAAGTTCTGCCAGCTTGTCTCCGAAAAGAACGGCCGCAAGGTCCGCCTGCCCGGAGAGGCTGAGTGGGAATATGCAGCGCGCGTGGGCACTTCCAACCCCCAGTTCGACGTGAAATACCAAGACCAGGATAGCAGCGGCCCGGAGAGGACAACACTGCCCGTGAAGTCCAAGCAGCCCAACGCCTGGGGCCTGTACGACATGATTGCCTCGTGCGCGTTCGAGATGACTCGGGACAAGTTCGCGTTCTCCCGTCAGGATGCCTCAGACCCCTACGACTCCTGCGAGAAAGACGAGGCAGCCGGCAGGAAGCACGCGCACTGGGGCAGGAACCTTGTCACCTATCACGAAGGCGTCAACGGAGGAACGAAAGACAAGGAATATGGCAGCACGAAGATCCGCGTTGTGGTTGAGGCCACGCCGGAGGAAATCAGCGCGCTGGAAAAGGCGACGGGTCAATAAGAAAGGTTGCACAGATGCTCGCAAGGCAGTCCGCAGAGATAGCCTTGTTGTGTCTCCTCTGCTTCGGGGTGGCCACCGCAGGCGACAGCGGCCAGGCCCGGCCGCCGGCCGGGTTTGATTGGCCTAACTGGCGTGGACCCACCCATGATGGCATCTCCATCGAAACGGGCTGGCTCACCACATGGCCAAAGGATGGACTGGTTCCTCTCTGGAAAGCTGAAGTCGGCCCAGGCCACGCCGGCGTGGCGGTCCGTGACGGCAAGGCATACATCATGGGACGGGAAGCGAGGCAGGATATAGTCTTTTGCTTCAGCGCCGATAGCGGGGCGATCATCTGGAAATACGCGTATGCGGCCGGCGAGTCGGCCTACGGACGAGGGCCTCGCGCGACACCGGCGGTGGATGGCAAGGCCGTTTACAGCGTGAGCGCGGATGGCCAGGCCATCTGCCTTGATGTGGTCTCCGGCCAACCGGTTTGGACCAAGAACCTGTGCAGGGGACTTAACCTTCCGATGCCGCGCCACGATTTTTCCACCTCGCCCGTGCTCGAAGGTGATTTGCTGCTGCTTAACATGGGAATGGCGGGCCTGGCGTTGGACCGCAAGACCGGCAAGGCGGTCTGGAAGAGCAGCGGAGATTCGAGTTACTCTTCGCCGGTGCCGTTCAATCTGGGAGATAAGCGCTGCGTGGCTCTGGCCGCCGCCACCCAGTTCGCGGTCGTGGACATGGCCAACGGACAGAAGATCGCTTCGTGCGACCGCCAGATTCGGGATAATGCCAATTGTGCCGACCCGGTGATCGTCGGAGAGTCAATTCTGCTCACCTCGGGCTACGACGTCGGAACGTCTTTGGTTGAGATTCGCGCAGGCTCCACGACGGTCGTCTGGAAGGGAAAATACGGCTGCGTCTACGCCAGCCCCGTGATGGCGGCTGGCTTCCTCTATGCGCTCGTTGGCGCCGGCTGGGAAAGAGCCGACTTGGTCTGCGTGAACATTAAAGACGGTTCCGAAAAGTGGCGCCAGAAGAATGTGGGAAGCGGCGGATTGATCATCGCGGACGGGAAACTGCTGATCTTGGCGCGAACCGGCGACCTCATCCTCGCGGACGCATCGCCGGCCTCCTACACCGAACTCGCGCGCACGAAGGTGTTCACGACGGGAACTTGTTGGAACGGCCCGGTGCTGTGCAACGGACGCATCTATGTTCGCAACGACAAAGGAACCCTGGTTTGTCTGGATGTGCGGGGAGCTCGAAATACTCGCGGGCCTGAGCCGTGAGGGCCGGAATGCCGTCACCCGAGTTGGCGACCGGCAATCCGCTGCCCCCTGGCGACTCCGCAGGCACGTTCACGAAGGTGGCCGCAAAAACGCCTTTCGAGCTCAGCGTGAACTTGCTCAGGCCGGCGGCCGCCTTCGCTACGGCGAGCTTCACCGCGCCCTTGCTGACTTTGGCGAGCCCTGACGAGACCTGCATGCCGTAGTTCCCGATCGCAAAGTCGAACGAGCCGTCGCTGGCCGGCACGAGTGCCGCGGCATTAGGCAGGATGAGCTGGCCGGTGGCGCATCCTGCCAGGCGACGACGTAGTCAACACCGTCAAAAGCTACCAGAGGGTCCTCTTCGACCAGTCCTGGAGTCGTCGTGATCGCGAAATCTGTTCCGCCCAGGATCGTTCCGGTGCTCGTGACAATGCTCCCGCGGATTCCGCCGCCCCAGGACCCGTCGTCCGACCAGGCCACCAGCCAATTGAGCGCCCCCGTCGCCGTCCCATCATTGAACCGTTCAATGATAGCAAGCAGGTCCGGATTCTGGGCGCGTTCGCAAATCGTGGGACTCCGAGGGCTGCTGGAACAGACTGCCGTTCGGGTAGCAGTACAAGTACCTGGCTTCGACAATCGTGCCGACACCGGGAACTTTTTGGTTGGCCGGTATCGTGACGTTGCCGACGCCGATGCCCTTGCCCGCCTGGTCCATGACTTCGAGGGCCACGCTCCGTTTGCCGGCGTTGACTTTGGCGACGATGAACGAGCCGGTCGCGACGAACTTGAACTTGAGCTGCGTCCCGCCGCTGGCGGGTCTGCCGGCGGTGTATGGCGCGTCGCAGTCCTTAAAGACGACGCCTTCCCTCCCCAGCGTCTTGAGCGCGTTCAGCATTTCACGCTTATTCTGGGTCGAGGTCGTTGTCGCCGTGGTGGCGTACACGATGGCTCCGTTGGCTATCATGGACACCAAGCTCATCACGACAACCATCCGCTTGCTATAAGGAAGCGGTCTCAGGTCCCTGCCGTTGCTGACGAGACAGTCAAAAGCGAAGAACCTGTCACCCACGGCCTCCCCATCAATGATGAACGAGCCTGGGAGCGCCTGCGCCGCCTTCAGGATCGGTTCCGGCAGGGCGACGATCAACCCTTTCCTGTTGACGCCCTCAACAACCTCCTTCGTCTTGCGGATCAGCATTCGCTTGCCGTCAAATTTCTCCTGCATCCACCAGCCGGGGTCGTCGAGGAGCTTCTCGGCTTCGGCCTCGGTGATGGAGTTGAGCAGCTGGCAGCGCAAGCCGGTATCGCGCTGCTCATTGTCGGTGTGGGCGTAGGGCGTGCCGTCCGGCCCCGGTGTGTACCCCTTGGCGGTCTTCTCGCGGACCAACTTGTCGTAGATGATCTTGGCCTTCTCGAACGAAACGGGCGAGGCCGTCTTGGTGCCGGTCTGCATGGTTGAGCCGCGCCGGCCGAAGGCAAAGTTCACCACGAAGCCGCCGGTCTTCTCCTCCAGAACGGCCCTATAAACCTTGTCGCTTGTCCCCTCCCGAAAGTAGAGAGTCGTGCTTTCGTTGGTCATGGGCATTCTCCTGTTGGGGTTGAGGTGATGTGCGATCAGTTCCAAACTTTTGGAAATGATCGCCGTGTGAAGCCGGCTACCGCCGGGTGGAGATCAGCGGCGGGAAGTCCTTCTCGCCCCTGTCGGCGAGGAACTTCTCCCAGCGCCGCTCCAGTGCTGCCGTGTTCGGGTCGAACGCGTCGCGATAGTGCTCGTTGATGTAATCGCAGAACCCATCGCAATCGTCCTCGCAGATGAAGCTGCGGTCCACGACCTCACTCTCGGCTTCCTCCTGCGCTTCGCGCCGCCGTGTGCGCTCCCGGCGCCGTTCCAGATTGCGGAGGTGCCGTGCCTGCCGCTCTTCCTCGGTGATGCCCGCCTCTTCCTCGTTCTCGTCAGGCGGCACCTGTTCAGCCCTGGGACCGTCGTACTCTCCGTGAATCTCCTCCCAGCCGGAGTCGCACTCCGAACAATAGTCGCGGGAGTCGTCCCGGATATCGTCGTAGTCGGGGTACTCCACGTCGCCGTCGCGCCAGTCCCTGTAATGCGCGTTGATGAACTCCACGAGCAGCGCCCGAACGTGCGTGGATGTGATCTCTGCGAGGAGTTGCTCGTCGAGGGATTCGTCCTGTGAGAACTGGAAGCCGGGAACGTGGGCCCGCTCGGCGACTTTGCCTTCGATGAACTGGATGAACGGCGATATCCACAACCCGTCACCCTCGCTGGTGCAGTAGTCGTCACGGTTATCCGTGGCTTCCAGCTTCGGGACGGTGACTTCCGGCGGGCTGAGGCTCTTGCAGATCGCATAGACTGCGCGCTGTTGGGCCTGCGTGGCCTTGCCGCCGAGGCGCTTCCCGCCGCCTCCGCCGTTACCGTTGTTACTGTCGTTCCCACCATTGGGCGGAGGGCTGGGTTGGGCAGCCGGCAAGCGGCTCACTGCCTGCGGAACGGGCGTCGGCGCCCCGCCATTGCCGTTCGGTGCAGCTCCGGCTTGGCGATGTCCGGCGACCGCGATCTGCTCGTCAATGGCCGACGAGAGAAGGGCGTACAGGTCGCGGATGCGCGTCTTGATGGCCTCCGGACTCTCGCCATCGCTGACCTCGACCTCCAGGCCGGCAGAATACGATTGACTGGAGAACTCGATGCCTGCGATGGGGACCTTACGACTGATCGAACCCGACAGTTTGACCATGACAGAGTCTCCTTTGTGAAAGGCGTGCGGTTCGTTCTTCGGCAGTTACAAACGGACGACGCGACACGTGTCGGCGTCGGTACTCCAGGCACTTCGGGGTAAACGCGGCAGGACCAGTTGAACAGCCGCTCACCTGCACCCACCACGGGATGAATGAGTCTCTCGGGCGCGCGGATGGCGGCGAGCATTGCTGCGCTGTGTGCTAGTCTTCAAACAAGTGCGTTGAAAGCACAAGAAAACTCGAAATGCCGAGTCTTCATAGGCGTCTGAATGGTATCTCAAGCCGTTCAGCAGCCGACGAGGAGGGCATTTCGAGTGAAAGCGGAAGATCGCCGGAATCTG
>JAPLOD010000232.1 GCA_026692735.1 Planctomycetota bacterium | reverse complement strand
CAGCCGGCGATGCTCTTGGGCTGCTTGCAGGAGAGACAGCGCTGGGCTTCGAGCACGGCGGTCTCCGGCGGGTAGCCGAGCGCGACCTCGTTGAAGCCCTTGATGCGCTCCTGCGGCGGCTGTTCGGGCATGGACTGGCGGGGGATCTTGAGTTTCTCAGCGGGGGTGAGTGGCATGGCTCCTTCCTTCATGGACAGCGACAGGGGCGGGACGCCCATGCTACGAAGTCTTCTGTGCGGGCGCGAACGCGCCGGACACACACTGCTCCTTGAGATAATCGTACATCCTCAAGCGCGAGGTCAAAGCAGCGAAGTCCACCTGGTGCCCGTCGAATTCCGGCCCGTCCACGCAGGCGAACTTCGTCTGGCCGCCGATGAGCACGCGGCAGCCGCCGCACATGCCCGTCCCGTCCACCATGATGGGATTCAGGCTGACCATGGTGCGGATGCCGAGCTCCTTCGTCACGCCGCAGACCGCGCGCATCATCGGGACCGGTCCGATGGCGGCGCAGAAATCGAAGCGGCGGCCCTCCTTCTGGACGAGGTGCTTGACCACGTCGGAGACGAAGCCCTTCATGCCGATGGAGCCGTCGTCGGAGGCGAGGACGACGTCATCGCTGACGCCGCGCATGTCCTGTTCGAGGATGATGAGGTCTTTCGTGCGCGCGCCGATGATCGTCGTGACCTTGTTGCCCGCCTGTTTCAGCGCCTTCGCGATCGGGTACAGCGGCGCGACACCGATGCCGCCGCCAACGCAGACGACATTGCCGAACTTCCCGACTTCCGTCGGATGGCCCAGCGGGCCCGCGATGTCGGAGATCGCCTCGCCCACGTTCTTCGAGCACAGGAGCTGCGTGCTGAGTCCCACCTCCTGGATGATGAGCGTGATGCTGCCTTCGCCGGGATCGGAATCCACGATGGTCAGCGGGAAGCGTTCGCCTTCCTTCGTCACGCGCAACGCGACGAACTGCCCGGCGCGCCGAACGCGCGCGACTTCGGGAGCCCGTATCCGCAGGCGGTAGACTTTCGGCGCCAGCAACTGCTTATCAAGAATCGTGTGCATCGGTCTCCTCTACGTCTTGCGTTTTTTGGGGAAGGTCACGAGGCACGCCGGGGAACCTGCTCCGCCCGCGTGCCGGCTGTGGGCGCTCCGGACCAACAGAGCACCGACCACGCAACTTTCGAGACGCAACAGTACCACGAAAGCGGGAGAATTCAACCCGTTTGAGGCACGCACCCGCGTTTTCCGCGCAGAATTCCGCACGCAGTCCGCGCGTCGCGCGGGCATGTCACAATCTCACCGCCGGCATACCGTCAAGTCGTGAACGCGCGCACAATCGTGTTGCGCGCCGCAGCACCCAACACTCGCGATCCCGCGCGCATCGCCGGCGAGGAAAACGGCGCCTTGGCACTAGGCGGGCCGCCTTGCACGTCGTATGCTATGCGCTGTCGGACGAAGCCCCCTCTCACTACCCGTTCCCGCAAGGGACGAGGGAGCACAGCGGGTGCCGAACCTATGCTGATCGTCTACTGCGACAAGTGCGGCGTCCGGGTTGACGAAGCCGACCTGCGCTCAGGCGCTGCGTCAAAGAGCGGCGACACGCACACGCTGTGCGCGAAATGCACCGCCGAGAATGCTCCCGCCCGTGCGCCACACCGCACTGGCACGCTGCGCACAGTCTCCGCCGCGCCTCCGGCGGCTGCCCCTTCGGCGCGCACGAGCAAGGCGGTCGCCCGCACGCAGGCGCGGCCGGAACACGAGACGGTGCGGGCCGCGTCCGTGTCGGGCCAACTGCGGGCTACGACGAGCGCGAGGACGGCTGCGGGGCCGTCATCGCAAACGAGGATCATCGTTGCCGGTGTGTTCGCCGGCGTCGGTCTGGCCGTGCTGGTCGGCGCGCTGGCAATGAAACGCTCCGCCCCATCCTCCGCTGCGGCCGCGAAGACTGAGCGCCAGCCCACAAAGCCCGCGGACCCCGCGCCGCCTCAACGGGATGCCGCAACCGGCGGAACGCCGGCCGGCAGCACCAGGCCGCCGGCCACGGCACCCATCACCACGCCCGACGCGAGCTCGAAGCCGGCAACCGAGCCCGCGCCGCCGCAGCAGCCGGACCGCGCTCAGAAAGTGGCCAGGGAGATGGAGGACGTGCGCAGCCTGGCCGGCGCTTCGCGGCTCGAAGCAGCCAAAGCGTACTTCAGAGATAACCCGGACGATCCGTTCACCTATCACGACAAACTCCAGGACGTCATCCGCACGTACCGCTCCACACCCGCTGGCGCCGAGGCGGCGAAGCTGGCGGCTGAGCTGAAACTGCCCGACGACAGCGAGCCGCCGCCGGATGAGGCCGCATGGCAACAGGCGGTCAACCTGCTGCCTCTGATTGACCCGCAGAAGGACGCGGTCGCGGGCAGTTGGAAGACCGAGGGGGACAAGCTGACTATCCAGTCCGCACCCATGGCCCGGCTGGAGATTCCATATGAGCCGCCCGAGGAGTACGACTTCCGCGTGACGTTCGCGCGGCAGTCGGGCAATGAGGACGTAAACCAGTTGCTGGCGCACGCGGGACGCGCGTTCTTCTGGAGCATGGGCTGCGAGAAGAACACCGCCTTCGGCTTTGAGCAGGTGGACGGCGCGAACGCCTTTGCCAACCGGACCGCCGTCCGCCAGGACCCCGCCGTTGAGAACGGGCGCGTCTACACATCGCTGGTCCAGGTACGGAAGCACGTCGTACGCGCATGGCTGGACGGCAAGCTCATCCGCGAGTTGCGCACGAACTACAAGAACCTCGGCATGCGCAAGGACTGGGCGCTGCGCCGCGACTCCGTCCTCGGCCTCGGCGCACATCAGAGCACCGTCGTCTTCCAGAGCATTCAGCTTCGCGAAGTCGCAGGCAAAGGGCGGCCGGCACGGTAGTGCCGCGCGACGGGCGACGACTGGAAGCCGCATCAAGCCGGCCGTTCGTACACCCCGATCGCGTGGACAGGGAACACATACGGCACTCCGACGACATAGAGTTCTTTGAGGTGCCCGCCGACAACGTCCCGCAGTCTGGGCAGGGAGAAGCGGTGCAGGTGGTATTCGACGTTGTAGACCTGCGGCTCGCCCTTGCCGAAGAACAGGCGGTCCAGCGCCAGGATCTTCGTCAGGCGGATGCCGCGCTCGATCCGCTCCTCATCGCAGACTGAGATCACGACGCGGCCGTTCGGCTTGGTCACGCGCCTGATCTCCTGGATGACCTGTTCGGGGTGCAACACGTGTGACAGCAGCGAGGTGGCCACGACGCGGTCGAAGAAGCCGTCTTCGTACGGCAACTGCTCCGCGTCGCCCTGGATGACCGTGGCGCCGGCGCCGAGCCGCTCCTGCGCGCGCTTCGCCATCTGTGCGGACAGGTCCACGCCGTGCCGCTGGGCGCCCGGCAATTGCGCGAGGATGTTGCCGGCGCCGCAGCCGACGTCCAGGATGCGGTGTTCTGGGCGGGCGACCAGGCCGTGGATGACGGCGCGGATGCGCTTGTTCTCCACCCAGCGCACGACGCCCCGGGGATGGTGATGGAACACCTCCGGGTCATACCGCTGGACCATCTGCTCGTTCCAGTCGGCAAAGTGTTCAGGTGCAAGCGGCTCAGGCATACCGGCTCAAAAAAGAGCAACCCGGACTCTCCGCCCGGGTTGCTCGGGTCCCCGCTTCCAGACACAGGCCAACTAGGGTGCGGCCGGTGGCGTCAGCCCAATGGTGATGTTCTTCACCGGCTTGTCGTCCTTGTCCACGAAGCGCGCGCACATGCCGGTCGGGCCGCCGCCGTTGATCACCTGGCCCATCAGGACGTTCACGCCCTTGTTCAGCTTGACCGCACCGGACGTGTCCTGGTCCTTCTCCACGCCACGGCCCGCGAACACGCGGATGATCTCTTTGCCGTTGAGCAGCCAGATGGAGCTGTCATCGGAGCCGATCTTGAGCTTCACATCGGGGATGTCGGCTTCGCAGGTGACGTAGGTCACCGCGATGTTCATTGTGTTGTCCTGCTCGGCAAACGCGCAGACGGCATCATCGAACTGCGTGGCTTTCCAGGCGAGGTCCTTGGTGTCCACCTTGACCTTGTCGCCGTCCTTGGGAGCGCACTTCTTCAGGTCCTTGAAGAACTCCTTGTTGAAGAAGTCCTTCTGGTTGTCTTCGTCGTGGTTGGCGGCCTTGTCGTCCAACTGGATCGCCTCGAGCACCAGCCAGTTGCGGATGAACCCTTCGTCATCCGGCTTGAAGGTCTTCGCATCCCCGGCCCGCGCCGCCGTGACGGCGAACGCAAACGCACACACTGACACAAACATGCACAGGTTCTTCATAGCACCCTCCTTCTACTCGCCACGTTCACCACTTGACCGTGCGGTGTGATAGCGCGAAGCCTACCCCTCGTCAACAGCTTTTGGGGCGCGCTCTACGCAGTCGCGCACGGGGCGGAATTTTGGCCGGAACCCGGCGGTTTGGCCGTTGTCAATAGAGAGAAAGGGCGTACTTTTGGGGGTGGCGGCTGGGCTATCCCCCGGGGCACGCTGGAAAGCATGCCCTGCAGGCCACGCGGCCGTACGTCCTGCGTTCGCGAAAGGAGTCACGTCATGAACCGGTGCTTCCGCGGGTCGTTGCTCCTGACACTGCTGTTCGCCATCCTGACCGGTTGCGGCAGTCCCCCGCCTCCGCCAAAGAGCATGGCCAAGGAGATCGGCGAGGCGGAGCGCGCGCTGGACGCCGCCAAGAACTGGAAGGGCAAGAGCGAGTTCGATCTGGCGCTGGGAGAATACCAGCGCGCGCGGGAGATCGTCTCCAAGGCCAAGCCCAGCGCGGAAGGCACCGAGCTGACACGACTGCAGAACATGGAAGAGGAGGCCCGCACCAACATCATCGCCCTGGAGACCCGCAAGCTGACGGCGCCGCCCAAGCCGGTGGATAGCACGCCGCCGGCCGTGGCTGATGTGCCCAAGACCATGGACCCCGCAGAGAAGAAACGCAAGGAAGATGAGGCGGCCAAGGCCAAGCGGGATGCCGATGCCGCCAAGGCCAAGGACGACATCGCCGCCAAAATCACCGCCGTGGCTTCGCCGACAACGAAGAAGAAGAAAGACGACGAGCCGGAGCCTACGGCCGAAGAACTGAAGACCGGCAAGGCCGCGCAAAAGGGCGAGGGCGCGGGGAAGGGCGGCGAGGAGAAGGCCGGCGAAGGCGAAGGCGAGGGAGGACAGGCCATCAAGAAGGCCGAGCCGCCGTTCCCGGCGATAACGGACAAGAGTCCGCCCCTGCAAATCTGCAAGGTGGAGGTAAAGGGAAAATTCGTCCTCGCGTACCTGCAGGTCTACAATAACGCCGAGCAGGGCAAACGCATCACGACGTGGGGCGTGTTCTTCAAGGATGGCAATCAGCAGGCCTTCATAGCTCCGCAAACCGTCGCCGTTTTCCCTGCTTCGGGCTTCAAGAACAACGTCCCCGACCTCGTTGGCGGACAGATTGTCACGGCCCTCACCGTCGGGTCACAACAGATCACCGGGTTTGACGGCTTGCGCCTGATAGCGGTGGGCGAGAGCGAGCGCGCGAAGGACGTGAGGGCCGCCGCCGCGAAGATCGCGTTCCACGACGGCACCAACGTGGTCGCGACGTATTCGGGCGCGGCCGGCGGGCTGGAGGTTGACGCGACTCTCAAGGCTCTCCAGCCGAAGAAGTGACACGGGCAGGATGGCCGTGCTGCGGGTCAGACCTCGCCAGCGGAGATAGCCAGGCGGTTGCTCAGGCCTTCGACGTGCTGGAAGTCGCCTTCGTTCAGGAAGAAATAGAGCGCCTGGGACACGCGTTCGGCGACGAGGTGTGAGTTCTGCGAGCCAAAGCCGCACATCGCGGTCAAACGTGGGCGCAACTCGTTCAGCAAGCGGGACGTCTCCCGTAGACCTTTCTTATGGATCAGGTTGAACGAGTATATCTCCCGGCGCAGCAGCAGCATGGGCGTGTCGCCGATGAACCGATCCACTTCACGGACCAGCTCGTCAGCCCGGAACGTGTTGACGACGAAGATTGCCGGAGTAAGCCCCTTGTTGTAGAGTGCGCCGGTCACCTGCATGAGCTGGTCCATGTTCGCGGCGAAGGGCAGGGGCTGGATGCGCCGCTTGTAGAGTGAGGCAATGACCATGCGGCAGACCTGCAGATTACGCAAGTCCTCTCCTTCCCAGGATTCTACGAACACGGCTGTGCGCATGGCCTGGACCACCCCAGCCTGTCTATCCCTAAGCTTACAATACGGGTCTAGGCTTCGCAAGGTGCATAACTTGTTAACATGTAATGATGATTGCTTACCACTAGCCGCATACGTCGCAACTTCCAGTGTTTCAATCACTTGGACAACAGGAGAGTCACTCAGATGACCAGCGGTTTTCGGCTACGATTCGTGGCAATGTGCATTCTTCTGATTGCCGTGTTGCCCTTGGCTCTGGGGCAAGGGGTTCATGCGTGGTGGATCGGCGGCCACAAGATCTTCACGCTGGGGGCTGCGGCGAAACTGCCGGATGACGTGCCCGCGTTCTTCCGGGAGGCAGCAGCCGACATCGCCGACGCAGCCGCGGAACCCGACGACTGGAAGGTCAACCTCACGCCGCACCTGAAGGCCTCGGAGCACCCCGAGCATTACCTCGATCTGGAGTACCTCGAAGGCCAGCCGATCCCGGAACAGCGGTACGACATGCTGAAGTACTACTACACCAAAGGCATAGACCCGAATAAGGGCGGCCTATTGCCCTACGCAATCCAGGACGGCTACGAGCGGCTGTTGCTTGCGTTCCGCGACTACCGCACGCGGCCGGATTCCAAGGCGGTGCGGGAGCGTATCGTTGTGTACGCCGGCATTCTGGCGCACTACTGCCAGGACGCCACGATGCCGCTGCACATGACGAAAGAATACGACGGCAAGCCGGACGCAAGAGGCGTGATTCAGCAGAAGGGCATCCACGCTCGCATTGACGCCTACCCGGAGAAGAACGGCTTCACGCCCGAGATGGTCAACAAGGACCTCGTCGCCGAACCAGTCGCCAGCATCTGGCCGCTGCTCACCAAGACAATCGCCACGACCTTCGGTCACGTGGGGCGCTGCTACGAACTGGACGCCGCCGGCGCGTTTGAGCAGCAGCCGCAGCAGGGCAAGGAGTTCATCCTGGAACGTTCCCGCGCCGCCACCAAGCTGACCATGGACATCTGGTACTCGGCGTGGAAGAACAGCGCCCAGGAGGCGCCAGCGGGGAAGTAGCGTGCGGACATCGAGCTGGGAGAGTCGGCCCATGCGTTCTGCGATCATAGTGCTGGCAGCCGTCTTCCTCGCGGTGGCGGGCGTTTTCGCCGGTGAGACCAGACCCAAGCCTCCGGAACTGACCGTGACCAGACTCGCGGGCGCGCCGCCGAAGATTGATGGCGTCCTGGACGACGAAGCCTGGAAGAACGCCGCCAGGATCGAGCAGCTCTCGCGGATATACGGTCTCGAATCGGAGACGAAGTGCCGCGTCTTCATCACCTACGACGACAACAATCTGTACCTCGCCGCGGAATGCCCCGAGCCCGAAGCGCAGATGAAGAAGCTCAAGGCCGCCGCCAAGAAACACGACGAAGGCAAGATCTGGGAAGACGACGAGGTCGAGTTCTTCATGGACCCGGCGGGCGGGCACGGCTACCCGTACTATCAGATCATCGTGAACTGGAAGGGCGTGACGCTCGACACCTTCGTGCGGCAGGGCACCGCCGATCACGACGTGAACTGGGAGCCGAAGTACGACATGCAGATCGCCGTGGGCAAAGAAGGCTGGAGCATCGAGCTGGCCATCCCGTGGACGGCCTTCGACCGGACCGAGAAATCGGCCGCCGAATGGAACTTCAACTTCGTCCACGTGCGCTCCATCGGCGAGCTGCTCTACTGGGCGCCGGTGTATGGCGAGACCTCCCACGTCCCCTGGCTCTTCGGCAGACTGAAAGGCATGCCCGTCAGGGCGCTCAAGGCAAAGTGACGCCTGCCTGAGCGCCGGCGGCCAACGCGGAAAGGCGGAACGGTCATGAACAGTCCATTGCTCTCCCCCCTGCCAGAAGGACGGCGCGTTGCGCGGGTGCTCCTGATGCTGGCGTTGAGCGTCTGTTGGACGGTGCGCGCCGATCCGCCCGGCAAGGACTACAAGCTGGTCTGGGCGGATGAGTTCGATGGCGAACAGCTCGACCTGACGAAATGGGACTATCGCGGCCTGGGCGCACGGCGCAAGGCGATCAACACCAAAGACGCGGTGCGCCTCGACGGCCAGGGACATCTGGTCATCACCACCAGCAAGGCCGGCGACGAGTACCACACGGGCATGATTGCCACGAACGGGAAGTTCGAGCCCGTCTTCGGCTACTTCGAATGCCGGGTCAAGTTCCAGTCGCAACAGGGACACTGGTCGGCGTTCTGGCTGCAGGCGCCGACGATGGGCAAGGTCATCGGCGACCCGAAGACGTCGGGCACGGAGATTGACATTTTCGAGTACCTCGCGCGCGAGCCGGGCCTGTTGCAGATGAACCTGCACTGGGACGGCTACGGCAAGGATCACAAGCACGCCGGCAGCAAACACAAGGAGCCAGCCATGGCGGAAGGCTGGCACGTGATCGGCCTGGAATGGACGCCGGAAGAGTACCGGTTCTTCCTGGACGGCAAGGAGGTGTGGAAGACGACGAGCGGCGTGTCGCACGCCAAGGAGTTCATCATCCTGAGCATGGAAGTGGACAAATGGGGCGGCGACATCGCCACGGCCAAGCTGCCCGACAGTTGCGAGTTCGACTACGTGCGCGTGTACCAGAAGGCAGCAGACGCGAAGAAGTGACGGCGTGCCACAGAGGGCACAGACGAGGTGCGGGGGAGGCACGGACGGAGGCCGGAACTAACAGCACAACTGTAGAAAGAACCTTGAAAGGCGGCAACCATAAGCCGAAAATACGGGCAAGATCAGTCTCAAGGACATCCAGGGGCAAACAACCATGGCGGGCCGGCCGGTTGTCGTGGATCTTTTCTGCGGCGTAGGTGGCCTCAGCTTGGGGGCAGCTCGCGCGGGCTTTCGCGTGGCCGCGGCGGTTGACTGTGACCCCCATGCGCTTGCCGCGCATCACGCGAACTTCCCCGGCACCGTCCATATTTCGGGTCGCGCGGAACTCCTTTCGGCCAAGGAAATCGCCGAACGCGCCGGCGTTAAGCGTTTTGACGGCGTCATTGGCGGTCCGCCGTGCCAAGGTTTCAGTTGCATTGGGCGTCGCAAGAGGAGGGACCCACGCAACCACCTCTTCATCCGTTTTTTTGAGTTGGTGAAGCAGCTCAAGCCGACCTTCTTCCTCGTGGAAAATGTTCCCGGAATCCTGGCACCGCGCTACGCGCGCCTCGTGGAGTCTGCGCTTGAGGTCGTGTCGGCGGACTACCGCGTTATCGGGCCAATGCGCATCACAGCGAGCGACTACGGTGCGCCAACCAAGAGGGAGCGGGTTTTCATCATCGGACTGCTGGGAGGCGGGGATGAGCTACAGGAGCGGGACTTTCGCCCTCGCAAGGCTGCGTGCGTGACGGTCAAGGATGCGCTCTGCGGTCTCCCACGCCGGATCAGGCCAGAGTGGCAGGAGGAGCAGCAGGGGTGGCGCGTGGTTCGCGGTCGCTCAGCCGGTTCGTTTGGGCAACGCGTGCGTGGCATGGTGCCCGAGGGAGTTGGCAACGTGCAGGCCCTCCGCCGGCTGCGAAAGGCCAAGATCATGCGACTGGACCCGAACGGGTTCTGCCCGACTTTGCGCGCAGGTACTGACAAAGACCACGGCGGCTACCAGTCCATCCGCCCGCTACACCCCACGGAAGACCGCGTGATCACGCCACGCGAAGGATCGCGTCTCCAAGGCTTTCCGGATTGGTTCGTTTTCGCACCGACAAAATGGCACGCGTTTCGGCAGATCGGCAGCAGCGTTAGCCCCATACTTGCCGAGGCAGTTCTGCGGAAGCTTTGGAGATACGTGCAATGACTACGCCGCGGTACGAGAAAATCGACGCCTCCCCGACAAAGGCATTCTTCGTAACGATGCTGACACGGGATATAAGCCTGACCGACACTATTCTTGACTTGCTCGATAACTGCGTGGATGGAGCAAACCGAGTGACGCGCGCCGCAGATAGCGAAAAGCCATACGAAGGGCGCTATGCGCAGATCACGTTCAAAGCGGGCGAATTCATGATCCACGACAACTGCGGCGGCATCCCGTGGTCCCTTCGGGATTACGTGTGGAGAATGGGTAGGCCCACCAACGCTCCGGAGGGACCTGAACGCGCCATCGGCGCGTATGGTATCGGCATGAAGCGCGCCCTTTTCAAGCTGGGCCGTCACAGCTTCATCACGACACAGAACGGCGTGGACAAGTATGAAGTCGAGATCACGCCCAAGTGGCTCGATAGGGACGATGGCACGGAAACTTGGAACCTGCAACCGAAAGCGTCGGGAACGGGGATGACTGAGGACGGTACGACAATCCTGGTCAGAGAACTCCGTGACGATGCAAAGCGCGCGTTCGGCCTTGACAGACAGAGCTTCGAGACCGATCTGACCGAGCGCATCGCAGAACACTATGCACGCATTATCGAAAAAGGGTTTCGCGTTGAGGTGAACGGAAATCCGGTTGTGGGACGCCCGGTAAAGCTCCTCTTTACCAACATTCTCAAGCCGTATCTTTACAGGGGAGCCGTGGACGGTGTTTCCGTTTACCTCGCGGTTGGGCTCACACGGCCACCACCGACGCAACAGGAGTTGGATGATGAGCAGAAGATGCCGCGGTTTTCGCGGCGCGAAGCGGGGTGGACCGTCATCTGCAATGATCGCGTCCTGGTGTATTCCGATAAGACCGAACTCACCGGATGGGGCACAGGCGTCGTTCCCAGGTATCACAATCAGTTCATTGCGATCGCGGGCCTTGTCGAGTTCACCGGCGCTCCGGAAATGCTGCCCATGACAACAACAAAGCGTGGTGTGGAGACCACACCGTTGTTCTTGCGCGTTCGTGACAGGATGATGGAGGGGACCAAACTCTTTACGGCATTCACATACCATTGGAAGGGGAGAGAGAACGAAGTCCGCAACCTAATGAAGGATGCGCAACCATTGGCTTTGCCGGAGATAAAGCGGAAGGCGGCCGAGCTTCGGTTTACCAAGGTCAAGCTGCACGGCGGCGAGGGGTCTCAGGCGATTCCCGAGCTACCCCGTCCCGCCGCGCGGCCGACCGACATGAGGGCAATCCATTTCGTCAAACCCGCCGCACAGGTAGAGACCGTCTCCCGATACCTTTTCAACCGCGCGGACGAACAGCCTTCGACGGTTGGGGAAGAATGCTTCGACAGGATGTACGGGGAGGCAAAGCGGTGAAGCACCCACCCTACCATCTACGCTCAAACAAGGCGGTTGACCGATACCTGTTGGTCGAGGTAATCAAACGGCTCGCGCGCGCTCCCGATTTTGACCTTTCAGAGCGAACGTATTACTCGCTATCGGGGCCGTTCCTTGAGGATCTTCGGTTAATGTCCTCGAACTTTCCCAAAATGCGGCTCGTTTCCCTCGAGAGGAATCCCGACACGTACAAGCGGCAGAAACGGCATCGCTTCAGGCGTCGCTTAGTCCTGCGCCGCGACCCGGCGGACGAACTGATGCCAGGGCCAACGCCCGCAGTTGTCTGGTTGGACTTTGACCGGAACGAGTGGAGTTGCTTTGCCACCTTCCAGGGGATGCTGACAAGGGTAGCGGACCGGAGCGTCGTCAAGGTAACGTTAGATGCCGAGCCGACCAGTTGGGGGCAGAGTCCGGAGGAGCAGGAGAAACACCTTCACGCGAATTTCCGCGACCTCATCCCGCCTGGGTTTCACGCGGAACGTCTTCGCCCAGGGAACTTCCCGCTTCTAATGCAGGACATGCTGCGGATCGCGAGCCAGCAAGCGTGCGGTTCCAGCAAGGGACGCGCGTTCCAGATTCTCAGCTCCTTCGTCTACTCAGATAAGGCCACGATGTTGACCTTGACGGGCGCAGTCTGCCACGAAACGGGCACACTTGAGGTCCGAAAGGCTCTCCAAGAGTGGAAACACGCGAACCTAGCGTGGGGCGAACCCCGCCGGATCAAGGTTCCCGAACTCAGCATCGCCGAGCGCCTCCTCCTCGAGAAGCTTCTGCCGACGGACGACCCTCGCCGCCTCCAAGAGGCGTTGGGATATCTTATTGACGACACAGAAGAGGGATCCATGGAGTTTCTCCAGCAGTTTGCAGATTATCATGATTATCTTCCGCAGTTCGCGAAGGTGCTCGTCTAGCGGGAGGGAGGCGGCAATGTAATGGTGGATTTTCTGAGCCGCTCGGCGCGTAGGGCGCTTATGTCGCGCATTAAAGGCAAGGACACGGAACCGGAAAAACGCCTGCGCAGCCTGCTGCGCCGTGCGGGGTCGTCGTTCCGGACCAACGTCGCGAGTCTTCCCGGCAAGCCAGACATTGTGTTTTTCCGAATGCGCGTCGTGGTCTTCGTGGATGGCGACTTCTGGCATGGGTACCGCTACATTCGGTGGAAACGCAAGGTAACGCCATACTGGCGCGACAAGATCGAGACCAATATGAGGCGGGACCGCCGAAACTTCGCCAGGCTCCGCCGCTGCGGGTGGACCGTGGTGCGAGTCTGGGGACATGAGTTGCGCAACAAACAAACAGGCATTCCTCGGCGGCTTTTGAAACTGCTGCGACTGCGCAGAGTTGGGCGCGCGCGTTGAGCGCCTGCCCGTGTGCGTTTGCCATTGGCAAAGGTGGGCGTCTCGGCGGCGCGTAGGGGCTGTTGACGTGCCAATCGTAAATCGCAAATCGAAAATCGGCAATTCGCCACTTAGCAGTGTAACCAAGTACACACACGCCGCACTTCGGAGGGCACCGCTTTGGTAGACAACCGCCGCAGGCTTTTCGTCGCCAGTTGCATGGCGCTCGTGGCCAACGCCATGGCCGGCTCGATGTGCACCGACATCATGGGCGACTTCGAGACCACCTTCCAGCTCTCCAAGACCAGCGTCGGCCTCGCCGTCTCCGTGGGCGCGATAGCCGGCGCCTGCATGCTTTTCTTTGGCAGCGCGCTGCTGGACTACATCGGCATCGGCACGGTCTTGTGGCTGGCCTGCGCGGCGCATCTGTGCGGCCTGAGCGCGGTCATCGTGGCGCAGGGATTCTGGAGTCTGGCGCTGGGCTGGTTCTTCCTCTCGATTGCCGGCAGTCTCGTGGAGACCGCCATCAACCCGCTGGCCACCGCCATGTATCCCGAGAAGCGGATTCACATCCTCAACGTGCTCCACGCCTGGTGGCC
>JAPLOD010000231.1 GCA_026692735.1 Planctomycetota bacterium | reverse complement strand
GCCCTCGCCGCATATCAGCCGTTCTCGGAGTACGCCTCAACACCCTACTTCATGTGCTTCCCGACCAGCTTGGTCATCTCGAACATGGAGACCTGCTTCTTGCCGCCGAACACAACCTTGAGCTTCTCGTCGGCGTTGATCATGCGCTTGTTCTTGGCGTCCTGGAGGGCGTTCTTCTTGATGTAGACCCAGAGCTTCTTCGTGACCTCGGTGCGCGGAACGGCCTTGTCGCCGATGACGGCGGCCAGCGCCGCGTCGGGCTGCACTGGTTTCATGAACGCCGAGCCGGCCTTCCCCGCGGACTTCTTCGCTGCTGCCATGGAACAACTCCTCCTCGTTTAGGCCAATATCTTTCCGGGCACAGCCCGCAGTATGGGGTGCCGCCTCCCGTGCGTCAATCACCGTATTCTCGGGAGGAATCATCGAATCATCGAATCATCGCCTACCGTAACGATGGTAACGGGCAGGCGGTGTACGACGTGATGACCGGCGCCCGCACGCTGGACGGAAAGAGAACACATGTGGAAGCCCCCGTGCTCCGGGTGGTTCCTGGCATCCAGAATGTGCAGAGCGTGCCGAGCGCGGCGGGCGGCGGCGTGACGCAGCCGCCGGCGGAAGTCACTGCGGAGCGCAAAGCGTCCGCATCGGCTACCACGACAGCGAAGGCTGGAGGGGACACGCAGGTGGTCGGCAGCATTGACAAAGGCGTCGCCGTCTTCAGTCGCCCCGCAACTCGTTGATTGAGTGCTCCAGGGCGACATCCGCCCCTGGAGCAAGGCGAGAACTCTGTCAGCCGACTTCTTTCTGGGGAACTCGGCCGCGACTCTGGCTCCAAGGAAGTCGCTGGCGCAAACGTTACGGTTATCTGTCATGCACAGCCTTGGCCATGTCCGACACCAAGGCGAACGCGCGGTCCAGATCAAACGTGGTGAAGTCACGCGAACGCAGCACGGGCTTGAGGCGAGCATCAATCTGGCCCCTCAGGTCCGCCAGACGTGGGCCGCTGATGTTCACGGGATCGTTGCCGGCAACGCGCAGTTTCTGCTGCACCATCGTCACCAGCCCGGGGTCGCGCGGCTGAATGCCTAGCTTGCGCACCGCGTAGTCGAGGTCAAAGAAGTCACGAATAGCAGCTTCACGACGCGACAGCGCTGCACGAAACTTCTCCGCAATCGCCTCCATGCGAGACATGCACGTTACTGCGATCGCCGGCACGAACGGCTTTCCGGAAACTGGATCGAGGAGAACGGTGTTGGCTTGGCCGACCACTGGGGGAAGCAGCAGAGGTTCGCGAAGACTCAGCTCGATGCGAATGGACTGCTCCTGGCCGTCCACAAGCGAGCCATAGCCGACCAATCCGTTGTACTGCGTCGAGTTGTTACTCCCTCGGAGCGGTTCGACTGTCTGCAGTGCGTCCGGCATCCCCTGAAGCGCCAACCGCAGCGATTCGGCCTGTTTGCTCCGGACCGAGCGCGGCGTTTTCGGAGACACCGATACACTGAAGTCGAGGTCCTCGCTGAGCCGGTAGAACCCCGCGTGCACCTTTGCCAGACACGTTCCACCCTTGAAGACGATTGCCTTCGGCGACGACAGATGCGCCAGGACAAGCGTGCAGAAGTAGTCCTTTTCCAGCAAACGCGGCGAAAAGCCGGTTTCGGCGGCTGTGAACGTGAGTGCCGCGCGGAACATCGCGCCGTCTTCGTGCAGACGAATGGGAGGATCAATCCCGGCCATTGACAAGCACTCCCCAACGGCGGTTGACGGTGCCACGCTTAGGCGCGCTTGGTATCCAGGGGATCAGAGCCGTGGAAGGCTTCAGCGCCTTCGCAAGTATGCGAAGCAGCCTCCCATCCACGCGCTCCTGCTCCAGCAGGACACCAATGCGGCGGATTGTGCCCTGATTGCCGTAGCGAAGCGTCGTCTGCACCAACTCTCCGGCCTGCACACGCTTAGCCGCCAAGTCGCTGTGAATCCAGTCGTACGCTCGTGGCAGACCGGCAAACAGAGACCAGTCGTAGACCGCATCCACCAAGGTCCGAACACGAGAGGAATACACCGCGACGAGTCCCTCTGGAGTCTGGACACCCTCTGTCGCGCCAAGTCGTTTGTCGGCCACCTTGATAAGCGTCAAGGCCACGGCCCCAATCCGCCGCTCACCCGAGATCCGGTTGTTGTAGGCATAGATGCGCGCGGGCACCTGTTCGTCGTAGCCGTAACGGCTGAAGGCGCTGGGGCCGCATATCTGGTAGCGGCCACCCCGGTCCGCCATAAGCGTGTTGATGGCAAGGGTCTCGTTGGGGCTCCACGCGCCGCCCAGCGGAAGTTGTGGGGGCACGAGGTAAAGCCCGGGCCGTACCCTTGCGATCAAACCCGCCCGTGTCAGCCGCCCCAGCAGCCGCCACTCCTGAATCGGTGTGAGGCGCAACGGGCCGACCAGATCGCCGCTGTGCAACATCGCGAGCTTGCGCAGCTGCACGTAGGCCAACAGTGCCGATTCCTGTGGTCCAAGCCTGCGTTTCATGGTGTGTATTGTATTTCACTCAACTACCCTGTCAAGGTAGGTATGAGAAATACAATGCACTCCCAAACAGAGAGGTGCGAAAGCCGATGATCGCCCTACGTCACTATCAGGCCGCATCGTCCCAATCCCCGGCCCCCAAGCTCACTCGTGTTTGTTCTGCACAGGAGAACCGAAAAGTCGTGGTCCTCATTGTGGCCACGTTACGCTGCTGGGGCACGGGCAGCGCGTCGCGTGAATTCCTTTTTGTGAGGGACTGCGCGGCGGGGCTGCTGCTGGCGGCGGAGAAGTACGACGGCGCCGAGCCGGCGAATCTAGGTTCCGGCCGCGAGGTCAGCATCAAAGACCTGGTAGTCCTGATAGCCCGCCTGACGGGCTTCGCCGGCCGCATTGAATGGGATACGAGCAAGCCGGACGAACAGCCGCTCCTGCGGTCCCCGCCACAAGCCGGCCTCGTTGAGCCGCAGGCCGCGGCTGGCGGCCAGCTCCTGCAGGTCTTCCAGATGGGCCTGGGACCCGGTGGTGAAGAGGAGCGCGATAGTGCACCTGCCGGCGCGGCATCGTCTGTAGCTGACGGTGTACACCCCGGACTCAAAGGCCTGGGTCCACCGGCTCACTCTCGATCGCCAGAACCTCTTGCTTGGCAATGTAGGCCGTTCAGAGGCCCGGCGGTTTCTTCGATGTAATAACATAGCAGTACGTATAGCAATACATATAAAATGCCAAAACTTCATGCAAGAGATTGCCTAAACTCTTGCATGGCTAAGTGCTTATCCTATAACGACTTACATGAATGCCGGGTGATGGGGCGTGCGACGGTTCTTGTTGTACCCAACACCGTCAGGACGAGGGACAGCTCGTCTCCATCCCCCGGTGCCCCCCTCCGTCCTCACTCTGACGAGTACCAGGTCGGCTTGTTAGGTCCCGGCATCGCCGATGCCTTGGCCCGCTTCAACTCTCAACCGTCTACCGCAGCGCTGCCTGCAGCTCCGCAACCGCGACAGATCGCGTAGCCCGCGCGCGTTCCGCTTCGTTCTTCAGGGTCTCGACCGAGGTGTGCGTGTACTGGCCGGTCTGCTCCAGACCCGTATGGCCGAGCATGTCGCGGCGGGCGAACGGGTCTGCGCCAGCGGCCTGAAGCGTGGTAGCCCATGAATGCCTGAAGTCCTTCACGCAGGTTCGGCCACTTAGCCCTGCCTTCCTCATGATGCGGATGTAGACGCGCCGGATGTCCTGAGCCCGGAGGCCGCCCATGCGCTTCCAGCCGCGCCTCGCGGCACGATGCTGTTCGGCACGCGACCATGTTCCGCCAGCAGCGACGATGCGCTGCTGCTCGCGGTTCATGAAAGCGGTGAAGCGTTTGGTAAGTTCGTCGCTGGTTGTACCAGTGATCTCAGGCGCGGCTCCTGCGGGCATGAGGAACACCGGCCCTGCCGTGCGCATGCCGATGGCCTGCTGCAGCGCCGTGCGCATCTCCGCTGTCATCGGAACGGTGCGAACATTCCGAGTCTTTGTCGCGATCAGGAAGGCCGTCTTACCGCGTATCTGGAGCGTTCCCGCGTTGAAGTCCACATCGTCAACCATAAGTGATGCGGCCTCGCCGGGGCGCATGCCACTGTATGCGATCACGGCGAAGAGGCGCGCGGCCCACGGACTGCACGCTCGCCAGAAGGCGCTTTCCTCGTCAGCGGATAATGGAACGACCGGCTTGGCGTCCATGACGCGAATGTGATCGAGTCGCATGTCGGCGAATGGATTCTGCCAGTACGGCGGCAGATGCCGGTCTTTGGCGGCACGGTTCAGCATCGTGCGCGCCACCTCCATGCAG
>JAPLOD010000230.1 GCA_026692735.1 Planctomycetota bacterium | reverse complement strand
TGTTGATGTCTCAGACTGGAGCGAAGGCTGGGGTCTCGTGGAGAAACTGCGCACAGTCAAAGCGGCGCGTAGCCTCCCGGTGCTGCTTATTGCGGGCGCCATGCGGGCGGCGGACGCAGACAAGGCCCTGCAGCTTGAGGTCAAGAGTTGCCTGACCAAGCCGGTCAGCGCGGACACGCTGAGACGCGAGATTGACAGTATAGCAGCTCAGTACCTATGAGGTCCCTTTCGCCGGCGACCGGCCAACCGGACGAACCTGCGCGGCGCGCCTGAACGCCACAGGTGCCGGGTCGCGGGATTTGGCGGACCCCGGGGAACCCATGGTCAGTTGCTCCGACTCAACCGTTGGGCGCCGACCTCGAAGTGGTGAAAGCTGCCTGTGGCCCTGAAGCGTTCCAGGGCCTCCAGCGCCCGCGACACCACGTGATCGGACGTCTTGCTGCCGTAAGGCCAGAAGGCGGTCAGGCGCGGGGTCATGCGTTTCACCAGCGTTTCAGTCGTGGCCGAGCCCGGGTCCTTCGTCGGCATGTAGTCCATCAAGCCGCTGCGCCCCGCATGCATCGTGCGGCGGAAGAAGACCACCGGTGTCACGCCCATGAGTTTATCCAGCACCGGGATGATCGCCCTCGCCTCCAGAGTGTTGATCAGGAAGATCGCCGGCACGTGGCCGGTTGCGCGCATCCCCGCGGCCACCTCCTGGGCTTCCGCGGCAGTGGTGGCGAAGGGCAGGACCTGTGGACTTTGCCGCAGGAGTTCCGCCCTGATCCTTGAGCAGATTGCCGTCCCCGGCTGTGCTGCCGCGGCGGCTGTCTCAATGAAGAACGGGAGGGATTCCATAGGCAGGCTCCTGGAGAAGCGCCGGTTGATATGTTCCGTCACGGGTTCGGCGTGCGGCGTCCTGTCTGGCGGCACAACCAGTCAGGCAACGCAACACTGCCACAGCGCAGAAAGTCTGGCAACATGCGTTTCCTGGCAAAGCCGTTCGTCCTGTCGAGACTGCTCGATGCGTGCCCCGAAGGCACTCACGCCACGGCGTCCTGCATTACGCAGCATTGCGTATGTGGTTTTGCTGGATATGGATCGATGCGCTGATAGGTTGCAGCTAGACAAGATGGACGATGGGACGGATCAACCTTTATCCCGGCTTGACGGCCAAAGATGAAGAGCGTTCTTCGCAAGCAGACCCGGACCGAGGGGTACTTCTGCACCTGTAGTTAGTGTGAGAGTCGACGACTGCCGTTTGGCAACGCAAAGACCAGCATGATGCTTCCGCAGCGGTCGCACATGGCAGGTTGTCCTGCGGAATCGTGGCGGATCCAGCCAAAAGGCTTGTGAAAGGATAGGTGGCGCAACCTCGCTTGATCCTGAGTCCGTGCTCGTCGTTGTCGTGGCGGCCACGTATCTACACGCTCGTGGCGGGCGCAACCGTGCTTGTCCAGAATCCGGAACCCGTCCGCGGTTATCACCAGAGCGTAGCGGCCCTGTTTGCCCATCAGTGCCCCGTCCCCAGCATTCATCGCCTATACACCTTCGCCCTCCAAAAACCTGAAGAACTCGTCTCTCTCCTGG
>JAPLOD010000229.1 GCA_026692735.1 Planctomycetota bacterium | reverse complement strand
ATGGTCTTCCCGTTGGCGGCATCACTGCTTGTGCAGACGTCGCCCGGATCGAGCTGGGCGGAACCTGCCGGGTTCGGGTTCTTAGCCGTCCAGGAATAGGCGGTGGTCCGATCGGGGTCTTTCGAGTGATCGAGGGCGGGGGTGCCATCGTCTACCGGAGCGGTCGCGGCACCCCACTGTATGTAGACGTTTTTCTTGATCGTCACCGAAACGTTGACCACAAGCGTCGGGTTGGCGTTCGCCGCCTCCGCCCGTGAACTGAACAGCACGCCGGCCACCAACAATAGCGCAGCAAGTATCCCTAAGTGCTTCCTCATGGCTTACCTCCTTCTCTTGCTCCCATTCTTTCCGCCGGGTCCCCGCGACCCAGTCGCCGTGCACTGGCTTGTATCCCGCCTCTGTCGCCACCCATGAGCATGTTCGGGTGCCGGCCAATCAACCTTAGTGTCCGAAACGCAGAACACGGTAATGGGAATGTTACAGCAAAACGGACACCATGTCCGGCCAATCGAACGCTAAATACTGCACATGTAAGCGGTGCGCCGGAAGAATGTTGTGACATGGGTTGAAAGCTATTATTATGCGGGCGCATTATCGGCCCAAGCGCCTGTTGTCTGGATGCAATCTGACACAGTGGTACGCCAAGTTGGCTGATTCTGCACTATGCCTTGACATTACAAGTTCAGTCCTTTGTTGCTGTTATGGTAACGGTTATGGTCTGCTGAACACCCGCGCCGACTGTGAGCGCCGTCGGTGTCACGAACTGCAGGTCGAACGGCTTGCTGTGGCCCGAGTACAGCGCCGTCGCGATATTCTTCGGGCCGGTGGCCAGATCGGTTGTGTAGGTCCCGTATGGAGGAACGGTTATGTCGGCTTTCATCTCGAACTGGTCGGTGCCTGCAGTCGTGGCAAGTGTCCACCCGGAGGGCGCCGCCACAGAACAGCTCATTGTGAACTTCACGCGCACGTCGCCCGCGTTGCGCGCGACCAGGCCATCCGGCGGGAATGAGGCGAACGCCCGGCAGGTCACCCCGAGATCGGTCGTCCCGATGTCCCATGTTTTCGGCCCGATGGGCAGGCCCGTCTCGTCCCACGCTATGCAGATCGTCTCGTCGCCCGGCGGGATATCCACCGCCGTCCCGATGCCTTGGACGAAGGCCGGGTTGCCCGCCGCGTCCTTGATGTGCGCCCCGTTGCTGATGTAGATGCCACTGGGTGAACCCGCGCCCGGCGACGTAACCTTGTATGTCCCTCCAGGCGTAAATAGCGGGTCGCCGTCCAGGTTAATCGTGTGCTGTGTGCTGAGTCCCCCGTCAGGAAGGGTCGAGGTGCTCAGCGTGTCGCCCAGAACAGGCAGCCATATGTCACTGGTGGTTTCGCTGTTGGTGATGACCACGCCGGCGGTGGTCACGGGTTCGCTGAACGTCAGCCTCAGGTCATCATCCACGCTGACTCCGCCCTCTGACTTGTCGTCCCAATACGCCTCCATCAGCACGGGCTGGGCCCTGTCCACGGGCGTGACGGGCGCGGCATCCGGCGGCAGGCGTTCGGAGCTGCCGAAGCGCCCGAAACTGCCGGCGGCCAGCACCCGTACCTTTGGCGTCTCGCCGGTGTCGGGGGCCGCCCCTTTGTTCAGCCGCACGAAGAACTCATTGTCGTTGCCCGGGCCCCCCGTGTCGTAGCCGCTGACAGTGTAGCCGGCCACACTAACGCTCAGCCCGGTGAAGTTGTCGTTCACTGGCTGGCTGCAGACAAGGCGGATGGCGTCAATGTAACCGTCGCCGTCCGTGTCCTGAGTTTCACGCGCGGTGATCGTCAAGGTCCCGCTGACGGCGATCGGCGGGCTCGTGTTGAGCGTCTTCGTGCCATCCGTGACGTCCGTGGCCGTCACGGTCCAGGAACCGGCCGTGTTCAGCATCACGCTCCTGGTCGCCGTGCCGGCGACCAGCGGCGCGTCGGCAGGCAACGTGGCGGTGCCGTCGCTGGAGGAGATCGCAACCGTATCGTTCACCGTGGCGACTCTGTTCCAAAAGGCGTCCACGGCGTTCACGGTGACGTTAAACGCCGTTCCGGCCGCCTGCGCGTTCGGAGTTCCCGTCTTGCCCGTGAGAGTGCCGGGCGCCGCGGTTTCGCCGGGTACCAGGAGCTGCAGTTTGCTTGCGGCGCCAGGGACTACAGTAATTAACCCCGAGTCAGTGGCTGGAAGCAGGGCCGAAGTCGCCCGGATCGTCGCTGTGCCGACCCCGTGACCCGTAAATGTCGCACTTTTGCTGTCACCAGCCACGATGAGATCACCCGCAACCACGCCGCCCGACGTCGTGGGTAGCGACCACGCCGTCGCAGCCACGTTGTCCACAAAGTTGTTGTTGGCATTGCGGCGGATTGAGAAAACGGTGATCGAAGTTCCAGCCACGAGGTTCTGAGCGGGTACGACGGTGCCGCTGCCATTTGCGGCTGTCTCGACCAAGACCCTCGTCGCTGCGCCTATTGCGGCCCAGTTTGTATTGTTCCCCGAATAGACGCTGTTGGTCGGCGTGATGACTGTTGCATTGGTATTGCGGCTGTCTTGTACATCTACAAAGGACACGGCCCTCGTTCCACTGGGATTGATGTTCCATTGCGTTCCCGGTGTGCCGCTGCGCAACGAGAGCAATTGGCCGGCAGCGCCCTGCAACGTGAGCGTGCCGCTGACGGTTTGCGTGGAGCCCGCCGCAAAAGTCAGCGTGGCGGCGGACGTAACGGACTTCGTGAAATTGTTGAAACTGTTATTCCCGGAGATTGATTGGTTCGCGCCGTTCAGGGTCATTCCGTTGAACGACGTGGTGCCGCTGTTGTTGCTTAAGTTTCCCGTTAAAGTCACGTTGACGATGTTGTTTCCGGTTGGGAAGAAGTTAATGGTTCCCGTGCTGTTAACAGTAAGGTTTCCGGAAATTGAAACTGTGCTGGTCTGGGTATTTCCGGTTGTGTCAAGAGTGAATGTTCCGTCAACAACCACGTTTCCACTTACGGTAACCGTATTGGAAACATTCTTGATGAACCGCAACGTGGAACCAGGATTTACCGTTAACGAGGCTAGATTGTTCGTGTTGGTGTTGATATCGCACCGCACACCACCATTGATGATTACTGCATCACCATTCCCAGGCGGCGTGGATCCTCCGACTGTCGACCAATTTGCCGCGACGTTCCAATTATTACCTGTGGCACCAGTCCATGTGGTTGTTCCGGCAGCGCGAGCTTCCGCTGCCAAAAGGATTGTGAGCACCCCGCACAGCAGCAGCGCCCTTCCGCCGCTGAACCGTGCGAGTGCTCCAAGAAATCGGGGTCTGCGGCTAGAAAATGTGGAAGCCGATCCGATTGGACTCTTCGAAGTGCTCGACACGTCGTCTCTCATATCCGCGCGCCAAGAGGTCATGGCCGCTGCCGACCCATAGCGCAGCATGGATTCAGTGTCTCTGTAGGACACTTGGTACCCCGGAAAACGCCGCCACCCAGAACAGCGCCACCATTCGCTGCTACACACGCAAAGGCTGTCGTCGCAATGTGCTACGGCGCTACATGCCGACAGCACATCTTAGGGACGATCTCACCGCGGCTGATATACAGTAGCAAACCTGAAACCAAAAACAGTGCTAAATTGCGGAACTGCTCCCGAGCCGTGTCCAGAACTGCACGTGGTGCAGAATCAGGGTCAGCGTCCGCCCTACGCCTCCAGGTTCAGCCACCTCAACTCATCCGGCGACAACTGGATGTCCAGCGCCGGCAAGGACGTGCGCAGTTCCTGCACCGTGCGCGGGCCGATCAGCGGGAACGTCGGGAACGGCTGGCACAGCACGTACGCCAGCGCGATGTTGATCGGCAGGACGTTGCGCTTCTTTGCCAGCTCATACGCTCGTTCCCGCCGCTTCCAGTTGTCCTCGGCGTACCAGCATCGCGCCAATTCCTTGTCTGATAGGTTGTTGGGACTGGCGCGCTCCGTGAAGAACCCCCGCGCCTGGCTGGACCACGGCATCAGCGGCATCTGCGTCTTGCCGAACCACGCGCGTGACTCAGCATCCGAGGCCGCGACGCAACCCGACCACACAGGATCAACCATCCGCGCCAGGCTGAAGTTGTTGCTGACCACGGTGAAGCCCTGCAGGCCCTTCCGGCGCGCGTACTCATTGGCTTCCTCGACCCGCTTGAGCGCCCAGTTTGAGCCGCCAAAAATGCGGATGCGCCCCGCGCGCACATGCTCGTTCAGCACTTCAACGAATTCGCCCGCCGGGATCTCCGGGTTATCGCGGTGCATCATGTAGATGTCCGTGAAGCCGATCTGCTGCCGCTCCAGGCTCACTTTGAGCTGCCGGGTGAGCGCCTCGGGGTTGCACTGCGGCGTGTGCGCGCCCTTGGTGATGATGACCACCTGCTCCCGCACGCCGCGGTTCTTCACCCATTGCCCCAGAAGCCGTTCGTGATTGCCGCCGCCGTAGATGAACGCGCAGTCGAAACAGTTGCCGCCGCGTTCGACGAAGTCATCGAAGACCGCGGACGCGTGCGCGATGTCACGCTGGTTATCAACGCCGTACACCAGCCGCGACACGGGTTTGTCGAGACCCGGGAGGCGGCCGTACTTCATGGCCGGCTCCTTGCGGTGCGGCGCGGTGATCCGCTTGCCCACGGCGCCGGGGCCGGGCTTCACCAGCGGTCTCTTGTGCACGGGCAGCGTCTGCGCGTCGGCCTTCTCCATGTCGTACACCAGGCCGATGGACTCGCGCCACATGTCCAGGGCCTTCATGTTCGCGAGCGTGTGCTCCCAGCTCATGGCCGGCGACGGCGCCTGACGGCGCTCTATGTTGGCGGCCACGGTGTCGGCTTCGATGCCGTAGAGTTTCTCGCTGGTCTCGACGACGATCTCGCGCGGTTCCTTTTCGCCCTTCTTGTGCAGGACGATCTTGACCGTGCCGCCGTCGCGCGCGGGGATCCACATCGAGGGGACCGTGATGTGGCCTTCCGAGCCGAAGATGCGGACCGTGTTGTCCTGGTTCAGACGCACGCCGGTGGCGAGCTGGGCCACGATATCGCCGGGATACTTCGCCACCGCCACGGCGTACTCGTCCACGCCGGTGCTGCCCAGGTGCCCGGCGCCGCGCAGTTCGAGCAGGGCGGCAACGTCCTTGCCGGTCGCGGCGCCCGCGACGAGGTTGGCCAGCGAGGTGCAGTAGCAGCCGACATCCAGAATGCCGCCGCCCGCCAGCTTGTTGGCGAAGAGCCGCCCTTCGGAGTTGAAGCCGGCCTGGAAACTGAAGGTCGCCTGGATGACGCACACGTCGCCAATGGCCTTCTCGCGGATGAGTTCCACGAGCTTGGCCGTCTGCGGGTGGCAGCGGTACATGAACGCTTCCATCAGGAACACGTCGTTCAGGTACGCGGCTTCGATGACCGCCATGGCCTGGGCGTGGTTGACGGTGATGGGTTTCTCGCACAGGATGTGCTTGCCGGCTTCGGCGGCCTTGATGGCCCATTCCGCGTGCAGCGGATGCGGCGTGGCGACGTAGACGGCCTGCACGTCCTTGTCGGCCAGGAGCGCCTCGTAGCTTCCGTGGCGGCTCGGAATCCTGAACTCGTCGGCGAACTTGTCCGCCTTCTCTTTGGAGCGGCTGCCGACGGCCACCACTGTGCCGGTCTTGGACGCGGCCACTCCCTGCGCGAATGCCTTCGCGATGCCTCCTGGTCCCAGAATGCCCCATCGCAACTTATCCATGGTCGTTCCTCAAGTTGAGCCCTGCCCCTCTGTGGCACGGGCATCTTGCCCGTGTCCACGGCCTGGAAGGCCGTGCCACGATGTGTTGAAGCGGGCAGTTATAAGGAATGGCGCGGCGTTGCCAATTGCCGATTCGAGGCCGAACCGCCTAATGCGCTCCGAGCACCTCGCCCCACCAATCATCCACGAGGGCCTTAAGCTTGCCTGCGACTCTGCCCAACGCACGGCCCTTCAAGGCGGTGACCGGAACTGACACGGCTTCGCCTGCGATCAGAAAAGAGGACTTGTCAAGCCCCGTCGCTTTGAACTCCGGCCAGTCCGCATAGAAGGCAAGGTCCGTGCCGGGTCGGAACAGAGCAAACTCTGAAGACATGAAGTTTACTGTGGCCACTCCACCCTCGACACGCAGTACCAGGCAGGGATGCCCATGCGTGGCGCGACGCAGCCGTGGCCTCTCGAGGAAGTAGATCTCGCCTGGTCGGGGGCTGTCCATTCTCAGGCCTTCTGTCAGTCTTTCTCATCCGGATAGGCGATGTCGAGCTTCGCAATATCGCCATAGGCATAAATGGGCTGTCCCTTGGGTCCGCGGCCCGCGGGTTTCAGATGCTTCGCTTTGAGGCGCGCCACCGCGTCCCAGTCCCTGGGCCTTAGCGCGGGCTTGGCAGCCTTCGCGGGCTTGTGCCCCGCCACCTTCACGTTGCTCATACGCTGCCCCTGATCAACCGTTCCCAGCCACCATTCGCACTCTACCACCTTCCGTGCGATGCAGCAACCCGAAGTCAACGCGATGGCCGAAGCGCGTTGCGATTACGCCGCGACCGTTTACCATACGCGTATGCCTGGACACGCTCATGCAGCACCAGTCTCGCTTCCAGCGCGGCCGCTGCTCCCGGCCGCCAAGCGCATCGTCGTCAAGGTCGGCACGTCGCTGCTGACCGGCAACACCACGCACGTGGACCGGCGCTTTCTGCTCAAGCTCTGCGCCGCGGTCGCCGAGCTTTGGGCACAGAAGCGCGAGGTGGCAATCGTCACGTCCGGAGCCATCGGCGCCGGCTGCGGCATGCTCGGCTACGCCAAGCGCCCCGTGACGCTCTCCGAACGCCAGGCCTGCGCCTCGGCCGGCCAGGTCGAGCTGATGAAACTGTACGCGCAGGCCTTCCGGCGCATGCGGCCCCCTCGCGCGGTGGGGCAGCTCCTGCTCACGCGCGACTGCCTGACCTCTCGCGACCGTTATCTGAACGCCCGCAATACGCTGGTGACGCTGTTCAAGCGCGGCGCTGTGCCCATCGTCAATGAGAACGACACGGTCAGCATCGAGGAACTGCGCTTCGGCGACAACGACATGCTCTCGGCGCTGCTGGCGGGCGCCGCGGGAGCCGATCTGCTGGTGATACTGACGGACGTGCCGGGCCTGATGGATGCCGACCCACGCGTCAACCCTCACGCGCGGCTGGTTCCGGCCGTGGAGGCGATCACGCCGCAGCTTGAGGCCGCGGCCAGGCCCACCGGGTCCTTCCTGGGAACGGGCGGGATGGCCAGCAAGCTGCAGGCGGCGCGCATCGCCGTGACGTCCGGCTTCGGCATGGTGCTGGTGGGCGGGCACGACCCGGGCGTGCTGCTGGACGTGGTCGCGGGGCGCGAGGTGGGGACGTACTTCCACCCGCGTGCCGACCGGATCAGCGCGCGCAAGCACTGGCTGGCGTTCGCGCAGCGGCCGAAGGGGCTCATCGTGGTGGACGCAGGCGCGCGGGATGCGCTGGTGAAGCGGCACAAGAGCCTGCTGCCGTCGGGTGTGCTCAACGCGCACGGCACGTACGAAGCGGGGGCGCTCGTATCCGTGGTCTGCGAGAACCGTGAGTTCGCGCGCGGCCTGACGAACTTCTCGGCGCAGGATATCAACCGCATCCGCGGCAAGAGGACCGCACAGGCCGAAAAGGAACTGGGAGAACTGCTCTTTGAGGAGGTCGTGCACCGGGACAACCTGGTCATCCTCTAACATCGGGCCAGCGGGAGATCGGGTGATCGGGTGAGTGGGGCTATTGGCTGCTGGCTATTGGCTACTGGCTCTTTTCTGCCGGGCCCGCTGCCAACAGCCAAGAGCTAAGAGCCAAGAGCTAAGAGCTAATGCCCAACGTAACCATCTTCTGCGACGGCGGCTGCTCGCCCAATCCCGGCCCCGGCGGCTGGGCGGTCATCCTGCGCTGCGGCGCCGTGGAGAAGGAACTCTCCGGCGGCGAAGCGGAGACGACGAACAACCGCATGGAACTCACGGCGGCCACGCGCGCGCTGGAAACGCTCACGCAGCCCTGTCAGGTGCGAGTGGTAACGGACAGCGAGTACCTCGCAAACGCCTTCCGCCAGAAGTGGCTGGAAAAATGGAAGCGCAACGGCTGGCGCACGGCCTCCAAAGAGCCGGTCAAGAACAAGGACCTGTGGCAGGCGCTGGACGCGCTGACGCAAAAGCACCGCGTGACGTGGGAATGGTGCCGCGGCCATTCCGGCCATCCTGAAAACGAGCGGTGCGACGAGATGGTCGGCGACATCCGGCGCAAACTCTTCGGCGTGTGACAGGCACAGTTCAAAATTCAAAATTAAAAATGCAAAATGGGCGCCGATGTCTCATTCCTGAAAAGTTTCATGGTTCATTTTGCATTTTTCATTTTGCACTTTGAATTCTCATTTCTTCGCCTGCTCCAGCAGCTTGCCTGCGGCATCCAGCAGCTTCTTGTTCTTCGTGTTCTGCTTGACCTTCTCCATGGCGTCGGCGACCCCAGCCGCGGCCTGTCTCGCGTCAGGCGCGCTCTGCATGAGTCTGCCGGCGACCGCAACGGCGGCATTGCAGGCCTCCTCGCGCACGGCGGGGTTCTCGATGTGCGGCGCGATCATCGCCAGCGCCTTGGGGGAGGGAATGGCGCCGAGCGCGCCAAGCAACTGGCGCTTCTCGTCGTCGCGTTGGACCAGCGGCAGCGCTTCGCCGCACATGGCGAGGCGCTTGTCGGCGGCAAGACCCGCATCGTTGGCCAGACGAATGTAACCGCGCAAGGCCAGGAGCTTGTTGCTTTCCTTCTCGGACCTCTTGGCGAGTTCGAGCAGGTCGGGGGCGGCATCGGACGTCGGCCAGTTGCACAGCGCACGGACGGCAGCGTCCTGGACCTCGGCATTGGCGTCCTTGGCGGAATCCCGCAGGGCCTGCAGCGCCGTGGGGCCGCCCGCGGCATTCAGCACTCGAAGGAGCGCCACCTTCTGC
>JAPLOD010000228.1 GCA_026692735.1 Planctomycetota bacterium | reverse complement strand
CAGATCAGCTCGCTGATCGCGCGGCGCGATCTGGGCAGCAGCAGCACGCCCGACGACCTGGACATCACCGGCGCGGAAGACAAGGCGGTGATCCTGCGGCGCCGGGCGGGTCCGGTGAAGTTCACGGAAGACCTGTTCATCCGCGGGCTGAGGCGGGAATCGGTGGAGCAGGAAGTGGGGCGGCAGATCGGCAACATGGCGGCGCAGGAAGTGCGCACGCGGCTGCTGCAGGTGGCCGTCGCGGCGCTGGACAGTCTCAACACGCCGGCGTCAGGCGCGCACACCAACGACGTCTACGCGGCATCCGGCACCAAGGCCAAGCTCACGCTCGCGAATCTCTATGACACGCGCATGAAGCTGGGGGATGCGTACAACCGGCTGAGCACGGTGGTCTGCCACAGCGAAGCGTTGGCCGACCTGGTGAGCGACAGCATCAGCAACTACAAGGTCGAGAACGTGGGCGGCGTGACGGTCGTGACGGGCCTACCGCAGGCGTTCGGCATGCGGATTGTCGTGGTGGACGATCCGAGCCTGAAACAGAGCAACGAGGAGAACTACAAGCGGTACCGCACGCTGCTGTTCGGGCCCGGCGCTCTGGGGCTGATCTATCACCAGCGCCTGCGGATCGAGGCTGAGCGGCGGCTGGACTACGAGGCGCCGTACTGGCGCGTGCTGGCGAACTTCGACTTCGCGCCGCATCTGTTCGGCATGAAGTGGGTTGGCTCCGACGCCAATCCGGACAACACCTCGCTGGGCGTGTTCGCCAACTGGGACGAGGCGTACAACGACCACCGCGAAGTGCTGTGCGCGGAGTTGATCCACAACGCGACGGCGGCGTAGCCGATTGCGGAGTGACGATTGCGGATTGCGGACTGGCTTGACCGCACGGGCAGCCAACAGCACGGCTGCCCGTGGCACACGCCGGTCCGCAGTCCGCGACGCTGGTGATATAGGAAAGAGGAGAAGCAGGGAAGGCGGGCAAACCACAGTTGCGCTTGGAGGCGCTTCCGTATACAAGGCGCTCATACACGTTCTTGGGGTAATTGCGATGGCTTTGCGCGACCGTCTGGAACTGTACCGGCAGTTGGAGGATCATAGAAAGCGGCCGCTGATAGTCTACGTTACTAGCCCGCGCCCGGGGGCCGAGGGGATGATGGGCGGCGATGTCGTTCCCGAGTTCCTCGATCAATTGGGGGCCGTGCCGCCTGTGCACAAGGACGTTGACCTCCTCGTGGTGAGCATGGGAGGCGATCCGACCGTGGCGTGGCGCGTCATGACGCTCCTTCGGGAGCGCTTCGAGACGATTGCTATGCTCGTCCCGCAGGCCGCTTTCAGTGCGGCGACGCTGATCGCGTTGGGCGCCGACGTGATCGTCATGCACCCGCACGGCAACCTCGGCCCGACGGACCCACAGATCAGGACGGAGCGCAAGGACCCGAAGACGGGGAAGTCAGAGGGTGTCCAGTTTGGTGCTGAGGACGTGAGCGGCTTGCTGCAGATGGCTCGGGAGGATGTTGGTCTGACGGATCAGGAACACCTCCGCGTGATCTTCGAGAATCTTTGCCAAGAGGTCGGACATGTTGCGATCGGGTTTGCTGGTAGAGCGGTCGGGCTGTCCATGTCGCTGGGCGAGAAGCTTCTGAGGATGCACATGGACGGGCCCGAGGAGGAACGCAAGATACACCTGATCGTTGAGGCACTGTACAAGAAGTTCTTTGTCCACGGTTATCCTATCGGGCGAAAGGAAGCCAAGGGCATTGGCCTGAACGTCGCCGAGCCGGAACCCAGAACAGAGGAACTGATGTGGCGGATATGGCAGGATATCGAAGCGGATATGCAGGCTCGCGAGCCGTTTCACCCGTTTCGCGAGATAGAGAATTCTCCCGCTGGCCCGCTCGTGTTTGCGCCCGTGCCGCAGGCCAACGTCCCCGCCGGTCTACAGGTGAACATCCAGATCCCGGTGGTGCAGGTGCCGCCAGTGCCATTCAGCAACATTCACGGTGTTCTCGAAAGCCCGCGCCTAGCCTCGCACTACACGGTAACCGGGAAGATCCTGGCCGTTCGGACGCCAGACCTGCAGATCAAAGTCAATGTCGTGGCGACCACCCAGGGATGGAACCGGGTTGCAGTCCCAGCAGTGTGAGGTATACTGTTGTTTGGGGGATCGGAAATGGAAACACGACGTTCACACAGGATCGTCACCGTGAGGATGGACCGGCCACACCGGCTTGTCTTGTCCAGCCAGACCGCGAGCCAGAGCCTCGTTACGTACGAGCCTGTGACCTATGGATTCCCGGAGGCTTCTGACTCACAGCCGCTAGTAACACCCGCTGCCGATGGCAAGGTGGCGCCAGCGACCCAAGAGCAGACAGTGTAGCATCCCAGCGAATCCGCAGCGGCATCGCGGCCAGCGTCATGCCAGATGTTCACCACGACGTGCTCGGCTCGGCGCTTGGCTCGTTCTGTTGCATTCACGCGAACGGCGCAAGGTAGAGTAAAGGAGCGCGACGGCGGCGTAGCCGATTGCGGAGTGACGATTGCGGATTGGCGGAGGAGCGCCGGTCCGCAGTCCGCGACGGAATGTTACAAGTTACAGGTTACAGGTGACGAGTGATGAAACAGCGCGGCTGCGAAAGTCATGACTCATCGCTGCGCGCCGGGGCGAGCGAGACGAAGAAGGACGGGAAAAGGAACACGAGCCAGAACCAGGCGATGGCTGCCAGGCAGGCGGGAAGCGAGCGGAAGATCGTGGACGGCGGCGGGTGGATGTTCGGCGCCCATCCAGTGTAGAGCCACTGGATGATGGTGAGCTTCCTCTCCGGATCGAGGAGCAGAGCGAAGTTGTAGTACTCGCTATACTGGGATGAATCCCCTCGCATCCAGGTGCGAGAACCGTCCTTGCGCAGGCGGACCTCGACAAAGCCGCCTTCTATAACCAGGTGCTCATGTGGCCACCTGCTCGCGGGCAGTTCGAGAGCACACCATACTGGCTCCGGCGTAGGGAAGTACGCGCCGGGCACGCCCTGCAGCGCGTTCCGGACGTCATCTCGAGTTGCCCGGTTCAGCGTCTTGAGGCGCTCGATCTCCTTGTGAAAGGCCCGCAGCTCCGCGAACACCTTATCGCGCGGCCAGCCCGCGCGGGCGGCCTCAGCAGCAAGACGGTCGCACGCTTCCGTGTGTGGGTGCCGTTTGTACCAGTTGAGGGACGGGAGACGGACAGCCCACTCGGGGTACAGCCCAATCACGCGGCGCGCGCCGTTGCTCGCCGTGACACAAAGCGCGACAGACGTGTCCCAGTCGTCAGGGACGACGAGGGGGAGTTCGTTGCGGGAGAGCCACCTGCTTACGCCGCCCAGCCACCAGCAGAACGCAGCGTGAGTGAGCAGCGTGGCGAACACTACCAGCACGAGGTAGACGAGCACTCGCGCGCGGGAGGCGGCCAGGCGGATGCGGCGGAGGAAACCAACCACCGGCGCCCGCGCCAGCTTGATGAACGCCCACACGCCAAGAACGAGCGCCGCGCAAAGGCTGACAATGACCAGCGCGGCGGCCGCGTAGGCGTTCTCGCTTTGCTCTGCGCGGTTCGACAACTGTTCGGACAGGACTGCGCAGAGGCCGGCGAAACCGACGAAACCGCCGGCCACCCACGCCAAGGCTTTGGCGTCGCGGCGTTCCTGCGGCACGAGCGGCTCGTCCTGCATACAGGCAACATTCTATAGGACACGCCGCGTGCGGTAAAGCAGGCCGGCGGCGGCGCGTGGCGGGATTGTAGATTGCCGATTGACGATTGGGGATTGGCCCGTGGTCAGTTGTCAGTTGCCGGTTCGTGGTTCGTCGCGCCGCGCGCCACGGCGTGAACCACGAACTACGAACACCCGGCCTCTGTGTCTCGGCGTATCTGTGGAGAGTCAGTTTCGGGCAACGACGCCAACGCGCGAAGGGTTCAGGATTTCTTCCTGCGGCGCGCGGGGCGCGTCGCTCGTTTCCGGCGGGCGGCAATGCGCTTGCCGAGCGCGGACTTTTGGCGGCGCGTGAGACCGAGCTGGGTCTCGTCGTCGGCGATGGTGTCGAGGATGCATTGCACCAAGCGGATGCGGTCCACGACGGGAATGCGGCGAATCTTGTTCAGCATGCGCTGCTTCATAACCCGGTCTCCAGTATTCGACGCATCCTACCCGCAGGCGGAGCCAATTGACAGCGCCAACGCAGGAAAGGCAGGGTATCGGGTTCAGGGTTCAGGGTTCAGGGTTTGTAGTTCGTAGTTTGTGGTTTGTGGTTAACGGCGCGGCGCGGGTTTCACAACCAGGAACTACGAACCACAAACCACGAACTCGCCACTCTCTGTGCCCTCTGTGGCAAAAGGAAAGGAGTTTGTCATGGCATTGACAGCAGCGCAGGTCACGCAGGTCTTTGAGATACTGGGCATTCCCGAGGACGGCACGGGGGAGGTGTTCGCGAGCGTGGCGACGCTCTTCGGGCCGGCGTTCGAAAGCTACGACATGAGCGCCATCGTGGCCCGGATCAACGCCAAGCTGAACACGCTCGCCGCCAGCCAGCTTGCCCGTGTTACGGATCTGCTCGATCGTCACACGGCAATCACGGCCACCAGTCCGCTGCAGTTGCGCGGGACGGCCAGGGCGAGCGGCACACTGGCGGACCATCCGGCGGAACGGGAGGCGATCCGCACGGCGCTCGGCACCGTGCTGGGCGTCGCGGTGCCGTCGGGCGGTTTCATGGCGGAGGCGCAGCGCATGGCGCGCGGCGGGGGGCGGGTGGAGCGGTAGCGAACGGCGAAAGTGGTCCCGGTCTGCACGTGGCACGACGCTTGCGGTGTCTTCAGGAG
The DNA here is from genome assembly GCA_026692735.1 of Planctomycetota bacterium. Taxonomy (GTDB): domain Bacteria; phylum Planctomycetota; class SZUA-567; order H5-PLA8; family H5-PLA8; genus JAPLOD01. Next base: position 4,350 of record JAPLOD010000228.1, on the reverse strand, counting down.
TAGATTGGGCCACGATTGGACTTGAAATACTTGCCGGAAAGTGCTTGACTTACGGGTGGAGTGCGTAGAAGAGAAGAGCTGTTAACGACGAAAGCCGATTTGCTCCCCGCTCGCTTACCGCATGCAGTACCGCGGCCCGAGCGGGGTTTTTCTTGCTATCGAGGTCGTTGTGGCTCAGTTGGGCTTCCCTTCCGCACCAGCCGCCAAGCGCGCAGCGGTCTTCGTTGACGGTCAAAACCTGTACCATTGCGTGAAGGAAACGTTCGGCTACACGTATCCGAACTACAGCTTTCCCCCGCTTGCCCTGAGGATCTGCCGGCAGAATGGCTGGGAGGCCAAGCTCATACACTTCTACAGCGGCGTGCCGGATGCCGCCGACGATCCGCACTGGCACACGTTCTGGGCGAACAAGCTGCGTTCCATGGGGTGGCAGGGCGTCAAGGTCTTCTCCAGACCCTTGCGATATCGTAACGAAACGATTGTCATTGGCGGCGCTCAACATACTGTCCGGGTCGCCCGCGAGAAGGGCATTGACGTACGCATGGCGATTGACATTATTCGCCTCGCCCTTCGCAAGGAGTACGATGTAGCTCTCATCTTCAGCCAAGACCAGGACTTTGCAGAGGTCGCGGACGAGGTGCGCGTCATTGCGGAGGAACAACAGCGCTCCATCCTTGTGGCCAGCGCTTTCCCTGAAGGCGAGGGCAGTGCCAATAAGCGCGGCATAAACAACACACAATGGGTGCCGTTCGACAAAGCGCTGTACGATTCGTGTGTGGACACGCGGGATTATGTTCCCGGTCGTGGCAAGCCGGCGCGTTAGTACCACGGGTACAACACAAAGACACGCAGAACAGCCGGTTTCGGGTTCAGGGTTCAGGGGTTAGGGTTCAGGGTCACGGCGCGCGGGCGTTGCCTGCGGCAAATGCGCCATTCGAGGAAGACGGCGGCGGCGATGAGGATGGCAAGGGCGACGAGGATATCGAGGGCCAGGCGCGAGGCACTCAACAACCGCGGCCAAGCATTGCTCCGGATCAACTCTTGTTCGTGACCCGGGCGCTCACCATCGGGGACAAAGCGAACGCGCTGCCACAACGATGGCGCGCGTTGAGCCACCACGCGATGGTCAAGCTGCTTGCCCAACACAAGCGGCAGTTCCTTCGTTTCGTCCTCGGTTGGCTGAAAAGCTATTCTCAACTCGCCAGAGTCCCCGCCACAAGGCCAGGGCCACCCGTAGAGCGGCCCCAGGAGAACGGTGTACTCCCACCAACCCGGCTCTCTGTGCGGGCGGAAAACGACAGAGGTTTCAGTGCGTGGCCGCATGTTCGCCCACAGCAGCGCGGCGGCGACGAACATGAGGACGATGGCCGTGGAGAGGTGGAGTTGGAAGAGCGGGCGGCGCATGGCGGCATTCTAGATTGGCGATTGACGATTGGCGATTGCAGGAACGGGTCATCGGGCGCTCGGGACGTCGGCAACTGACAACTGACGACGGACAACTGACGGGTCGTTACTCCTCACGCGTCACTCGCCATTCATCGTTAGAAAGGAAGCGACACATGGCAGACAGCAAAGTAGCGAAGGCGCGCAAGCGGCTTCAGTCGCTGGCGGTCGGCGTCACGGCCGACGGTCTGACGCTGGCGCAGGAGCGCATTCACCTGGGCGACCGGGCCGCGGCGGAGGAATTCGCGGCGGAAGGGGCTTACGTGACGGGCGAGCCCGTGCTGGCCATCGGCAGTTCGAGCATCGGCTTCTCGGGGTCGTATTACCCGCTGGTCGTCCAGGCGACGCTGGCCGTGCCGCTTTCCGGCGCGGACGCCCAGGACTGGGCCAACGTGGACAACCTGGTGGCGGCACTGCGCGCGAAGTGGCTCGACGCCAACGGCTATCCGTCGGGCGAAGTGAAGGCCAAAGTCTGCGACTACGAAGCGTACAAGGCGGACCTGCGAGGCGACGTGACGGTCGTCAGCGTGGAGTTGTTCGTGGCGCTCGAAAATCCGGACGCGTAACGGCGGTACCGATTGCGGATTGACGATTGCGGATTGCGGATTGGTCCGTGGTCAGTTGCCGGTTCGTGGTTCCTGGTTCGAGGTGTGTGGTGTGTAGTTTGTCGTTCACACTGCGGCGCGCGTCGCGGAAAACCACGAACTACGAACAACAAACGACGAACCACTGACCACGGACAACTGACGACTCGTCACCCGTCAACACAGAACAGAGGTGGGCTATGCCTGGATTCACAGAGGAAATTCCCGTGCGGTCGGCGTTCATACGAAAGCTGGCGTTGCGGCAGGCGGACGATTACGGCGAGATCCACGTGACGATGGAGCGCCGGATCACGTACGTGTACGAAGTGCCGGAGCCATCGTATTGGTACAACTTCAAGGCCGCGCCGTCGAAGGGCAGGTACTACAATGCGGTGATCAAACGGCGGTTCGATTACGTGCGGAAATACTGAGCAGGTTCAGAACCTGGGTCAGCGCCGATCAGCAGGCGCTATTTATAGTCTGTGTCTCATCGCTTGTCCAAATCCGCATGCGCATGCAGTTGGAACGCTCTTTGCGGAGGAGATGACACCGGCGTGTGAGTGTCTCATTTTGCGAGAAGACGCATGCTTTTCGAGTATGTGCTGTTTGACACGAAGACCAAAAAGCAGTTCTGCACCGCTCTGATGTCGCATCTTGATGCGGATGCGAAGAACGACCGGCTCCGCGCGGTGGGCCGTTCGCAGCGTTGGATTCTCAAGAAAGACCTGCCTGAGGATACGGACAAGTCCCTGATCGGGCTGGGCGTCTGGAAGTAGCGCACAGGTGCACGGCGAGGCAAGAGCCCGCATTATTCACCGCGGAGACGCGGAGCGCAGCGCGGCGGAGCCGCAGCCAAAGGGAGGCAAAGGGTTCAGGGTTCAGGGTATCGGGTATCGGGTATCGGGTATCGGAACAGCAATGAGCAAGCCTGATGGAATCCTCGTGCCAGGAGAAGAAACGAACGGTCAGCAGTGCAGAGAACAGCAGCGAAGAACATGGGAAACGGCCCTGTGTGCACCGTTTCGCTCTGCGTCCTCTGCGCCTCTGCGGTGAGTACTCCGGCTAGCGCACCTTGCCCACAGGTGCAATGTAGATCGTGAACTCTTCCAACCCGTCCACGTCAATCAGTTCGTCCATGGCGTCCTGGTCGTAGGCTCCGACGGCGCACGTGGCCGCGCCGATGGCTTCACACGCGAGGTACAGGTTCTGGCAGACGTGGCCGGCATCGAGCGCGATCAGCTTGGGCGAGATGACGCCGTAGCGCCATTCGGTGCGATACGGAATGACGCTCCAGATGAACACCACGGCGCCGTCACCGACAAAGCCCGGGCACGCCGCCTCGGCCGCCTTGGCGCGTGACGCATACGACGCCAGCCAGCACAGCTTGTGTTCCAGCGCGAGGTATCGGTAGACGCCGCGTTCCAGGCCGGCCACGCGGTTGACGAGCAGATAGGTCTCGAAAGGATGTCGCGCGCCGGCGGAAGGCACGGTACGCAGCACGACTTGCCCTTCGCTGATGACCTCGCGCACGCCCTGCGTGCTCCAGAGCAGGAAGGAAAGCTCTTCGAGGGTCAGAGGTTTCTCGTTGTATTCGCGGCGGCTTTCGCGGCGCTGGAGCGCTTCCATCAGAGGCATCTGCCCGAGCGTCAGGTCCTGAGGCGCGACGAGGTCAATGAGCTTGGCGTCGGGGGGCAGGGCCTTCTGCAGAGCAGGCTGCGGCTTGTTTTTCCGCTGGTCCGTTTCAAGCGTCTGCCATTGCTTCCAGAGATGGTTCCTCAGGAACTCGCGGCACTGCTCAATGTCTGGCATAGCGGCGTTCCCCTCCTCTGTGCTACGCTGGTCCGTCGAATGCACAGCGTACTATACGGGAAGAGCTGCGCCTGCACAATCGCCGCAGGATCCGAGCCGCGCCTCGCTCGACACCGCGCCGCGGCGTGGTTAGCATCGCTGCATGGCCGCCGTACCGGCGCTGGACGCTGCGCTGCGCGCGCACTTCGGGTTCGAGGCATTCCTGCCGGGGCAGCGCGAGCTGATCGAGGCCGTGCTTGCCGGCCGCGACGCTCTGGGCATACTGCCCACCGCGGGCGGCAAGTCGCTGGCCTATCAACTGCCGGCGCTGCTTGTGCGCGGGACGGTGCTGGTCGTCTCGCCGCTCATCGCGCTGATGAAGGACCAGGTAGACGCCTTCAACCGGCGGCACAAAGGGCGCGCCGCAGCGATCCATTCGAACCAGACGGCGGCTGAATCGGCCGCCGCGCTGGACAGCGTGCAGCGCGGCGAGGCGGCGCTGCTCTACGTGGCTCCCGAACGCCTGGAAGTGCCC
>JAPLOD010000227.1 GCA_026692735.1 Planctomycetota bacterium | reverse complement strand
GGATGTCAAGATCGCCTCCAGGTCGAAATGGGGTCGCTTGCCGCAGGACTACGACCCGCGCACCGATGCGTCGCACCCGATGAACCGCGAGCCGCAGTAGGGCAAAGAGCCGGCAGGATCACCAGGGAGGAGGTCGTCGCGGCCCTGCGCAAGGCGATTCGGGCGGCTCTGCGGGAGTCCGCCAGCGGGAACGGCTGCACCGTGGAGGAGGCGTTCTGCGCGCTGGTTGGGAGGCGGAACCAGTGGGGGACTGGCGAGCGGTCGGCATGGGGGCGGCTGCCGCAGGATTACGATCCGTAGTACACGCCAGCGAACCATTCCCGTCGTCGGGAATGGCCGCGCTGGACGATGAAAACGCCGTTCAGGCCGGCATCAAGAGCCGTCCGCGCTCCGGGCGCAAGCTCCTGCAGTTCTCGCGAAGCCATTGCCGCGCATCGTCATCGAGGCGCCTCTGTGGCGGCTGGGCGAACCGGCACGTCGTTGCCAGCCAGCGCTCAACGTTCCCCGTCTTCTCGTTCCTTTGCTTGTCCATGTCGTCAGCCCCCCAAGGACGACTTCGACCAAAGGGGACGGCGATCCTGCATGACCGACCGTTCCGCAGAACTGATGGCCGCCAAAAACGACATAATGTCGTTTTTCGATGCGCGCCGTTGCGCATGAATACCCCCGGCTCGCGCCCTGGCGCAGATCTGCGCCAGGGTCGCCGGAAAACGCCGTCAGCCCGCCTCTTGCTGGCCCGTCTCGCCGCGTTGCACCCGGTATTCCGGAGCGATATGTTCTAGCTTGCTAGCCCGCATTATTCACCGCGGAGACGCGGAGAACACAGAGAACAGCAGGGAAGTACATGGGAAACCGCCCTGTGTTCATCACTTCACTCTGCGTCCTCTGCGCCTCTGCGGTGAATAGTCCAGGCTAGGTCTGATCTCAACACCGGGCACTTGGCTAACGGCGTACCGTATTATCTCGTAGTAGCCCCACCTTATTTTCTCATCGAATGTCAGCTTCTTGCGCCCCCAATCGAGCGCTCGTGTCGCCTTCTCATGCATAATCTTACGCTGGAGCCGAGGAACGAACTCCGTTAGACAATGCCACTTGCCATCGGCCAGAATCTCCACGCAGAGCGGCACGAGGGTCAACGCAGCCTCAATCCCTACCTCGTTGAGCTCGGGCATGATCATCTGCTGTAGGTTGGCGACAGTGCCCTCGTAGCCCGCTCCCTGTGCGGCCTTGTAGGCTTCGGTCCAGGGCCTGCTCGCGTCTCGTGCTGCTTTGACTGCGGCGAGGATCTTCTCCTTGACCTCTGGTGGGTAGCGCTTTCCTGGTCTGGCCATGATTCTTCCTGTCAGGGCGAGATAGGAATCATAATAGGAGAGCAGGAACTGTCAACGTTCCCCTGGCAGCAGGACGCCGATACCGGCGACCCGCCAAATGCTTCGGGGCTTGGCCTGCCCCCCATCTCCCTAGCCCCAAAACAAGCGCATGGTCGTAGGCGGGCGGCGGGTTGAAAGCGTGGGTCGGGCTGGCAGTCTCGGGCCACACCTTCCCCCTCCCATTCGCCTGATGGTTTCCTGATTCGGTCTTCTGGACAAGAGTTGGTTCCC
>JAPLOD010000226.1 GCA_026692735.1 Planctomycetota bacterium | reverse complement strand
CTTGGCCAGGCCGAAGTCTGTAATCTTGGGCTCGGGAGATCGGGCCACCGGGTCATCGGGTGATCGGGGCGCCCCCTCACCGCTGGCCTCACTTCCCGGTGGGGTGAGGGGAGCCGTGAGCAGCACATTGGCAGGCTTCAGGTCGCGGTGGATGATGCCTTGCTGGTGTGCGGCGTGGACGGCGCGGGCGAGCTTCTCGCAGATTTCGGCGCACCACCGTGCCGGCTGCGGCGTGGCATCCAGCCGCTTGCTCAAACTACCGCCTTCGAGGAGTTCGAGCGCGAAGTACGGTGCACCGTTGTGTTCACCGATCTCATAAATCTGAACGATGTTCGGATGGTTGATGCGCGCGATGGCTTCGGCCTCGACGCGGAAGCGGCTGATTAGCTGCGGGGCCGAGTGCGATCCCGCGAGGATCATCTTCAGCGCGACGATGCGGTTTAGGCTGAGTTGGCGCGCCTTGTAGACCACGCCCATCCCGCCGCGGCCGAGTTCGCCGAGGATTTCATAGCCGGGGAGAGTGTGAAGGGCCGTTGGGACGCCGGCGCGCTCCGGCGGGGCGACCTGGAAAGCTTGCTCTGCGACAGCGGGCGGCGCGCCCGGCGCTATCTGCCCCGGCGTGGCTTGCAGCGTCGAGTCCAGCCTCGGCCGCAACGTGTGCGCCGTCGCGCCCTCCGGCCGCGGTTCGGGCTGAGAGGTTTCGCTGTCGCTCATACCCCCCCGGGGACCAATAAGCACAATACTAGCAAAATCAGGGTAGCATAGTCCATGCCTCAGCGCCATGACAAAAGGCACCGTCGAAAGACGCCAGTCGGAGATTCCTGACGCGCACTGAAGACCGCTGGGTGTTCGGCGCGCAATACAGCGGGGTGACGAGCTTTCCGTCACCCCGCTTCTATTGTGCTGATACTGGCGTTCGAGTGTGGCAGCTCACTATCGGCGACGGCGTGAAGTCGAGGCCCGGTTGCCGTTCTCGTAACACAAGCCAATGTTCTACTGCGCGGCTGCATCCCTTTGCGCAGCAGCCTCTTGATCTGCCGTCGCGGTCTTCGCCTTGGCGCAACGCGCCAGCCGATCCCCCAACAAACCGGCGACAAGCAGCAGAGCCATGCTGCCCAGCCACGTGTAGTACGCAGGCGAACTGGCTGCATCTTCAAATAGGCCATACGATCCCTCGGACAAGCAATAGAGCTTTATGGACAAACCGAAGAACAATGCCAGCAGGGCGGAGACACTTGCGGCAAACCAGCGGCCAGTAATGAGAAAGGAAAGCCCGACCCAGAGCGCAGGGTTGGCGCTCCACGGTAGCGCTAGAGCGATGGCAGACCCGCTATCGGTTCCGTAACGGAAGGTCAAATTCACTGACTTCTCGAAGCATATCCTGTATGCGTAGTGACCGCGCTCGCTCCCTTCCAGCGGAAGGAGGAAGGCGATGCCGTAGACCAGTAGAATCACAACAACGGCCCATCGTGCGAAAGCCGTCAACCCCGCGGTGCTTCGTCGGCGCAGGTAAGCGTTAACACGCCGCTCCAGCCACCAGAAAACCAAGCACAACTCAGGGCTTACGCCAAACGCCATCATCAGGAAGGAAGAGACCCCAGCGCGCGCCAGCCCATTCGTCTGCAGCGTGGCCTCCCGCCGGCACAAGGCCAGCGCGGCCAGCAAACCGCTGCCCACGGCAGGGAAGACGTAGAATTCGCTTACCAACCAGACGGGCCGTTCAAGGCGCTTGAGGGTCAGCATAAGGCAAAAGCCGTAGGCCAGCGACGCCAGCACCAAGTCCTGAAGCCATAGTTGGGGGGCATCTGATACCAGACTTGAAGTTTGCGGCTTCGGAGCCCTCCGGCAAGAGACCAGAAGGCAGTCGGCGAACAGCAGCCCGACGAGGGACAGGGATATTGGGCTCGTGTTGTTCATGCCGGCGAACATCTGTGCCCTTCCTCCTTCCAGTTGAACCACCGCAAGGCGCGCGGCTGGAGCATCCTCTGCTGTATTGACCGCTCTGCGACGATCTCCTCCCCGCACCTCCTCAACACTCCTTGATCAGCCCTGCGACAAAGGTGGCGCGCGTTGGCGCCTGTCGGCTTCCTCAGCTACTTGACCGCCAGCGTCATGTCCGCATCACCGAAGATGCGAGCGAGCTTCGCGCAGACCCAGTTGCTATTCGCGAATCCCAGATGACCGCCACGGGGCAGGACCGTCAGCTTGCTGCCCAGGCCCGCTGCCGCCAACCGCTCCACGGCGCCGTCTTCGTTCAGCGGATCGTTCCTGGCCACAATCGCCTCGACGTTGCCGCCCGTGTTCCGCAGCAGCGTGGCCAGGTCGCCGACGTTCAGGTCCAGAGGACGGCCGCGCTTTGCCCAGTACGGCGCCGCCATGCAGTGGTAGTAGCCGCCGAAGCCGACCTGCGCGGCGTATTCGAGGCGCTGGTCCTTGTTCTCGTCCTTCGGCAGGAGGCGGGAACCACCGGCGGGCTCCACCTCGTCGCCGAACAGCTCGTCGTTTTGCTCCACAGCTTGCTTGAGGTCTAGCCGGAAGATGCGCGCCACCGCGGCCCGCATCATCGCCGGATCGTACTGCTCGCGCACGGGGAACTCGCGCCGGAGATTGTAGAACTTCCAGTACAGGTCCGAGAGCCTCCAGTCGTAGGTGAAGGCATCGTCAAGTATCCGCATGCTAGCGGCCACGCTGACGGGGGCGGAGTACGCCTGCACGGCATCGAGGTGGAAGGGCAGCCCGCCCTCGCGGTCGAGCTTGGCCAGCAGGAGCGCCTGCGTGGCGCCGTAGCTCATCCCTGCCACGCCCACCTTGGTCACCTTGCCGGCCACGTCCTTGTGCTGCAAAAACGTTTGGATAATCCGTCCGGTAAGCTCCGCCTCGACTTCCAGATGGCCCGCCATACCGTGGCGCGACGCGCTGGTCATGGCCTGATGGAAGGTTGAATCGAAGGTGACGACATGGCAGCCGCGCTCTTCCAGCCACGCCATCCACAGGCTGGTCGCCGCGTCATCGCTGCGGCCGAAGGTGCCGTTGAGGATCACGACCAGGGGTGCCGAGTCTTTCTGGATGACGGCCCGCGCCCGGACGCTGGATTTCATGCCGTCAACGCGCAGCTTGAGCCACTTGGCGTTTCTCGGCTTCGCGCCGTCCGCGCAGAAGGGCGCCGTGATGGTCGAGTAAAGTCCATCCGTCCAGGGATGATCCAGTTCCGGCATCTCCGCCTCCGCGGCCAGAACGCCGCTGACCAACATTGCCCGGATGACAACCGCCGCGATGATTCGTTTCATGGTTGAGCCCTCCAAGTGTGCCTCCACGCAGCGGTGATAAGCGACCGGGATGCCACGCAGGCACATTGTGCGGCTGGCTTCTCAAATACTCATTAGGAAAGGCATTAGATGAACGAGAACTGCGGACGACGCCGGAAGGGGCACCCGTGCGCGTATCCGATAATCGGACGCCGAGCGAATTCGGAGGGGGCGAACCGCCGCCTGGTGGCTCCCGGTACAACCAGGTTCATGGTGTTGCTCATCTATGCGGCTGGCAGTGAAGTCCAGGTAGACGAACTCGATCCGCCCGCCCACGGCGCCGGCCACGTGCATCTTGGCCCAAAGAGCCTCGGCGAAGCTGAGCGTCATCATATTCTGCAGGTCTTACGCGACGTGGGCGACAATAAGACCGAGGCCGCTCAGATGCTGGGCCTCGCCCGCAGCACGCTGGTGCTGAAGCTGAAATCGTATAGCCGCGAGACGAAGTAGCTCCATATCAAAACCGGTACCCTCTGATTTTCATACGAGTCCGCCCCTGGATGGTGCCTGCGCTGCCGCGGCCCGCCGCGCGGACAACCGATTCTGCCACCGTCACTTGCGTGAATGCTGACGCGGGCGGCGGGACGGGCACGCTGGTCGCTTTAGTCTGTTCCGAGCGAGAGTGGGACCGAGAACGGAGGGATGCGGCATGTGGCACAGGGAAAACGCAGATGGCGCGCTGCCCGGGAGGCAATGGTTCGTAGAATGGCCTCGTGCTTTGGCGCTCAGCTTGGCGGCTCTGGCCGTGGCCGGCGCTGGGGCCACGGAGTCAGTGTCCGTCTTGCCGTCCTCGCCTGCCGGTGAGCCACATGTCGAGGTGAGCGACTCTCCAAAGCATCTGCGGGGAACATCCTGCCTTCGCAAGCTGGAGGCAGATGATTCCTCTTACGGTGGGATGCACGACGCAGCAGAACCGGCGCCGTATCCTTCAAAGGAGAGCTGTGAATCGTGCGCCGCAAAGCGACATGAAGAGCAGATCGCCAAGCAGACGCGTGGAGAGCCGCAGCGAACCGCGCCAGTATGGGTGTGGGGTGCGGCAGCCGTGGCCCCGGGTGTGGCCGGACTCGTCGGTTCACCGATCTGGCGCTACCTGCGCTGGCGGTCGCGACACTCATCGTGGATTGCGGACCGGGCGCGCCCTGCGTTCGCGCCATCACCGCAGGAGTATGAGCAGGCAGAGGCGGCAGCGACCGTGGACCGATGTGCATGAATGGCGCGAATGCTTTCTGCTGGCTGGCCGCCGGCTTTGGCGGGCTCATAGTGGGGATTGCGATGCCGAGCTGACCGAAAGGAGCTCATATGGGCGGACCGACGAGGATGGACCCGAACAGGATAGAAGCGTTTCGCGACATTCTTACCACTTGGTTCGACAGTCGCCTCGTTGATCACCTCCAGACAATTAAGACTGAACGCGATGCCGTAGGTCGGCAGCAGCCACTCGTTAGCGCCACTCCTATGAGTCAGAGCGATGATGAGCGCGACAAGGCTGCATCAGGATTCCGAGAGCTTCGCCGGCTATTGGAGTCCGCAGGTCACGTGCCGTTCCTCTTGCCGAATCTAACCGACTACCTACTAAGGGTGTGCATGATCTGGCACGAATGGCCGAGACGCACCAGCGCCCATGGCATCTATCTGATAGACCATCAGCCAGAGTATGATGTACCCCTTCTGAAGTCGAACCTCATCGAACTCGGCATGGCTGCATTCCGATTTCATCCAAAAGCCAGGAAGAGACGAAGTCGTGCCCTCAAGCGTCTTGTGGAGACGAGCATACGATACGCATGGCTCGTAGAGCATTGGCTGTTATTTAAGACGTTTTACTACGTGTCTGAAGGGGAGCTGAATCAGCCTATCAGTCGAGGCTACACATGCAGGGACAGGGTCGTTGAAGTTACTGATCGTGGTGTGGCCCATGTTCTGTCCCTGCGGATGTGCGAGCATTCGGCAGTACGCCCTAGGCGGGCTGCCACGGTGACAATGCATCATGGAACGGGGTCACGGACTATGGCGAAACACAGGAAACGCCGCCGCTCGCCACGACGAAAGCAAAGATCGCTCACTGGTCAGCAGTTGAAAGCCCTTGAGTTGTTCGGTCTCCACAAGGGGAACGTGTCTCAGGTCGCGCGGGCCATGGGGCGTGATCATAAGACTGTGGAACAACACCTTGAAGCCGCCTTCTCGAAGCTGGGAACGTCTGCTGAGGTGTATCTAAGCAAATACAAGACGCGTGACCTATCACATGGCCCCGACGGCCAAGTGCGTCACTCCGACCTGAAAGTGAAGCCTCTATCCCAACCCACGTTCTTCTCTTCAGGCAGAAAAGAAGAGGATAGCGCGGACGTTGATCCGCACGAAGCGATGGCAACCACGGAGCGATTGCGTCAGCAAGTGCGCGCCGAGGCCGGCAGGCCGCTGACCGACGGTGAGTTAGAGGTGGCGGTCCGCGCTAAGCTGGACGCCGGCGGACGCAAGTGACCGGGCAGGTAGGCATTATTGGGGGTATGTCACGGGGTACTTTACCAGATTCCGTAATACCCCCGTTTTCGGAGACTGTAGTAACGAAGTCGGGAATTGCGTAAGTTTGGCAAGCTATGGTGACGATACCCTCCCAGGGGGAATGGGAGGGGCGCATGGCAAGACCTGGAGTGTACGTTCCCGATGTAACGGTTGGGGTGGTTGATCCAAG
>JAPLOD010000225.1 GCA_026692735.1 Planctomycetota bacterium | reverse complement strand
TGACGGAGACGATCTCGCAGTACTTGCCGACGATGCGGCAGAGCTGCTCGTTGTTGGCGGTCTGCGGCTGCCAGCGGTCGCCCAGCAGCATGTGGTTCTTGTCGTACTTGCGGAACGTGTCGCGGATGAGCTGGTGGCCGGCGTCGAAGAAGAGCGCTTCGTACTCCTTCATATCGGCCGCGGCGGCCTGCGTTTTCACTGCCAGGCCCATGTCGTTGAGCTGCTCGAACGACGCCGCCTGCACGCCCCACGCCATCCATCCCGCCGCCATCCCCAAGGCAATCGCTCGATACAGCTTCATCCTCTCACTCCTTTGGCTTGATGGTGAATTCCTTCAGATAGAACGGGCCTTCGCCGAAGACCATGGATTGGATGCCGACCTCCCACACGCCCTGCGCCGCCTTGACGGTGAAGCTGTGCTCGCCCTTGCCGTCGGGAATCGGTTGCGGCTCGGTGAACACGCCGTTGACATACGCCGCGATTGTCCTGTCCTTGCGATGTCTTGGCTCCGTATACCCCGTGCCGTTGAACGACACGATGTAGTCGCCGTCGGTTTCGAAGCGGACAAAGTGCCCGAACCGGCGCCCGTTCTGCATGCAGCAGTCGCCGCCTCTTGCGTACTCCGACGGAATCACATCCGCGTCTTTCATCAGCACGGTCAGCGGTGGCTTGCCCGGCCCCACTGACGGGAATGACTCAGGCTTCTCAATCCTCTTCGCTCCGACCCCAGTGGACGCCACAAGCCAGTCGAAGCCCTCACGCATGGCGGCCAACCGCCTCTTCGCGACCCTTCCAGAAGCCAAGGACTCCCCCTTCTTGAGCTGTCTTGACATCTCCTGAAGAACCTGAAACGGAAACGCCCCGGGAGTCAGGCGGTACGTATAGCCGCCGCCGTAGAGGCTGCCATTGTTGTGGATCTGGTAGTCCTCGGCGGCCTTGTAGTACGACAGCATCGCCTCGCCGGCCTCGCGGAAGTAACACGAGAAGAACTCCTTCAGCAGAGCGTCGGCGTCCGTGTCCACGTTCCAGAGGACGCGCGGATAGGCATAGAAGTTCCATGGACAGTATCTGATCATCTCCGGCGACCCCTGCGTGCCCCCGGGAAGCGCCCCGAGCTTGTGCTGGAGCTTCGCCCAGCCCACCGTGGCGGTCACAAGGGGCAGCGGCATTGGCCATGCCCTGCCGTCCTCATTCAACAGGACATACCCGTAAGTCTCCAGCCGCTTGCACTTCTTGGCCCATTCCTCAAGATACGACTTCATCGTGGCGTTGCGCGGCGAGTCCGGCGGAAGGTTCATGTGCCCGTACGAGCAGACCTCGACGATAACGTTGCCCGGGAGCTTGTCTATCTTCTTCGGCGGAGCGAAGACCTCCGCATACGCCAGCGCGTGGAAATTGGCGTTGGCGGCCGTCGTGGCAGCGCGCCTCGCCACCTCGCCTACGAAGTGGTAATAAGACTCCGAGCTGATGTACGGATTGGGTGCGCAATAGGGAATGTCCGGCTTCACGAAGGGCTGGTTCAACGCCAGGCATGCGGGACACTCGCAGTAGCGGCACGCATCCATCGGAAGCAGCCCGAAACTCTTCTGGGTCCCAGGGTAGAGTGCCGCCCAGGCGGCCGCCTTCTCCGCGACGAAACCGATCAGCCCTTCGCCCGTGAGGCATGGCGTGATGTCGGGGCTCCTCTTCCCGGGATCGTTCGGCCCGGCCTTTTTGAGGCCCATCCAGTCCGGGTGGGCCTCGAGAATGCGCCTCGGCACAACGCTGTTCAAATTGTGCGGGTAGCCGTCAAAGCCCTCCTTGTATTCGTCCTTCAGCGCTCTCGCCGCCTCCGTCGAGTCCTTCGGCCCTTTCGCTGGTGGGACCTCCTGCCCGCCGCCGAACCGGAAGTTGTTCCACGAGGACGACCAGTGGTTGCGCCAGAAATAGAGGTAGCCCTCGGTCGGAAGCAGCTTTCCCTTGGAAAGCTCCCACGGCAGCGTCGGCCGAAACTCCTCCACGGCGAAGTTGGCGTAGATCCGCTCCGCCGACGGCGAGTAACGGAGCGGCAGGACCTTCATGTCCAGTTCCTTGCGCCTTGGCACGAAATCGCCATGCGGGTCGGGATAGGTCCATCTCACGCCCTGGCTCTCGAGGAATGCCCACACGCTGGCCAGCGCATTTCTGTAGGGCCACGCCTTGAACACGACCGCCTTCCCTTCGGCTTCGACGTTCACCGGGCACGAAGGAAGTTTGCCGGACTTGAGATTCTCCGTCATCTCGTCATAACTGCCGGCAAGGCTTTTCAAATCCGCTATCCTGAAGATGGGGCCGCTGTAGGCTTCCGCCGCATCGGGGGTGGCGACCGGCACCGGCCTACCCAGCATCTCGCCCAGATAGTAGCTGAGATCCCTGGCGGCCAATGACAATGTCTCCGGCGCGTCGGACGGAAGAATCACGGCCTCGCGCTTCGCCACCTCCTGCCCCTCCGCCTGGAACCCATAGATCTCAACCTCGCCGAGCGTCCACGACGCCCCGGCGGGCAGCCCGCGCGCCTCCAGCTTGACGTACCTTGCCATCCGTGGCGGGAAGCGGAAATCGCCTTCTGTGTTGACGGCCGACGGCCCCTTCCCGCCAGCGCCTTTCTTCCACTTCGCCTCGTACAGCGAGTCCATGGCGACCGGACATTCCCCTGAGATCTGCTTGAGGCTGTCGGGACTCTCGCCGGCGAGGATCGCCACCCTTGTCGCCACTCCCTTCCATATGTCCGCCGGAAACGGGACGTCCTGCCCCTTGTAGTTGGCGTTTCCGCACCAATAGACTCGGTGGAGGAGATGCGCTTCTTTTAGGTCGATGGTCACGGACAAAGGTTGATCCTCGCCTTTGGCCTTCAATTCGCAGAAGCTCTCCAACCTGCCGTCGGTGAGATCTTTGGCTATGTTCTTGCCTGTCCCCGAATCCGTCACCGTCCATTGCGCCGGATCCAGTTGCGCAGCCTGGGCGTTCAGCGCAGGAAACACCAGAACGGCAATCGCACAGAGGCCCCTCAGCCGGCGCGCGTTCATGCTTCTCCTCCTGGATGAGCCGAGGTGACCCGCTCCAATTCCATCCCGAGCCAGTTCGCATGGGCGAGCACCTCGTCCTCCGTGATGGCCCGGCCATAGTATCCCCAACTGCACCAACCCGAAGGCGCTTGGGGGAAAACCGACCGATCCAGCGGTTCGTAGCGGCGGATGCCGAGGCGCTTCCTGAAATAGCCACGGATCCTGGATCCGTCACGGCGAAGCACCTCATCGCGACCAGGGAGGAATCGGCCGTGCGCCAGGGGGGTCTTCACGTCGCCGAGCGCGGAGATCAGGATGTCGCGGGAGTTGCGGTCGCTGATGCGACAAGGCCGGCCTTTTGCGACGGCCATTGCGTCGGATGACCCTCTGGTGGCGCTCGGCATGTTCACCCTCCGGAAGTTCCGCGCCCAAAGGCTTCGACCGAGCAAGCCACTGTGAACGCCGGTCGAATAGTGAGGCACTACCTGACCATGTGTGTGGCACCTCGCCACGAGGTGGAGACTACCCAACCATTCTGCTGTTTCAAGCTGTCCCAGCGTTGCATCGCTGGTGCGGTTCATTGATTTCCGCGTTTCGGTTATTGGACCCAGCGGCGGCAAGCCGTACCGTGTACGAAGTGCTGACGGGCGCCAAGGCGCTGCCGGGTCGGGAACGCGAGGCGCTGAAACTGGCCGTTGGGGCTGAGAATCTGGAGCAAGTGGCCCCCAATCTGGCCCCCGATGCCAAAAACGGCGCTGGGAAAGGCACGCGCGAGGGGGCGGTAGGACGGGCGCTAAAGTCCTGCGCGTCCGCTACTTCAGAGGTTGGTAGGCCCGGCAGGATTCGAACCTGCGACCCAGGGATTATGAGTCGGCGCGTCGGTTATGACGGCTACCTATGAAAAACGGCCCTTTGTAGAGACTGTAGCATCGAAATCGGGCACATTCTACCCCGCCCTCGCGTAGTGCAGGGCGGCCAGGGTGGGCCAACGCTCGGCGCATTGCCTGTCGCGGAGCAGGTCGAGCGCCATGCGGTGAATCATGGCCTGATGGGTGCGCACGCGGTAGATCGATTTCT
>JAPLOD010000224.1 GCA_026692735.1 Planctomycetota bacterium | reverse complement strand
AGCTTGTGGCCAGGGACGTTGCGCGCGGAGGGACCGGCCGTCTATACCCGTGAGACGTTGTCATTCTGCCGGGTAGACCCTGCTACGGGGCGCGCGCTGTGGGCCTGCCCTCTTGGTCTTGGGCAGGTCTGCGTTATCGCGGCGGGCGGGGAATCGCAATGGCGGCGACGGCTCACTTGAACTCCCCGGCATCGTACTTCATCCAGAATTCGGCGGCTGACCATGACCCATGATCGGGGATATCGATGATCTTTAGTGTCTTGATGTCACGCAGCACGTTGCCACTCTTCTTGATGGCGTGATCGTAGACGCACAACCTCTCCAGTGGCGACTTCGCAAGCGGCGCCAGATCAAGGATTCCCGAGTCGCAGTGCACTTCAGCCAGCGGGGCGCTGGTCAAGGGTGATAGGTCGCGAACGGACGTATACATGCAACTGAAGTTCACAAGCGGCATTCCCTTGAGAGGGCGGAGGTCAGACACTGGCGAGTTATCTAGCTTGAGTTCCTGCAACGGCATCCCACTCAGTGGCGCCAAGTCCGACACGAGGGTTATGTCGAGGTTTAACGACTTTAACGGCATGCCCCGTAGAGGGCTTAGGTCGGATACTTTGCAGTCATTAAGACTGAGGTACGTCAGCGGCAACCCGCGCAGCGGACTGAGGTCTCTTACACCAGTGCTTGCAGCGCACAGCGTGACGAGAGGCATCCCACGCAAGGCTGACAAGTCGGTAACGCCCCGAAGGCCCCAGAGATTCAGAAAGACGAGCGGCATGCCTTCGAGTGGGGACAGGTCCTTGACATCAAAGCACTCATTCACGTGCAGCTCGGCCAACGGTATTCCCTTCAAAGGCGTCAGATCGGCGACGGCTCGCGTAGAGCTCAATCTGAGGACCATGCCTCCGCTCCTGCCAACAGACAGATTGCCGCCCTTTCCGGGCCACGCCGCGTCAATCCTTTGCCTATACGCAGCCAACACCTTCTCGTTGTCCTTCGCCAACCGCTCCGCGAAGTAGAACGCGCCCTGCTTCAGGAAGATGTCCGCGAATGCAGCGGCGTACTTCTCTTCACCGGGCTGTGCGCGCTCCGCGAGGCCAAGCAAGGAGCGCGCGTCCGCGTCACGGGGATTGGCGTCAAGATAACGCCTGAGCTCCGAACAGGCGGCGGGATAGTCGTGCCGCCAGATGAGAAGCTGAGCTCGTATCATGCGTGCGTCGCTATTGGCCGGGTCGTACTCCAGGGCAATCTCCGCCTGCGTCATGGCGTCATCGAAGCGCCCCCGTCCGAGCGCGACACGCGCCGCCTCCACCAGGGCGGGCGTGGCCTTCTTCCGCTCCTCCCTGCGTGCCGTCTCGGCACGCTCCTTGGCTTCCTTTTCGGCCCTGAAATCCGCCAGCGCCTTGTCGGATTTTGCTCTCTCCGCCTCCGCAACGCTCCTCGCCTCGTAGTTGACCCACGCGCTTACCGCACCGCCCACTGAGAGCAACACGAACGCCACCGCCGTCGCGATGCTCACGCCCTTGTTTCTCTTCACCAACTTAACCACCGTCTCCCACACCGTGTCCGGCTTGGCGCTGACGGCGCGACCTTCGACAAACAGTTCGATGTCGCGGCGCAGCTCCTCGACCGTCTGGTAGCGGTCCTCCGGCTTGGTGGCCAGCGCCTTCATGGCGATGGCGGACAGTTCCTTCGGAATGACACGTTCCGGCGTGCGCTGTTCGGGCGGCTGGATGTTGCCAGTGGTGACGTTGTGCAGCAGCGTGTAGATCGTCTTGCCCTCCACGGGCGGCTTGAGCGTCAGAATCTCGTACAGGATCGCGCCGAGGGAGTAGATGTCGCTGCGCTGGTCCAGCCTGGAGATTTCGCCGCTGGCCTGTTCGGGAGGCATGTAGACCGGCGTGCCGACGACCGTCCCGTCCATTGTTTGCTCGACGCCCGACTCCTGCCGGAAGCTGCTGACGATGCGCTGGAGCTTCGAGTCCGGGCTGTCGCCTGTCTCAGGCTCTTGGTCTGCCGCTGCCGGTCGCTTGCCCGATGGCTCGATCTCCCGCTCACCCGCTGTGCCGATGATCTTCGCCAGCCCCCAGTCCATGACGAGCACTTCGCCATAGTCGCCAAGCATGATATTCGCCGGCTTCAGGTCGCGGTGCAGCACTCCTTTCGAGTGCGCGAAGGCGACGGCGTTGCAGACGTTGACGAAGGCGTTGAGCAGCGCGCCCAGCGACATGCCGCCCTCGCCGCCCTTCTGCATCGCCTTCAGCACCTGCTCCAGGCTGCGGCCCTTGACCAGCTTCATGGTGAAGAACAGCCGCCCGTCGCTGTCCACGCCCAGCTCGTGGATCGGCACGATGTTGGGGTGCTCAAGCTGGCCGGTGACCTGCGCTTCCTCGACGAACCGGGCGCGCTTGCGCTCGTCGGCCTCGCCCAGCATGACCTTCATGGCCACGGGCCGCCGGATGTCGCGGTCCACGGCCTTCAGGATCGCGCCCATCCCGCCACGAGCGATCTCGTCCTCCACGGCGTACTTCTCGTCGCCCGTCGCGGCGGTGAGAGACTCGACGACCGGCTTGTCCTGGCCGAGCACCACGCCGCCATGGACGCCGGCCACGGAGAGACTGCTCTGCTGGCCCATCCCGGCGGGCAAAGCGTCGGCTTCGGCCTTCTCGTCGGCAGGCTTCTGGATCGTGGGCGTGCTGGCGGCGTCCTCCTGGACGCTGAACACGGCGCGGCATTTCCGGCAGCGCAAGCGCTTGCCCACGGGCATGCCCGCCGTGCGGTAGCGCGTCTGGCACTGTGGACACGACGTGAAGTCAGCCATAAGCCTGCTCCGACTACTTGAACTCCCCGGCGTCGTACTTCTTCCAGAACTCGGCGGGGGGCCATACCTTGCCGACAGTGTCTATCTGCCCCAGGCTCTTGATGTTGCGAATGACCTCTATGCCCTGCCGGATGTTCTTCGGCTGGAACTGGAGTCTGCCCAGTTCCATGCCGTCGAGCGGCGTCAAATCCGTTACGCCGGTGTTACCCAGGTACAACTCTGTCAGCGGCATACCCCTCAGTGGTGTCAGGTCGCTGATCTGGCCATTGTTCGATAGGTCGAGCCACGCCAGCGGCATACCCCTCAGTGGTGTCAGGTCGCTGATCTGGCCATTCTTCGATAGGTCGAGCCACGCCAGCGGCATGCCTTTGAGTGGTGTCAGTTCCCTGATCCGGTTGCACTGTCCGAGGGCAAGCCGCGTCAGGGGCATCCCCCTCAACGGCGAGAGGTCTTTGATCTGCCCGCACCAACCAAGATCGAGGCATGTCAGCGGCATGCCCTTCAGCGGTGTCAGGTCTTGCACCAACGTGCAGCCGCCAACGTCAAGCGACGTGAGCGCCATGCTTTTGAGCGGAGCCAAGTCATGTATCTTCGCGCAACCCAAGAGGCTGAGCGTCGTCAGCGGCATACCTTCCAGCGGCGACAAATCCACAACATTGCCACACCGCTGAAGGTTCAGCGTTGTCAGCCGCATGCCCTTCAGTGGCGTGAGGTCGGCGACCTTTGTGCCGTCCAGGTTAACGGATACCAAGGGCATCCCAGACAGCGGCGCCAAATCCAGGACGCCTTGACACCCCTGAAGGTTCAGCTCCGTCAATTGCATGCCCCGTAGCGGCTCCAGGCTTGTAATCCGTGCCTGGTGAACGTCGAGCACGGAAAGGGGCATGTTCTTCAGGGGCGCCAGGTCTGTGACGCGTTCGAATCCCCGTCCCCAAAGGCAGAACTTGCCGCCGCCGGTCGGCAGGAGCCCGAACTCACCGCCCGGCCAGTGATACTGCACAAGCGCCTGCCAGTAGGTGCCTTGCTCATCATAGGCCTTCCAGAACTGCTCCGGGGAAGCCGATGGCTGGATGTCAAGGGCTATCCTCTTCATGGATTTCATACTGCGGATGATCTCGATACCTTTATAGGCGCACGTGGGAAAGCTCAGCGCTTCGATCCTCATACCATCGAGTGGTGTCAGGTCTTTGACGGGACACAGAAGGCACAAGTTCCTGAGTGCCATGCCTTTCAGCGGGCCGATGTCAGTAATTCCGGGGTTACCGGTATACAGCTCTTCCAGCGGCGCGCGCGCCAATGGCGCGAGATCTGTAACTTTCGTTCCGTACATCCAGAGGGCTTTCAGGGGCATACCCGTCAGTGGAGTCAGGTCACGAACTGCTGTGTCCTCCAACTGCAGCGAAGCGATCGGCATGCCCTTGAGCGCATCGAGATTGCTGATGCGTCGGGTTCGGAAGAGGTTCAGAGTCCTGAGTGGCATACCCTTCAGTGGGGTGAGATCAGTAAGTGATGGGCATTCGTGCGCGTCCAGTTCCTCCAGCGGCATACCGCTCAGGGGTGTCAGGTCGGTGATGGGGTTCTGGTGTATCGAGAGCCTGGATAGGGGAATACCTTTCAGGGGGATCAGGTCCTTGGTACCGGTGTTCCCCAAATCCAACGATAGTTTCCCGTCCTTGCCGATCTCGATGCTGCGGTCGCACTTCGGCCAAGCCTTCTTCAGCCGCTGGTTGTACTCCTTCACCAATCCCTCAAAGGTGCGCAGGTGGCTCTCCGCCAGCGTGAACTCCTTCCGCCGCATGAAGACCGCACCAAACGCGGCAGACGACTGCTGCTCATCGCCTCGAAGAGCCTTCTCGCAGGCTGTCTGCAATTCCCGCGCATCCTGACCACCAGGCTTGCAACCGAGCGCGTCCGCCAAGGCCGCACGCGCGCTCTTGTAGTCCTTCTTCGCGATCAGGGCTTCCCCACGTACGAAATGCGCATCGGCCAAGTCCGGGTCATAGGCGATGGCGGCGTCAGCGTTTAGCAAGGCGGAGTCCCAGTTGCGTCGTTCGATGGCATCGCCCGCCGCCGCGACGAAGGCGGGGGCTGACCCCTTCTGGATGTCACGTCGCCGGGCCTGCTCAGCCGTGAAGGCCGCGAGGTTCTCCTGCGCTTGCATCTCGCCGCGCTCCGCCCGTTGCCGGGCCTGGTAGTTGATCCATGCGCTCCCGGACAAAACTACGAGTAGCACCGCTGCCGCCAGGCCCCCCACAACGCTCGCCGTCTTGTTCCTCTTTACCAGCTTCACGACGGATTCGGCGAACGTGTCCTCCTTCGCGCTGACAGCGCGGCCTTCGATGAACAGCTCGATGTCGCGGCGCAGGTCCTCCACGCGCTGGTAGCGGTCTTCCTTGCGCCGCGCCAGAGCCTTCATCGTGATCGCGGACAGTTCCTTGGGGATGTTGCGCTTCGGGGCGCGCTGGTCGGGCGGCGTGATGTTCCCCTCGCTGACGTTCTTGATGAGCGCGAAGATGCCCTTGCCATCGCACGGCGTCGTCAGCGTCAGTATCTCGTAGAGCATCGCGCCCAAGCTGTAGATGTCGCTGCGGGCGTCAATCTCCTCGATCTTCCCGTCGGCCTGCTCCGGCGGCATGTAGTGCGGCGTGCCGATGATCGTGCCGTCCATCGTCAGTTGCCCGCCCGCTTCGTCGCGCACGCTGCTGACCACGCGGCGCAGTTGTTCATCGCGGGAATCTGTGCCACTGCCGGCTACTGACTGTTGGCTACTGGCTATTGGCGGCTGGTCCGTAGCACATTTTGCTAAATTGTGTTCCGGCTTCACCGCCTTGTCGCCCGGCTCATTCCGCAATTTGGCAAAATGCGCTACGACTTTCGCCAGGCCCCAGTCCATGACCAGCACTTCGCCGTAGTCGCCGAGCATGATGTTGGCGGGCTTGAGGTCGCGATGCACGACGCCCTTGGCGTGAGCGAACGCCATGGCGTTGCAGATGTTGATGAAGGCGTTGAGCAGCCGCCCCAGCGGGTAGTCCTGCTCCGCCTTGGGGTCGTTCTTCTTCAGCGCCTTCAGCACGTCGCCCAGGCTCTTGCCCTTCACCAGCTTCATCGTGAAGAAGAGACGGCCCTCGGCATCAATGCCCAGCTCGTGGATCGGCACGATGTTGGGGTGCTCAAGCTGCCCCGTGACCTGGGCCTCCTCCACGAAGCGCGCCTTGTCCTTGGGCGACTTGGCGTCGAGCATGACCTTCATGGCCACCGGGCGGCGGATGTCGCGGTCGGCGGCTTTCAGGATGACGCCCATGCCGCCACGGGCGATCTCTCCCTCGACGATGTACTTCTCGTCGGTGGCGGAGGGCTTTATGGCGGCCTCGATCTTCCTCTCGACGGGCCTGGGCAGGCCCTCCATGGTGTCCTGGGAGGCCGAGCCGTCGTCCACTGCGGGCAGGGGCGAGCCGTCCAGCGTCACGCCGCCCTTGAAGTTGGCGCGGCCCAGGACGCTGCTGTCGCCGATGGCGGCGGGAATGGCGTGCTCGGCGTCCTTGTCGGGCTGTGCGGCGTCCGGCTTCTTCTCCGGCGCGGCGGCCAGCGACTGCTCAGCGGAGTCTTCCGGCACGACGAAGATGCCCTGGCACTTTTTGCAGCGGAGGCGCTTGAAGGCGGGCATACCGGCGGTGCGGTACTTGATGTTGCATTGCGGGCAGAACGAGAAGTCGGGCATGGGGCGGACTCTCCTGTCGGCCTACTCGTCCCATTCGATGATGAAGAAATTGCGGGCGGGAGGGACCGCCTCAGGCACCAGACACCACGGGTTACCCTCTGCATGATCCTTGGTCATAATGTAGTGGCCACTCTTGTCCCTAGTCGTGTTCTTCTCGTAATGGGTGTAGGTGATAGTCTCCCCGGTAGCCCAAGCGTCGTTGAACGAGTCCGTGCCATCGTTTGGTGGCTCGGCCCGCGATATGCGCGTGCGTGACAGACCGATCCACGCCTCTGCCCACCCCCAATCCAACAATGGATCAACAGCCTGCTCTTCAGCACGACTGTTGAGGGTGGCCAAATGACCTCCCAGTCTCTCGCACAGGCTCTGCGCCTCTGGCCACGTCAGGCCGAGATGGATGATGAGGTATCTGTGGCTCTTGAAGGGCCGGGCCAGTGATTTGAGAAGTTCAGCGTTCCCCTTACGCACGGCCAGGAGGGTCTTCGCCTGCAACGCAGCATTGCGTCTCGCTCTGAATAGGGCCGTGGTCGAGCGGCCTTTGGGTTGCTCTTCCGGAAGCCGGGGCTTTGTCCATTCCGCGATGACTCGTTCCAGTTCGGCATCCGGCAGCGTGTCGCAGGCGAAGAAGAAGCCATTCTCAGGCGGCCATTCCTGATATGGATCAAGGCTCGTCAGGCGATTGTTGCCGCAGTGAAGACCATGCATCGGCGCTCCCCGAAGGGCTGCCAGGCTTACAATCTGGTTGTCGCGGCATATCAGGTCGGATAATGGTGCGCCACGCAGGGGATCCAGACTCGCAATTTGGTTCTCTTGGCATTGCAGAAACGTGAGCGGCATACCTCGCAGGGCCTCAATCTCCGTCAGTTGATTGTGAAAACATGTGAGGTTGATCAATGGCATCCCGGCCAGCGGGTCTAGGCTCGTAATCTTGTTGCCGCCACAATTCAGCACGGTCAGTTTCATGCCCCGCAGTGGTTCCAGGCTCTCAATGTCGTTGGCGTTGCAGTTAAGAAGGTGTAGTGGCATTCCGCACAAGGGTTCGAGGCTCTTGATCTGGCACGACGGGCACCCCAGGTTATCGATCGGCATGCCGCGTAGTGGTTCGAGTGAAGCGATGGGGTTGCCGTTGCAGTCCAGCTTGCTGAGTTTCATGTCGCGTAGTGGCTCAAGAGTGGAGATGTGGTTATCTACACAGAACAGTTCGACCAGTGGCAGGCCGCGTAATGGCTCCAGGCTGTTTATCTGGTTTCCGGAGCAGTGGAGGACTGCCAGGGGCATACCCTTCAGTGGTGTGAGGTCGGAAACCTTGTTGTGCGTGCAGTAAAGCTCCGTTACAGGAAGGCCCTGCAGGGGCGTCAGGTTGGTCAATCCTGCATCGGCAACGCTAACGATGATCCCGTCTCGTCCAATCTTTACCTGGGCCTTCGGCCAAACTTGGAGAATCCTGTTCCTGAGTTCCGGCAGTCGCTCCTGAAATGCAAGGGCGCGCATTGACTTGTCGAGGCCAATCTTAGCGCTGTCGCGGCGCGATGCGTCGTTGGAGGAAGCCAGCACCTCCGTGAAAAGCTCGCTTGCCGCAACAAGACTGCCTCGTTCCAGGTGGCGTTCGGCGATCTCAAGTAGGTCGGCGGCAAGTGGCTCGCCAAGTCGGTACACTCTTACATTGTCCCAGACTGTCGAGGTGCCGTATGAATATAGTCCCAGCATCGAACGATCGTTGCCTGTTAGAGGATGCTCATCTTCAACAGAGAAAACGATCTGGCCATTCACGGTGTATGTCAGCCGCTTGCCGACACGTTCCGCACAAGCGTGGTAGCGCATGCCTCTGATAATGGGCTTCGTAGCACTTTGTGACCACATCTCCGCCCCTGCTCGTGCTCGCTCAAGGGAATGCCTGGTGTTGCTCCACCCACCATACTTGAAGATGTAGCCGCTGAAGGGGCCTTCCTTGGGAAGCGCCGCCAGGAAGCAGCTCACGTCGCTCAGAAGCTCGCTCTCCACTCGGCAGTCGAACTCGATTCTGATATCCCCCGCGATCGGCATACGAGGCGTCAGGTAGTACCAATAGCTCCGCTCCGCCCGTAGTTCACCATCCCGGACTTGCCACTTTGTGGGGCCTTCGCCCCCCCAGTTGCTCTTCGACCTGGCCGGGTCAGAGAAGTCGTCCTCGAAGACTAACTGCCATGCACGCTTCTTCTCTGTCTCCAGCGCCAGTCGCTGACGTTCGGCTGTCTCTTTGGCTTCTTTCTCCGTCAGGAATCGGGCAAGCGAGGCCTCAGCCTCCAATCGCTTCTGGTTCAGCGACCACATGAAAAGTGCCGTGCCGACGATGATCACCAGGAGCGCAACCGATCCAACCACGTATGGCGCCGGATTCTTCCGCACCTTCTTCCACACCCGCTCCACGGCACTGGTAGGCCTGGCGCTGATCGGTTCGTCGTGCTGGAATGCCTTTAGGTCGTCGGCAAACTCAGCCGCGCTGCCATAGCGCCTTGCCGGCTCCTTCTCCAGGCACTTCAGGCAGATTGTCTCCAGGTCACGCGGCACGCCCGGCGTGAAGACTCGCGGCGGCACGGGTTCTTCATGCAGCGCGGCACGCATCACCTGTAGCGCATTCTCGCCCACAAACGGCGGGCGACCGGCGAGCATCTCGTAGAGGATTGCACCGAGGCTGTACACGTCCGAGCGCGGTCCGACGAGGTTGGCTTTGCCTTCGGCCTGCTCAGGGGCCATGTACGCCGGCGTGCCCAGGGCCTGGCCAGTGCGGCTGAGGCCCGATTCCTGCTGGGTGTCCTTGGCCAGGCCAAAATCCATCACGAGCGGCTC
>JAPLOD010000223.1 GCA_026692735.1 Planctomycetota bacterium | reverse complement strand
GAACGCTGGATCGTGTTCTACCACCAGGGGGACCTGAACGACGCCTGGAAGACAGGCCACTCCGGCGCCACTGAAGCGCAGGCGATGCAGGCCTACAAGCTGGGAGTCAACGTCATGAACTACGCCTTCAACCAGTACATGGCCGCCCATTTCGGGCAGTGACTCAGCGTCAGCGCCGGCTGACATGCGGCTTCCCTGCCAGCAGGCGTCTGCGACTGCAGCCAGGAGTGGACCGGGACAACTCGGCGGCGCAGCACAGGACGGCCGCACAGGAGAACGGGAAGCAGATGTTCGAGGAGAGGCCATCAACGGGACTTTCGCGTCCAGAATACAGGAGAAGGCTTGACGTGCGTGCTGGTGAGGCCGGGGACCGTTCCTGCGCGGTCTCCCGCGCCGCAAGAGGCCGTCTGGCGGTCACCGGGCGGGTGAACGCCACATTTCGCGCGACGGCCTCGCCGTGGGGAACGCAACAATTCCGGCGAGCGCATCTTGCGTCGAACGCCTTTCGGGAGTATTAGATTGGCTCCTTCGGTTCTGTCTGCCGGATCGAAGGACGGGTATCATAGACGAGTATAGCAGACGACCTGACGCAGTATCACCGGTGGATGAGCATTGTTCCGTGTAAGTGCTCATTACTACGTAGTTCGTGGTGACGCGGAGAGGTGCCAGAGTGGTCGATCGGGCTTGTCTCGAAAACAAGTAGGCCCGCGAGGGCCTCGAGGGTTCGAATCCCTCCCTCTCCGCCAGTTTCGATTCCCACCCACTTAAGTTATTTTAACCACACGGGTTATAGTTACCCAAAACGCCCGGAGAGGCTCACTGTCCGAAAAACTGTCCGAACGGCTGTCCGAACACCCTCTCCGCCAGTTCCCTCGGCTGTACTGAGATGCTCTGGGAATCTAGGCTTCTTTGAGTCGCGCCCGGTCTTCGATAACGAGCTTTTCCATTGCCCGGCTCGATTCGATCTGGTCTTGATGATAGTAGCGCTCCAGCATCTTCAGCTCTCGACCTCGATGAACATTGGGATGACTTTGGTTGTCGAACTGACGAACTAAGTTGTCGGCCGCCCTTCCACTTCGACAGCATTATCCCAGAACCGGCCCGGTGTTGTCGAGAGATTTCCGGAACATTTGTCCACGCCGTAATGCAGTGGGATCGTGGGCGACGGCGGTAGTGGCGTTCAAGCGGCACGGATAGGCCGTGCGGAGTCTGTTGCCCCTCCAGGCGCGATGCATCGGCCTCGTCGCGGTCAAAGGGCAAGCGTCGGCACCTGTTGCCGCAATCGGCCAACCGCAAAGCTCAAGTGCCGGCCCGTCGGCACCGCGGTTCGACACGCTATGCAGGAGAGTTCACCTTTGCCGTGAAGAACGAACCGTTCTTAAATCCCGTTGTGGCCAGAAGCCTGATTAGTCGTACACACGCACTTCACGCTTCACGCTTCAAAAATCATACAGACGGTGCAACCGGCCAGCATATTGAGCAATGGTGCCATGCCAGGTCACCGACAAAGTCAGGAATAGTGTGTCCAACCGGACGTCGTTGAAGCCTTCACCGATGTACCGCCTGGTTGCCAGTAACCCCAGCTCTTCATTCGCGGGGATATCTGACTGCGGGCCCCGCAGGGTTGTCGCTGGCAGGCTTGAGCTCAAAGTGATTGCTCTCCCCGACGAGAAGCACTTCACGCGACACAGCCTTGCCATCGGGCCCGACCCAAGCGAGGGCCAGAGGCCCGGCCTGGGCGCATCCGACAGACACCGGAATCCCCGGCCGGACGACATACATGCTGGCGATGCGGCGCCCCTCGCGGACGGTCACCGTCACCGGTCCGGGAGCGGTCGGGGGCAGGGCGAGCGTGCATGTCCTGCGCGGCGGCCCTTGCTGCCGGCGGCCAAAGACCGCCCACACCTCTCGCTCCTTGACACCCACGGCCAGCATGTCGGGCACGCCGTCTCCATTGAGGTCCACGATCACACCGGTCGTCTGTCCTTGTTTCAGGTCTTCCGGCCCTGCTGTTGTTTCCGGCTTTGGCTGGGGCGTGGGGTCGTCTGGGAGGCCAAGGCCGGCCGCCGCAGCGGCTGGGTCTAGGTTCAGTTCGCGCGCCCAGCCGAAGCAGGCGAAACCGCGGTTGAAGAACAGGAGGGGCTTCCGGTCGGCATAGAACATGGCCATCCCTTGGCGTCCGTCCGTGTTCACGTCGCACAGCGCGCAGGCCGTGATCTGCGGGCGGTTGGCGTTGCCGTGATATGCCAGTTCACCGGTAAGATAAGTGACGTTGCTCCAGCGGTCCGCCGACTCGCGGCTCAAGAGCGCCAGGCCGTCCCTGCCGGCCACGATGACGTCAAGCAGACCGTCAGCGTCAAAATCGCCGCAGACGGCGGCGCGGGGTTCGTCCACCAGTGGCAAGGCGATCAGCTCTGGGGCTTTGAACCGCCCCGGGCCGTCGCCGGCGTGCCGGCAGCGTCCCAGGCCAACAACACGGGTCCGTGGCTGGTGCCGGCGACCAGTCCGGGCCGCGGGCCTCCGGCGTCCAGGCAATCCAAGGAGAGGCACTCCGCAAGTTGCGCGCATTCCCTGGGTGCCGCGAAAGCTCCGTCGGCCGTCTGAGCGGCCAGCTTGAGCGATCGGCCATCCCAGGAGAGCAGGTCCACGCGCCCGTCTCCGTCGAAGTCGCCAAGGGCAGCCGCCCTGGACGCCGTGGCCAGCTTGAGCTGCGCCGTCATGTCGGCCGGTTTGCCATCCTTCGGCGCCGCGGAGTAAACGCGATCACCAGACTCGCAAAGGACAATGACGCACAATCCGGCCGGCTTGCCCAGGTCGGCGACCAGGCAGCCGCTGGCCCGCCGGGGGAGCTTTCCCAGCTTCAGGGATTCCCCCCAAGCCATGTCTGAGCCGATCGGGAAACTCGCCCCCGGCTCGTTCTGAACATAGCGGGCGGCCGCGGCCAACATTCGGGCGCTGCCCCCCCAGACGGCGAACAATTGGCGCTTGTCCTTGTCGAGCGCCAGCTTTCCGCCGTGCCGGGAGACGGCGAACCAAAGGGTCTCGATTAGCAGTGCGCCGTCGGGTTCGTCGGCCGGAGCTTTATCGCCCTGGTCCAACAGGAAGAGGATGGCAGTGGCGGTCTTCTTGCCCCCAAAGGCCGGCTTCACATCCTCCTCGTCCAGTTCCTCGCCGAGTTCAAAGCTGATCTGCCGGGCCTTGGGCTCCTCGCCCTTGAGCGTTTCGACGACCTCGGCGGCCAGCGTCTTACCTTGGAGTTCGGAAACGCGCAACGCCTGTACTTGCGCGGCCCCTTTCACCAGGTCCACCGGTGTAAAGCGGCGGTTGATGACGGCGAAGGCGGGTGGCACGAGGGCGGCCAACAACACCAAAACTAAACCGCAGATGAACGCAGACAACCGAAGATCAACGCGGATAAGACCAGATAAGGTCATTGGAAGTAGTTTTCTTTCTTTATCTGCGTTCATCTTTTGCATCTCCGTTCATCCATGGCTTCGTGCGTTGCGAGCAACAAACTCCTTCCGGGCATCGGGCCTTACTGCGGCGGGTTGTCCCATCGGGCATCATCCTTGATGCCTGCCAACTGGGCGGCGGCCTGGTGCAAGCGGGCCACGTAAGCCGGCCAGTCGTAACCGAGCTCACACTGGCTGAGGAAGAACGGGCTGCCCCACGCCATCCGGGTCAACAGCTCGTCCAGGAGTTCACGGTACGGT
This sequence comes from Planctomycetota bacterium, assembly GCA_026692735.1. Classification (GTDB taxonomy): domain Bacteria; phylum Planctomycetota; class SZUA-567; order H5-PLA8; family H5-PLA8; genus JAPLOD01. Next base: position 19,844 of record JAPLOD010000223.1, on the reverse strand, counting down.
TTGCGCTCTGCCTCTGGCAGGCTCAAGTAGGCCTTGACGATGGCCGTCTTCACCTCGGCATCCTGGAGGCCTTCGCGGAGCATCTGGAAGCGGACGGTGGGGACGGGACCATCGGGGCCGGGAACTGTCAGTGCTTCCACGTGCGAGAAGAAGGAGGTGTTCTTGGGGGCGCCGCGGGTCGTCTTGGCCAGCCAGAAGTCCAGGCCGATGCGGCCGATACAGCCCCAGTTGGCCGTCATAGTGCGGAAGACGAGCGGTGGGGAGTATTCCTGGTGCTGCCAGCGGTCGGTGGGAAGCTCAAGGAAATCGCATGGCTTTCTCACCCGCTCCTCGAACTGCGCAAGCGTCAACGAGGCTGCGCCGCGCGGCCATTCCATCATGCCCACTTCCATGCCGCCAGTGGCCATCATCTTGCCGTCTTTGGGAGGCGGATCACCGCTGAAGTGGGAGAGGAAGTCCCAGCGTGCGTAGGGCGCCCACTGCTTCATGAGTTCGGCGGTTCTCTCCCCCGGCCGGATATCGCCGCCCAACGCCAACATGATGATTCGCTCCGACCAGCCGCGCCTGAGCACCAGGGCGCGCACGCCTTCGAGCATGGGCTTCCAGAACCGTTCACTGCCTTCTTCGCCGATGGCCGGCGCGGGGGCTGGCGAGACCGTCCCGGTTGCGGGGTCCAACACCGCCACGAGTGGGGGCGAGTACTTGACGTTCTCGCGCGTGGGGATGCGCCGGTTTTCGTAGGCGTCGGCGTATTCCTTGGCAGAAGAAGCACCCCAGATGTACAGGCTGATGGCCCGCGGCGGGGCGCAGTGCTTTACATAGGCATCCAGGTACTTCTCCAGGATAGTGAAATCTGGCCTCAATTCCTGCGGCGCCTTGACCCAGCGAATGATGGGCTGCCAGTTGAATTCGACGCCGCTCTTGCCGGTGCCGCCGACGCCGGAAAGAAGCACGGGGACGTGGACCACGTCGTTGCCGACCTGGCCCAGGAGTGCCAAGGTTTTGTCCATCAATCTGAAATGGGCGTCCGACCACAGCTCCACGCCGTAGTGCTGCGCCAGAGTCTCGGGCGAGTGCGTCAGGCCGACGGTCGAGGAGAAGTCCCGTGCATCCGGCAAAGTCGCCCCTGTCACCAACACCTGGACGGGCACGCTGAATTTCCTTGCGTTGGCCTCCAGATTCAGAGCCGAGAGATACCAACCGGGCGCCTGGTCCTTCGGGGCGTGGATTATCAGCCACACAGGAACAGTCTTGGCGCCCTCGGGGGCTTTCTCCATCAGCGCGTCGCAGTAGTGGACGCCCGGGTGCTGGACGGCGAAGCAGATCTGGACGGAGGCAGCGGGCAGGACGGCTCCGGCGGGTCCTTTCAACGGTTCCAGCGGGGCGGCCAGGCCCCGGAGACCGTCGGTGTCTGAAAGGACGGTCTGTCCGCTGCCGACTCCGTTGCGGGGCATCGTCACTTTGACGGGGAGGAGCAGGTCGAAGGGATTGGCCTGCTGCACCCCTTTGACCGGCATCCCGCGCCCCCAGTACAAGGTCCAGAACCAGTCCCTCTTGACCAGCGACCTGGGAGCGAGGGTTTCCGCAACTTGGTCCACGGAGTTGGCGCTCCAAACGCGGGTGCCCTTGATGGCGTCGGCATAAGCGATGACTCCGAGGCCGTTGGCGCTGGTCAGCCTGGCCTCGCGGAAGCCCACGTGGCTCCACCCGCTGTGCTCCAAAGGTCCAGCCAGGGCGGATCGGTGCAGGGCGATCGCCAGGATGTTGCGTCCTTTCGCCAGCACGTGAGATGGCACATCAAGAGTGACGATCCGAATACGTTTCTCGTAACGGGAGGCCAACTTCGGATCCGGCTCAGGGACCCCGCCCCGCTTCACCGCCCTTAGCGAGGGCAGCGGCGTCCTGCCATCGTCCGTGGTGTAGGCCTCGAGAGGGTAGTCTTCCGCCGGGGTGAGCGGCACGATTTCGCCTTGCGGCATGTATCCGCGGCCGATCTCCTGCCCGTTAACGTATACCACGGCGCCGCCGAGGCAGACGAGTGTCAGCTTCAGGTCCGTCGCCTTGGAGGGGTCGGAGATGCCGAAACAGGTGCGCAGGCAGAGGCGGGCGGGCCACTGGCCTTGGTGCGGATTGTTGACCTCGGCGCCCCACCCTCCGAGGAAATCCTCCAGGTCGCCCTGGTAACGCGCCCAACAGTGGTCGTCAAAGTCAGCCTTGACCCAATCCGCTTGGGGCAGCGGCGACATGCGGAACCTTGCCGGATCAACCCGGGCCGGATCGAGGGGCGTGGTCTTGCCATCCCGGGCATAGGCATTGAGTTCGCCCTTCTCGCGGCAGATCAGATCGGCCGTCACCAGGTAAACTCGCCAGGGGGTCTGGGGGCTCACGGCTTCTGCCTCGCCACCGCAGACCAAAGCGCGAGGCAAGACCATGAAGAGGCCGAGAAGGATCGCGTCGCCGCAAGTCAGCGAGAACCGTTGTCTCATGCTAGACTCCTGCTGCAGACTTCCGGGAGGGATTGCGGGGACGTCCTGCGCGGTCTGCTCCTTTGACAGCGGTTTGCCATGCTGTCTTGAAGAACGGCGCACTGCGGTGGCGGACCCTCGCTTCGTGCTGCTCATATGGCCCTACTTGAGTTGTTCACACCGGGAGTCCTTGAGCGCGCCGAAGAACCAGGACGTCTTGGGGTCTTTGCCGTCTGGCTGAATCGTGGTCGCGCCGCAGACGAAGGCGCCGAAGATCCTGCCGTCGAGGGTGAAGGCGTACTTGCCGCCGAGGACTGCGCTCCTGGAGTCAACCGTCGCCTTGATCGTGCCCGTCAACGCGCCTGGCTGGGGCCTCAATTCGACGCTGTCAACCTTTCCGGTCCAGTGGAATGAGTCACCCTTGACCCAGCGAATCTGGGCGTTCTTGGCGGCGCCAGCGTCGTAGTTGGAGGTGACTAACGCGTCGCGCAAGAACGGCGGGCCGTCGCAGAGGGCGGCCATCATCGTCAGCTCAAACGAGCCGCTCTTCAGCGACCCGCCTTGGGGCTCAAGCTTGCCGGAAAGCCCGCCGGACACCTCCTGATCGCCACACTTGCCCTTGTAGGTGCCCTGAACGTCGGGGCCGGCGGCGGTGGCGTTAAGCTCAATCTCGCAGGCAATCGGCTTCTTGTCCTTGGGCACGTAGGCGTCGGGTTTGATGGTGACCTTGATGCCCCCCTTCAGCATCGCCCCGTCAATCTTCATGGCCGAGCCATCAACTCCGTGCACGGCCTTGTTGAAGGTGAAGGTCGTGCCCGCGGCGTGCTGGACCTTGCCGTCCGCCATGGCCAGGTAGATCGTGAGGGGCTTGTCGGCCACGGCCTTCTCCAGGACCAGCGTCCAACAGCCGTTGGCAGGGTCGAGTTTTTGGGGTTCGGCCGCGAACGTCCCTGCCCCCGTTAGGAACAGCGCCATGCCCACAACGGTCCGGGCAACATTTGTATTCATAGCTGTTCTCCTTCCCTGGCGCTCGGCGCTGTCGTCTGGCCACGCCACACGCGTACCATATACACCAGTGTGCGCCAATGAGGCATGGCGCCCGCGGACAAAGGTTTGGCGTATCCACCGCCACCAGCACATTCTCAGCCAGGAACTGAGAAGCAATGTGACTATTGCACCACGATCTTCACGCCGTCGAATGTCAACGTCTGCCTCCCCACCTGGGCCTTGCTGCCATCGGTTGTCACTGCCGGCGCATTGGCCTTCTGCAGTGTGAACACGACGAAGAACTCGCCACTGGCCGGGTCAGTGCCGCTGGCGTGGATAGCGTTCACGTCGGCATCCTCTATACCGCTAAGGGGATTGGCTTTCATGCGTCCCTTCGTCTGCGTGATCTTCACGCCTTGGGGAGAGATGAACGTGGCTTTCAGCGAGGCATCATTGTAGGCCAGGGTGAAACTGTTGGCTTGGATGTCGAGTTTGTAGTCTGGACCCTCGCGGCCAACCGGCGGGAGTTGCAGCATCCAGACTTTGGTCTTCCCGCCCGTGATTCGGTCGGCGACGGCAAACAGTCCGGGCGCGCCACTCTTGCCGCTGTAGTCCGCGGCAAAGGCGCGCACGCCGCGAATGCCGCCGTCAAACGTTTCTGTTCTTGCCCCTTTGCCTTCGCCGATTTTGCGGATCAGCCGATAGACGTTCTGCAGATCGAACGACACAGCGCCGCTGCCCGTCTTGGGGTCGGCCTGGAAATACGTGACTTGGCCGTGCGCCCAGGCGTCTATGGGATCGTCGGGAAGGAGCACCACGTTGTCGAGCCAGCGGCTGCCTTCCTTACCGACGGCGTTGTTGTCCTTCCAGGCCCAAGCGTGGCCCATCCCGTAAATCTGGAAGCAGCCGGCCTCAGCCTGGCTCCAGCCGCAACTTTCGCCGGCCTTGGCATAGGCCTGAGCGACGATGCTGTCCGGCCCATCTGTCCAATTGTTGCGGAAGGCATAGAAGCCGCGCGTCTGCGCTTCCCAGACATGTGGCAGGATATTGTCCGGTGCGGTGGGCTTCAGATCGAGCGGGTAGTTCACGAACGCCTCAGCCAGCGAAAGTCCTTCGTGGAATTCCTCGGATGAAAACGCTTTCTTAGCGCCTGTTTCCGTGAGCACCTCGTCCGAGTCCGTGTTCAGTTGTTTGAGCCAGTGCCAGAGCACGACGGGCTGCCATTCCTTCGGGCAGAGCGTGATGGAGCGGGCCGGATACCGCGCCGGGATCGTTCCGCCGCCGTGGCCGCCGAAGCTCTGGCTGACGCAGCGCTCGCGTCCTCCGCGAGCTTCCTTTCCTGTCCAGATGCCGGTGAAGATGTAGCGTGGGGCAAAGTAGTCGATGTCGTTGAAGCCAGTGACGCTGCGGCCGAAGACGTTCTGGAAACTCACGGCATAGTCGTGGATGACGTGGTGGCATTCCAAGGTGTAGCCTTCGCCCTCGCCTTGAAACCCACCTTCGCCCATGCCATTGCGGAGATTCAAGTAGTTCCAATGCCTGAGCTGCGCGGCGTTGTCCTGCCAGGCGACATTCGCCCCGCCGCTCGCTTTCCACTGCGCAAGCTGCGCCACATATTTCTGTTTCGCAGCCTCGTAGGCCGCCTGCCGGGACGGGTCGACGAAGAACGCCTTTGCCTGAGCTTCACTGGACTGCACGAACTGGAAGGCGCAGGAGAACTCGCCGTCGGCCATCACTTGCGGCACCAGCAGCGGGAACCGGCCCTTTTCCAGATAGAAGTGCTCGCCATGCAGGATGCGCTGGCCGGCGATGAAACACTTGCCCTCGTAGAAATTGCCATCGAACTGATACCAGCCTGGGTTGTCGTTCTCCAGCACCGTGTAATAGAAGAGGTGCGTGTTCTCGTGCTGCTTGGCGAGTATGTGGCTCTTGAGGATGGTCTTGCCAGCGTGTTGATTCACGCCTTCGAAAATGTCCGGATTGGCGGCACGAGTCAGCGGCTTCCATTCCAGCGTCTGCTTCTTGAACGCAACTTTCTGGCCTGGCGCGGAACGCGCATTTTCCATGCCGCCCGTTGCAGCAAGGCAGTCCACAGGCTGCGCGTAGTCGTAAAAGGGGTGCTCGTGTTGCAGCACGTGCTGCTCGAACGGACCGATCCACAGCCACTCGGTGGGCAACTTGCCGGCCTCTAACCTCACGACTGGCACGCCCTCAGCGGGCTTGAAGTCCGCCTGCGCCGCCAGACGCGGGGCTTCAGTGCGAGGCGCAAGCGGTTTCGGCGGCTCGGGTCCTTTCTCGCCCCACAAAGCCAGCGCGGCCATGCCATTTCCAGCGTGAATGACCACGGTGTAATTGCTGCCCGGCTGCCAGTTGACAGTGCCAACTCGGTGCTGCCGATGGAGGCATTTGTACAGAATCCAATCGAGATAGTTCTCGACCTGCTCGCGGAACTCCGGCTCCCATGCGTCGTAGCAAAGGTCGTAAGCCGCGCCCACAACGCTGGTGCGATAGCCCCAGAAACGCCCGAGGGCGAATGGACCGCCGTTGCGGTTGTCCATCACCTTCACTGTCTCCGGCTTGGCGCGTTCGGCATAAGACTTGTCGCCGCTGAGCTGATACAGCAACCCGAGCGTCACGGGATCATCGGATTTCTGCAAGAGCTCGAGCAAGCCCTTGCCGAATGGAGTCTTGGCCTTCTCGCGCAACGCGGCCAGTTGGCTCTTGCGAAACAGAAGGCGTGGATGTTCGCCTGGCTGCACCGGCTCAAATCCAGCCGCGACGGCCACAGAGGGCAAGAGCCGTCCGGAAACCTTCCCTTTGGATTCGAACAGGCCTAGCGGGCCGTCGAACTTTCCGGAGAACGAGCCCGCCAAGGCCTCCGACTTGGCGTCGCGATTCAGTTCAATCTCATAGCTGGCCGGGCCGCCCTTGACCCAGTTGTCCGAACCTAGCGCGAGGTCAATCTTGAGCTTGAGTTTCTCGGGCGAGACTTGTGCGTTGCTGACTTGCCCGAGATGGATCGCGCGGTTGAATTCATTGGATTCGCCCCAGACGTCGCGCCATTGCCCCTTGTTGCATTCCGCGTAGATGTCCAGGTGCTTGGGTTCGCCGTACTGCTTGTCCTTCGCCTGAACCACCGCGCCCTCAAGCCGCAGCTCGATGCGTCCCGAGAAATCCTCGGCGAGGGCCAAGGTCTCCACGACCAAGGCGGCGAGCACCCCAGTAAAGAGATGCCGCGTTCTTCTGTTCATGTTCGGGGCCCTTTCAAGCTCATTGGCCAAAGGTCAACATGCCATCCTTAACGCTTGCGGCGGCTTCCTTGCCGTTGAGCAGCAGTTTCGGCTCACCGGCGACCTTCAATTTGCAGGCGCGCAGATCGCCCACAGCGTCCACCGTCTTGTCGCCGATGCGAATGAAGACGTAGTCTGCAAACGTGATGCTCTCGCCCTCTCCGGCTAAAGTGAGCGGCCGGTCGTGTTCCGGCCAATGCCGATAACAGATGCGGTCGTTGATGTTCGCGCCGGCTTCCGCGGCGATCGCGACTGCCAAACCTTGATCCGTTTGCTGGATGCGGCGAAAGTTCGCGATGCGTGGCTTTCCGTTCTCGAAAGGTTCGTGCAACGCGGCGAAGACGGTGTGGTTTGTGCGGCGCGTAACCAGAAGCGTTGTGCCGCCCACCTCGTTTGGCAGGTCCGATTGATCGCCCTTGTTCTTCTCTTTTCCCGGAACGTGGCGGGACTCGGGCGAGCGGCCCATGTATGCCTTGGTGCCGGGTTCGCCGAGCATCTGGACGCGCACTCCGATCTTGCGGCCATACCAGACTGGGCCAAGCACGGATTGCCCAGCATCCGGCAAAGCGCAGGCCTGCATTATTGTTGCGGTCCACGCCTGGTCACTTGCCTCAAGCTTGATGACATCCTTGAGGACGTATCGTTCGCGCTCGACCGGGTCCTCGAAGCGTTTCGCCACTGCGCGATTGCTGAGATCATAGAGGCATTCGAGCGTCAATTCGGCGGTGGGAGCCCAACCATCCGCGCCTTGCGGCAGTCCCAGTGCTTGAGCGTGCCAGTCGTAACGATGCGGCTGAGCGCTCGACAATTGATAGATATCAAAAAGGTACTCGCGCGTCAGAAACAGCGCGCGGCTCATGTCAACGCCAGGCCAGACCTCCGGCTCCTCTTTGCGCAGTTCCAGGCTGAGCGTGCCGCCGGCGAGCGGTTGCCGGTTGTCGAGGTCCACCTTGCCGCTAACCGGTTGTGCCCGCGCGGCGATGAACTTTACCAGCGGCGCAAACGCGCTGCGCACCGGGACTTCTCCGATGGGATTGGGCCAGTGGGGGTGATCGCGTTGGGGATCGGCGGTATCAATCTGGTACTGCTGGTTGTCAACCAGCACGCCGCAGTGGCCTCGCGTGCTGTCGGTCCACGGGCAACCTCCGCCGTAACCATTCGAGATCTGCCGGTTCAGATAGATCGGACGGTTGAACGCGTGAAGACCAAGCAAGGAAAGGGCATCGTGCGCATAGTGGACGTAATAGGTTGCCAATTGAAATGCGACCGCGGGAGCAGCGCCTTCCCAGTAGCCGGGCGATTCATCCGCGCGCAGGAAAGCGAACCCGCGTTCGCGCGCGAGGTAACTGTGAGCGGGCGGCGGCGCCACCTTCTGCGCTTCTATCGGACTAAGGCCCCAATACAACGATGGCACGCAGGCGCTCGCGCCAGGCTTGCGCATTTGCCCGAGGAAATAATCGAAGTGGCCATCCGGCCAGCGCCCGTGCGCCAGTTCGAACCAATGCGGCGCGAGCATCTTGTCCACTTTGACGTTTTTGTGGTCGCGGCCATTCATGTTGGCCGACATCCAGCGCGGGTTGCCGCCGGCTTCATCCGGCAGATAGCCTACGACGATTGACTTCTGGAACACATACGGCGGCGCCCCGCTGGGACCTGGCCCGCGCGCGTCGCCCATCGTGATCTGCGGGTAATGCGGCATTCCGCCGGGAAGCACCACTCGCGGGTAGCCGATGTTGACAACACTTTCGATGAAGCGCCGCATCGTCGCGCCGCCTTTGCCCGTGTAACCAAAGCCGAGTTCGTCCAGCCCAAGCCGCTCGACTCCCCGGCACCACAGGAACATCTCACCCATCATAGAGTACTGCTTGCCGAATTCTTCGCAGTAGAACTGGCCGTCGGCGAGGTAATCGTCGAAGAAGTACTTCCACCCGCCGTGTGAATTGAAGCACTCGCGGATCAGTTTCTCGTCGCGCAGCGCCACGGCCATCAAATGCGCGGTCATGGGGCGCGGCCACTGCATGTTGGGGAGCCAACTGCTGCGCGTGAACTGCAGCGTCTCTTCCTGGCAGTGGTGCTTGATGAAGTCGCGGAAGGTCTCCTCCAGTCCTTTGCGCTCGGCGCTGGTCAGGCGGTCGTACAAGACGTCGTAGCGCAGGACGCTCAGGTACTGGTCATAGTGTCGTCCGCCACCTGTATCGCCCAAAAACTTGCGCGGGTCGTTGCCGATCAGGCTGACGAGATATTTCTTCTCAGCCTCAACTTCGCTTTCATCGCCCATGACCAAGTAACGAAAGAGGCTGCGTATCGTCTGGCACTCGCTCTTGTCGGCGAGCAGGGCGTCGTATTGCGCCTTGGCCCAGGCTTCAGTCTCGATTCGTTTGCGGACCTGAGCCGCTTCAGCGCGCGTCCAAAGCATGAACGGATGCGGCGCAGGCTGGAACTCGGCGTGGCAGGCCACAGCGTGGAAAAGGGCCAACCAGCAGCAGACGTTCAAAACCAAGAATGCGCGCAACACTGTTTGTCTCATAGGCAGACTCACGGCTGAAGAGGATCAAGGGTTAGCGCGGCAGCGGGTTCGCTGACGCTGCTCTGGGCCTCATCTCCGGCTAGCGCCGCCACGCGATATAGCAGCGCCTTTCCCGGCGGAGCGCTGAAATCTATCCACGCTAACCCATCAGGATCGGTGCCATTGATGCGCGGGGGCCGGCACGCGATGGTGGTCCAGGTCTTGCCACTGTCAAGCGAACGTTGCACCCCGAAGCCGATCTCGTTGGTGCTCGCGTCTGGCCAGGTGATGCGAACTGCGTCGCCGCCGTACCGCGCAGTTCGAACATTTCTCGGAGCAGCCGGCGTGCCAGCCGGGAGTTCAGTAAGGGTTTCGGGGTTCTTCGCGTTCACCTTCGCGGCCTTGTTCGCCACATAGGCGCAGTCCACCTCGTCTCGTTTACTGACATTGATCACGCCCACCCATCCGGCGGTCTGGTTCCACGCGATAAGGCAGCCGTGCTGATCTACGTCCCACGCGCCCATATAGCTGGATTGGCCGTCGCCTTTGACGTGCGTATTATTAGTGATCGCCCAGCCCCGGATCTGCGTGCCGCCGTGCGCCTGGCAGAGGATGCCTTCACCATCGTTGCCAGGATTAGAACCCACGTTGTTGAACCAATTGCGATCAATCCACAGGTGCGACCCGGCCAGATCGAACGCGCGCGAAAGGTTGTCTGAGATTGTGCCGTTGCCGCCGGCGTTGCTACGCAGATTGCCGTCCAGCGTGAGCGTCCAGCCTTCGCCAAGACCGTACACGTCTGCGCCGCCTTTCAGATAGATGCGCTCATTACGATTGTTGGCAATGGTCATCCAGGTGCCGGCAAGATTGAAGCCGCGGTGGCCATGGTTGAAGACCCAGTTGTCACGCACGATCACGCCTTCCTGGTCGGCCCCGGATTCCCACGGCCCGCATAACAACTTGTTTACCTCCACGCCACACGTTTTGCCGTAATCGAAGAGGATTGTGGTGTCCGGCACGAACTCACGCAGGATCATCGAACCGCCGCCTTTGCCAACGTCGGTCTTACGGGTGGTCTGCGTGTACTTGAAATTGCGTTTGCTGATCGGCAGGACGTTATTCGCCACGAACACACGCGAGCCGCAGATGCCGATGCGCGCTCCGAACTTGTAGGCGTAGAAGCTCGCCGGCCCATTGCCTTCCTCATAGACATCATTGAGAACCGCGGCGTCTTCCAGCACGCAGCCGAAGACCAGGCGGCCCTGGCCTGCACCAACGTAGTTCGCTTTCCCAAATGGTGCGCCCAGCAGTGGATCGAGCGGTGAAGTGCCATTGGGAACGCGCTCTTTCCATGCGGCTTTGACGAACTTGCTCTTCCAGCCTTCCGCAGTGCCCCACGTCGGCCCCCACTTAAGCTGAGGACCGAAGTAAATGACCGCGCCGACGACGTGGACCCAGCAGATGCCGACGTGATTCACATCTTTGAGTTGACCGCCAGGTTCCGGCATGAGACCAATGACGTTCCAATCGCGAGGTGCATCGCCGCCAAATCCATGCGCAGCGTCCACGCCCTTTCTCTGGAAACCGAAGGTAAACTTCGTCGGCAAATCGAGCATACCGGACGCTGCGGTGGCCTTGCCCAGTGGCGTCTCGCCACAAATGACCACGCCGCGGCTCAGCATGAGCCCGCGGCCCTGCGGACCGTCGGCCGGCATGGTGCTGAAATCGTAATTGCCGGCCGGATAGTAGAGGACGCCACCGCCGTTGGCCGCCAGTTCGTCCCTAGCGTGCTCGAACTTCTCAAAATTATTCTTGCCCTCGGCGTACTTCGACATGTCAATAAACTGCTGCCAGCGGATAGCATCCGTCCACGCCGGGTATCCCTCTGGGCCGTTATAGAAGGCAGCCACTGGATTGTTTGTCGCGACTTGCGCATGGGAGGCGACGCCAACAAACAGCATCGCGAGAAGAAGCGCAGTTCGTGACTCAAGCGCGCGAATGTTCATCTTTCACTCCAACGTGCCACAGAAACCTGCCTCCCCGGCAGTTTCACTTCTTGTTATCTTCCGGCCGCGCTTCGTCCGTCTGTGGCTGCGCCACCGCATGCTTACGCACGACGAACAAAGCCGGATTGGTGACGCCTTGTTTGCCTTCAGCCGTCGTCCACTGCGCACAAATGACGTGCGGACCTTGCGGAATGCTCTTCCAGGTCCACTGCCACGGCGCGTGTACAGCTTCGCCCAGCAACGCGTCTTTCTCGAAGAACTCCACCTTTGTGGCCGGGAAGCCGTTGTTCAGCGCGACACTCAATAGCATATCAGCGCCAGGCTCAAGCAACATGCCTCGTTCTGCCTTGGGACTGAACGGTGGCAACTTCGCCTTTCCATCCAGCGTGGCAGCTTCGAGAGTGGCGGGCGCATCCTTTGACATGAGCGCACGCCAGACGGAAGCTACGGCCCGGTTCGGAAACCAGCTCGCTGCGGCTTTATCGCCATTGTAGTCTGCCCACGATTCAATCGCCGCGAAGTTGCCTTGTGTTGAGGCCTGGTCGCCCAGCCAGCCGTCCTCTTGTTTCACATCACGCAGCTTCACCGGACCGGCGAGGGGGTTCCAGTCGGTTGGCACTCTCGCCGCGAAAATTGCTTCCATCCATGGAACAAACAGACATGCCGAGTTGCCGAAGTCGTGTGCGCAGCCCCATTGCACGGCCAATCCCCACGGCAGGCCTTTCTTGCGGGCCGGCAGGAAATGACTTTCGATGTCTGGCAGCATTTTGAAATCATCGGGGATTGCGCCGAGGGTGAACAACATCGGCGTGGCTGCGGCCTCCGGCGGTATCTTCTCGGAGTCTGCGATCCAACTGCAACTCACGCAATTCGTCAACATGCGTGCCGCAGCTGGCGACAGGACTTGAATCACCATGCCGCCGGCGGAGTGGCCGGTGCCCATAATCGGTAGATCCACCAATTCTGGATGGCCCGACGCTGCAGCCAACTGCGGCAGACCGTCGTCGAGCGCCTTGCGCATTTTGGCTGGCCGGTTGTTCTCCTTCATGTTCATGCTCACAACCAGGTGCGCGAGATTCATCGCGCGGCAGATCTCCGCCCAGCGATCCTGCGGATTGAGTTTGTAGTTGGCGACGTGAAGAATGATGCCGCGCAACATTTTCTCTTCAGCAGGGACGAAAACCTTAAGCTCGACTGTGCCTTGCGCAGAGCCGAACACTTCCTCGCCAAACACAACCCGCCCCGGAGGCATCGCTAGCGCAAGCGACAGGCTTATGCCCACGAACCCATAGACCATGTCGCGTTACTCCCTGGCCGGCACAGTACGTAAGAAAACACGCTGACCTCGCGCCCACAGCAGTGTATACACAACTGCATGCAGTATGTGCGGGAGTAAATGCACATATTTCACGCCGGGCTTCTCTGAACCGTGCCCGTCCTGGAAGAGAGGGTGATACGAGGACTTGATGCTCATGCAGACTCTGGAGTTGCAGCATGACACCGAGAGCGCTCGCCTTTCAGACACCGCCTATGAGTCCCTCGTCAAGGCAATCCTGTCGGGTCGTCTGGCTCCCGGCACCATCGTCAGCGAGCTGGAGTTGGCCAGGCAGTTCAATGTGAGCCGCACACCAGTTCATGATGCGCTCAGGCAGCTCACGAAGGATGGGCTGGTATCCCAGGAGATGAACCGCCGCGCTGTGATCGCTGCATTCACGGCCGAAGATGTTCATGACATTTTTGAGATGCGAAAACTGTTGGAGGGCGAGGCGGCGAAGCGGGCCGCGACACGGCTCGATAGAGTGGCTCAAAGTGTCTTGCGCCAATCCACGGATAAGATTGCCGCTTCGTTTGGAAAGGCCGGCTTGGTTGCTCGCTGGGCTGATTTCGACGAGATGTTCCACATGACCATCGCCGGCGCATGCGGAAGCAGGCGGCTTGAGCAGGACATCGCGCGCTATCGTCTGCTCCACCGGACTTTCAACCGGCTGACAACCACTCCGGAGGTGCTGCGGCAGGCACTGGCCGAGCACCACCGTATTCTCGATGCGCTCGAGCGGCGTGATGCGAAATCTGCCGCGGCGGAAATGGTTGCACACATCCACGAGTGGCAGACCTACTTCGTGAACCGTTTCGCACATAAATAGGAGCTGGTCAAGACTGATGAGAACGTTTTCGCTATTGCCAGCCCTGCGCCAGTGTGTGCTCACGCTTGGCCTCTTGTTGGCCGTTCAAGCCGCAGCAGAGGTCTATCAATATGCCGTGGAGGCGAAGGATTCCGAAGGCAAGAATATCACCGCGTTCCTGTGGGTGCCGCCAGAGGCCGGCCGTATCAAGGGGGTGCTCGTGGGCGGGCTGACGCTGATGGAGCCGGCATTTGCAGGAGACCCGCTGATCCGGCAAGCGTGTGTGGACGAGAAGCTTGCGGTAGTCTACTTCGCGCCAGCACTGGATGCGGTATTCAACTATAAGGAAAAGAATTCCGGCGAACTGCTGCAAAAGGCGCTCGATGATCTGGCGCAGCTTTCAGGCTATCGCGAGATTGCCGTCGCGCCGCTCTTCCCATTTGGGCATTCCGTCAGCACACTCTTCGCCAGCCACGCCGTGTGCTGGAACCCAGGGCGCTGCTTTGGAGCGCTGCTGTTCAAGGGCGGCATCAGCTTCCCCGCGAACGATCCTGGAGCTTCCATGCTCGGTGTGCCGATCCTCGCCGTGAAAGGGCAATTCGAGGAGTTTGGCCCTGGTCCCAGCGGAGTGCTCCGCGACTTCGAGGATCGTGAAGCAGCGTGGAAGGGGATGCGCGACCGCTTGCTGGCCCTCCGGGGAAAAGACGATCATCATCTGGTCAGCCTCCTCGTAGAAGCTGGTGCGTCGCATTTCGCCTGGTCGGAGCGCGTCTCAACGTATGTGGCGCTGTTCATCCGCAAGGCCGCCCAGCGGCGCATTCCGGACTGGCCGGCCGATAGCAAAGGGCCACCGAAGTTGAACGAAATTGATCCCGCTTCCGGCGCGCTGAGCAGCGGGGATATCGGCCAGGCTGGCGAACAGGCGGCAAACTACAAAGCGTTCAAGGGCAGTCCAGCCAAGAGTATGTGGCATCTTGATCTGGAACTGGCGGCTGCGCACGACGCGTTCCACAAAGGAGCATTCAGCAAGAAGCCCCAGTTCGTGACCTTCGCCGACCCGAAAAGCGGGAAGGCTATCTTCGTCGGGCACGACCTGCGCCTGAAATTGGGAGTGAACTGGAGCGAGGCGGACACATTCAAGGTAGCGGGAACATTTCTCGACCAGGCACCTGACAAATACCCCAAAGTAGATGGTCCGGTTGGTCACGCAGATGGCCCTGTCCTGTTCCGCGCCTACGGCGGCACGGTGGAGCAAACAGGAGCGGACACGTTCCGCGTGCGACTGGATGGGCGGCAGAAAGTCCGCGCGGAGATCCTCGCCTATCATACCGGAAACCCAACCTACCGTTATGCGGAGCAGCAAGGACGTGCAGTCTTGCCTGAGCGCCTCACGCAAGGCAAGCCGCAGGCGATCAAGTTCCCAGAAACCGGCCCGCTAAGGCCAGATAGCCCGCCCGTTAAGTTGCTGGCGACGAGTGACTCGGGGTTGAAGGTGCGATTCTACGTAGAGTACGGGCCAGCCATGATTGAGGAGGATACGCTCAAGATCACGGAAATGCCAACACGTGCTGTACTCCCGCTCAAGATTAAGGTCGTCGCCTATCAATACGGGAGCGCTGTGGAGCCATTGGTGCAGAGCGCAGAGGCCGTCAAGCAGGAGATACTGGTCGTGAAGTGACACTGGCGCAAAGCAGAGCCAGGCGACATGATTTCAGGATCACCACAGTGCCCAACGTGGCGGCTGATGGTATCATGAAATCCATGGGAGCCGGCGCAAACGTCGGGTTGGCGAATAACTGGCAGGCGGTGCGCTACGCCTCCGGTGGGCTGGCGTCCCTGGCCAGCGACGAGCCGGACGGAGAGAAGTAAGCAAAGGCCGCGTACGCCAAGCTCAAACAGCACTTGGCGGCGAATCTTGGTGAGAGCGGCTGGAGTCCCGAGGGAAAGGCGGATGTGGTCGCAGCGCACAGCCGAGTTGAATTGGGCAGCGGCAGAACATCAGTGAAGAAGGATGTTTGCATGCTATGTAAGACATCTGACAGGCGCGGGCCATACCTTTTCGTGCTTGTTACCGCGCTACTGTCCACCACAGTCTGTACGCTTGCCTTCGGCGCTGCCAGCGGCCCAGCCGACGGGAGTCTTCTGCGCAAGATGCTCGCGGACCCGCAGGCAAACTGCAGCGACATTGTCTTCGCAGTCCGACCACATTCGGAAGGCCACTGGTACGAGAACTTTGGCGGGTGCGACGCCAAGCGAATCAACTGGCACGATGGCACGTGCTTGTGCCGGCTGCACCTGCCGACCGGAACAGTCACGACCATCCTGGATGATCCCCAGGGAGGCATCCGGGATCCACAAGTCAGCTACGATGCGACAACGATCCTCTTCTCCTACCGCAAAGCCGAGACAGAGCACTACCGGCTCTACGAGATCAAAGTGGACGGCGCTGGTCTCAAGCAGCTAACCCCCGATGATGGTCCGCATGACGACATCGAGCCGCTGTATCTTCCTGGCGGAGGCATCGTGTTCGGTTCTTCGCGAGTCCACCGGCAAGTGCCCTGCTGGTTCACGGAGGCGGCGATCCTGCACAGTTGCGGCGCCGACGGCTCAAACATCCACCCCATTTCCGCCAATGTCGAGCACGAGAACACGCCCTGCATGTTGCCTGACGGCCGGATTCTGTATATGCGCTGGGAATATGTTGACCGCCATGAGGGAGCATACCATCACCTGTGGACCGTCAATCCGGATGGCACCAACGCTATGGTTTACTACGGCAACCAATGGGGCGGTGGCGTATACCTCGATGCGCAGGCCGTCCCAGGCACGCACAAGGTCCTTTTCGTAGATTCCCCAGGCCATGGAGTCTCCGACCACTATGGTTTCCTCACCCTATTGGGAGGCAATGGCGACCCGGACGACCGCAAGAGAGCGTCCCGGATTGGGGTGCGAGCGGGCGCTCGCCGTGCGCCCAAAGATGTCAAGGGTGAGGGCCTCTGGGGCCGTGACCCGTATCCGTTGTCCGACAAATGGTTCCTCTATGCCGACGGAGAGGGCCTCCACCTCGCCACCTTTGAGGGTGAGACAGAACTGGTCCATAGCTTGCCGCCTGACCAAGCGAAGGCTTTGCAGCATGGCGGGAAGCTCAAGGGAAAAGAACTTGCTCTGGAGTGTCATGAGCCGCGGCCTCTGCGGCCCCGCCCGCGCGAGCCGGTAATTCCTGATCGCGTGGACTGGAGCAAGACAAGCGGGTGTCTGGTGCTGGCCGATGTTCTGAACGGCCGAAATATGGCCGGCGTTAAGCCTGGGGAGATCAAGAAGATCCAGGTGCTGGAGATTCTGCCCAAACCATGTGATTCCAACGACGTGAATATGGAGCGCCCTGACCGGACATACCGCTTTCTAAAGCGCGCGCTGGGCGACTTTCCAGTCGAACCCGACGGTTCGGCATACGTGGAGCTTCCGGCCATGCGCGCGCTTCAGTTCGTGGCTTTGGACGAGCACAGCCGCTCGGTCAAGCACATGCTCAGCTTCGTCAGCTTGATGCCCGGAGAGGTGTTAAGCTGTGCGGGTTGCCACGAGTCTCGAACGCAAGCGGTGCGCTGCGGCGCGCAGACAAGTAGCGTACGGCGGCCCGCTAGCAGACTCGAGACTGTGGCGGGCATGCCGGACATCCTCGATTTCCCCCGCGATATTCAGCCCGTTTTGGACCGTCACTGCGACAAATGTCACAACGCTGACGACCAAGCCGGACATGTAGACCTGTCAGGGGATCGTGGCACTTGGCGGAGTTTCGGCTTTATCAACCTGGTGCGCAACGGACGGGCGAGCATCAACTTTTCATCCGCGGGAAACCGACCGCCACATTCGTATGGTAGTGGAGCCAGCCCGATCCTGCGCCTGTTCGATCCGAGTCACGAGAATGTGAAGCTCAGCGAGACGGAGTTGCGGCTGCTTCAAACCTGGCTTGACGCCGGCGTGACCTACCGGGGTGCGTACATTGCCGCGCCACACCAGTCCAGCGCCGGCAAGGCCGATGAGGTGCTGGCCAATCGCTGCGCGCAGTGCCACAGGAAGGACGGCAAGGGAACGGAGAAGGAGAAGGCCAAGCAAGAATTCTGGCTGGCGCGATTCGGAGACGAGCGGCTTGGGATCATGCCCCGGGCGTTGCTCTTCAACCTGACACGTCCGGAGAAATCGTTGGCGCTGCGGGCGCCGCTGGCCAAAGACGCCGGCGGCTTGGGTTGGTGCAGAACAGCATCCGGCACGCCGGTGTTCGCTGCCACTAACGACACGGACTATCAGACGCTCATGTCTGAGCTAACCAAAGGCCACGAGGTTGCGTTGAAGGCAGAAGCGCAGGCGTTGGGCGGCAACGCAGGCGAGAAGCTGAAGCTCTACGGACTCTTGCCGCCGGCGTTCGATCCGCGTCGCGATCCCATTGGCAGCGTCTTCGACCTTGAGCGCAGGTACTACGAGATGACGTATCCGCGGCTGCGCCTGGGGCCATGAAGAGGAGAACTCGGTGATGAAGACAGCAGACCTTTCTCTGGCTTTGTTGGCTCTTGCGACGGCAATTGGGGCTTCCGAGCCGGTACTCGACGACGTTGTGAAAGCTGCCCCTGTACAACGCGGATTGATTGTCCATGTTTGCGCTGAAGATGGCTCGCTGGCAGAAGCCCTTGCCAAGGCCAATCCTGTTGTCGTGTTCGCTCTCGCCTCGAATGCTGCCGGCGAGGCCAGGCTGCGTGAACGCTTTGCCGCCGCAGGCATCCACGGCCAGGCGACAGCCGGAACGCTGCTCGACGGCAACAGGCTGCCACTCAACGACGATCTGGCTGCGCTGCTGGTCGCCGACCTGGATGCGTCCGGCGTGCGGCGCGACGAGGCGCTTCGCGTCGTCAGGCCCTTCGGCAAAGCCTATCTGAAGGAGGGAGGGAAGTGGCAGGTTGTAGACAAGCCGCGGCCCGCGGAACTGGACGACTGGCCGCAGTACTTCCACGATGGGGCAATGAGTGACCTTTCGGCCGACAAGCGTGCCGGGCCTGCGCGCGGCTTGCGGTGGGAGGCCGGGCCGTCAACCACACACAGTCTGGGCGTGCGCGTGATGCGCGACGTGTGGGTTTCGGCGGATGATGGCGGAATCGTCGCGCGCGATGCCTTCAGCGGTCTGCCGCTCTGGCGCCGCCCGGACATCCTGGTTCGCAACCGTTTCGCGTTCCTGGCCGACGAACAACGCGTGTACGTCTATCCAGAAGGCGAGCGCGACGCACCCGCGCCAAGCATGCTGGCGTTGGATCTTCGTACCGGCGTGACCGTTCGCGATTACAGCGAGGGACTTACCTTCCCAGCGCTGCCTGCGAAGGACGCGAATGTTGCCAGAAGCGTCGTTGAGGCCCTGCGCAAGCGTCCGGCGGACATGCAGGCGCGCCTAGCCGATGGCATCCTGACACAAAATGCGCGCGACGACCTGGTCGCGCTCGACGCAGCGTCGGGCCAGCGCCTGTGGAGCGCCAAATCACCCGAGGGCACGGAATGGGCGCATCCGGTCATCGCCGGTGGAAAGCTCTACGCCGTGCAGGGCCCCAGTGCTAACAGCGGGTCGTACACGCACTGGCCCATGACGCTGGTGCAACGCATCGTGGCCCTGGACCTGAAATCCGGCAAGGAATTATGGGCCTGGGATTGGGGCAAGGAGATGCCCGGCGTAATGGCTACGCAGCCGATGCCGGGAAACCACAAGAACGTCGCGGCTTCTTTGGCCCCACCAGAGAGGCGCGCAGCCGCAGCCTACAATATGGCGTTGGCTGGGAACCTGCTGGTGTTGGCCGTCCGCTCCGAACTGGATTCCGTGGTGGCAGGGCGGGGCTTGGTCAGGCAACTGGTGGTTAACGCGGCAAGCGGCAAGCTCGAGTCCTACGGCTTGACCCCCGCCGGCCTTGACAAAACCGAAGGCGGCGGCCACTCCCACCTTCGCGTACTGCCGGTCAAAGACCGTGTCTGGTTCGTCGAAGCCATCAGCGTGTTCGGGAGTAGTGACGCGAACGCTCCCACGGACACCGCGAAGTTCCGCACCGATTACGCCAAGCTGCTGCGCCCCGTGGGTTGCACGGTCTTCCGCGCCTCGCCGAACTACTTGTTCGGCTCGCTGACCACGTATGCGCTCGACGGCAGTGGCGTTCAACATACCAATGTCGCGCGCACGACCTGCGACGTCGGCGCGTTCCCGGCCAACGGCATGAGCTACATCACGCCAAACCATTGTTTCTGCCAGCCATACCTGCCAGGCAACAACGCGTTTAGCCCGCGGAAGGTCCAACCGGCGGAGGAACCTCAGCGCCTTGAGCGTGGCAAAGGACAAGCGGCGCCACCCGCGCCCGCTACGGAAGACGCCTGGCCTATGTTCCTCCGCGACGGCCTGCGAAGTTCGTGGTCTGTCGGGCAACTGCCCGCGAAGCTGGCGCAGG
>JAPLOD010000222.1 GCA_026692735.1 Planctomycetota bacterium | reverse complement strand
CGGACGCGGAGCGGTTGGCCTGGCTGGACTTCTTCCTGGACTACCGTTTCACGCCGGCCTCGTTCTGGGCTCGCGGTCCCGACTTTTCAGACAGCGAGTTGGCGCACATTGTCCAGCGCGGCGGCAATGTGTTCCAGGTCTGCGCCAATCTAGGCAAACGGCCGCTTACTGATCAGCAGAAAACGGACCTGACCCCGAAGCTTCGAGCCTGGCGGCAGACGATGGAAACTGCCGGAGCGCTTCGTGACTGCTATGCGCTGGTGGCAGACGAACCGGACGAGAAGCAGTTCCCCGTGATCCGGGCAAATGCGGAATGGCTCAAGAGCATGTTTCCTGAAGTCCGGATCTGGGTGGCCACGGCGCCCCGGATGGAGTTGCTGGACGTGGTTGATGTCTGGGACGTGGTCACAGCCGCCTCCACCGCGCTGTACGAGCCGCACAAGTTCACCCCCGAGAACTACGCTCTGGCACGTCGAGCAGCCAAGAAACCCGAGTACTGGTGGTTCTACTCGGTGGAGCCTTATGCCCCGCACCCCAACGCCCGCCTGGATGACCAATTGGTGGATGCGCGCGCTATTGGCTCACTCTCCTTTGCCCAAGGCGTTGACGGTTTTGAGTATTTCTGGGCGACCGATTGGGAGAGCAACGCAGGTTTGAAAGCAGTGCCGTACCCGCAGAAGGCGGCCCGGTGGCAACCCGGTCTGGCCGGGGCGGGAATCCTCTGCTATCCAGACCAGAATGGCATGCCCAGCCCCTCCCTGCGCCTTATCAACCTGCGGGACGGGCTTGAGGATTGGGCGGTGTGGGGCATGGCGCCGGACTGTTCGCGCACCGCTCTGGCGCAGGCTGCCCGCGATCCCGGCGCTCTGGGGCGTTTACGGCATGACATATATGAGGCGTTGGCGAGACGTATGGCCGGGCAGTAGCGCCGTTCCTCAGGAAAACAGCGGCCCAGCGCGGCGAGACGGCCCTGATGGTGCCGGAGAAGATGGGGAAGCTGTGGGGATAGGGCGAAGCTGATCCGGTACTGGATCGGACGGGTAAACATCGGAAGGCATGTGGGCTCCTCGGTGATGAGCGCCCACAACGGCCTTCGCTTCGCGACCATCGCGTTGTCTGGCAGACCTCTCTTGAGTTAACTTACGCAGCGGTGGTTCGAAACGTCAGGATGGGGTGCGAATTGGGCGTTCGGCACTACTGGGCTGCGTGCGGGCGGCGCTCGACAGTTCGGGGCTCGACCCCAAGCTGGCCCGCGTCCCGTTTATCGCGCTTAGCACCACACACAAGCCGTTGTGTTGGGCTGCGGGATTCCGGTTCATTTGAGATTGATGCTGGCGCAACCGTAAGGCAAGAGCTCGGCAGGTATCGCCGGCTTGCCGGGACGCGTGACGTTGACAGTCTCCGGTTTTTCGGAAAGCGAGCGCAAGCGGATGGTCTGCGTGCCGTCTTCTTCACCGCGCAAGATCGTCACTACCACGCACGGGTTGTCGATTGCGAGAACCGACTGCGGAACTGGGTTCTTGCTTGTCACCAAGGCAACCAGCGGTTGCGCCTGCTCAAGACCGAAGCGGTTGGCTGCCGACGCATCGAAGCCGCCCTGATGCGGCAGGATACGGTAGCGGAATAGAACCGGACCGTCCTGCGCCAGCGGAAAGTTCGTGAACCAGTGATTGTTCATTACCCAGGAATACACATTCGATCGCGGCTCCAGCTTTGTCAGCCACGGATGAGGTTCGCCTTTCCAGCTTCCACTCTGGTTGGCGGTCATGGCTCCGCTTTCAAAGAGCGGAGCATCAAGCGAGCACCACGTGACGCCCTCCTTCTCGTTGGAAATGTCGAGCCAGCGTTGAAGGACAAGCCAATTGCGATTGGCTTGAGGCCATTGATCCTTCTCCAACTCCATCACGCCCCACGGAATGTCCACGCGAGTCCTGCCGCCAGAAATATCGAAAGCAAATCCAAAATGGACGCCGTCCTTGTCCATTAGGGGCAGCTTGTCCACAACGTCGGCGCATTCGACGAATTTCTGGCCATGCACAAGTCCTACACTGCGTGTGACCGAGCGGCAGCCGGGAGCTTTGGAGGTGACGCGCAGTTCGACAACCAGCGGGCCTTTTTCGGAGACTTCGATCGAGATTACTTCGTCCGGCTTGGCGTCCTTGCCATCATCGGCGCCGCGCAACCAGCGGAACGCGTTGAGGCCGCCGTCCACCTTAGCATCTGCGAAATCGCGGCCGCTGGCGATGTCCACGAGGTGAATGATGTTGCCTGTCTTGGAATCCAGTTCCAAGCGCAGGACGCCGTTCTCCAGTTTCGTCGAGCCATCGATTTTGCAGGCACCAATGAGTTTACACTTGTCCTGCACCACGCGATAGTGCGCACTGGCGAGCGGCGCCACGTCCTCGGCCAGGAACACGAGGTCGCCGGTGCAAAGTCGTTGCGCCAGGACTTCCTTGTCGCCGGGGCCAAGCACGCGACCGCCACGCGAGCTTTCGATCCGCGAGAGCGTCACCAGGCCGCCGTGCGCCCAAGACTGTGTGTTGAACACCGCCACGCCACCGCCTGAAGGGCCGTCTCCAGGTCCGAAGGCGCCATTGGCCTTGTCGCCCGCAGGCGCGAGCGCTTCGTCCATCACGTCGCGGCTGCGTTCGTCGGCTTCGCGGAAGTAGCGGAGCTTTCCTTTCCAGGTGCGTTCCTGGAAGTATGGATCGTTCGGATTTTCGGCACACCAGGTGTGCTCCGAGCCGAGAATCGAGTGGCGCCAGGCTTCATCGAATTCGGCGCGTGGCGCGGTCCTGCCAGGGTGGAGCATCGCCCAAAGCGTTTCGGCTTGGACGATGTGCTCCTTGGCGTTGCGGTTCGTTGCTATCGGTCCGGCGGCACTGCCCAAGCCGTCCGTCCAGTATTCGGTGAAGTCGCCGTGCACCACCGGCAGCTTGTCACCGTATCTTTTCTCGATCATCTCCATGATCTCGTGCCCGCCCGTGAGCACGATGCGCGGCGAAGCGTATTCCCCGTTCCACTTCTTCACCGCCGCGGGAACGTCGGCGTCGATTGGGCTATTGTCCCACAACGACCACGAAAGCACGATGAAGTCGTAAGGATAGTCCGGCTTGTCGCGCCCATCGCAGGTGCCGATGAAATTCACGTTGGCGCTGCCGGCTCTGATGGCCGGTGGAACATTCGCGTGATCGGGCTGGCCGAACCACGGCCGTCCCAGAGCGCCACCTTTGCCCATGCTCCCGGAGTTGCCGTAGCCGCCGGGTTGGAAGAACAGCACCTTGCTCTTGCCGTCGGGCCCGATCCACCAGCAGGGCTTTCCGTCCAGGTTGGCATGTGTGTGTCCGGCGCGGCACGAGTTGGGCCACGTCATGATGTAATGCACGCCCAGTTGCGCCATCACCGGAACCAGGCCCCACGACATGCCGGGCACATCCAGTTGCTGGAGCGTGTCCATCGGCAGCCCTGTTTCCTTCTGCATCTTGCGGCTGAAGGTGAACAACTGGAACAGCTCCTCGTCATTGGCTGCGCTGGTGTCTTCGTTCACATAGGATGCGTCCACTCGCACGGAGCCGTTCTTGATCGCTTCCATTACCGCATCGCGGTCGGCTTGCGAGCCGTTTGCCCAAAGGCGCTCCAGCGGCCAGGTCACTTCCGGGTTCCAGACGGAGCGCGAGCCAGCCGGCCAGGACAGCGTCTCTTTGCCGAGCTTAGCGCCTTCGAGCAAATTCGTGCGGTGGAGCAGTTCGCAGTTCTTCTGGGTGTTCGTATAGCCGATGTCCACGTGCGAATGGGAATAGAGGTAAACGGTCCAGAGACGCTTCTTCGGGACCATCACATCCTGCGACACCTCCGATTTTCCCGCCCGCAAAGAGATCTTGATCTTGGCGTCCTTTCCAACGCCGACACCCTCGGGAAGGAGCGCGGTTAACGAAGAATAGCCCCCCGGCTTCGAAGGAAACGCGACGGTCTCCTTCAGGCCATCGTCAGTCTCGATCAGCAGTTCGGCGGCGCTGTAGAGCCGCGTTCCCTTGAGATTCACGCTCACTTCGCGGCCAGGCTTACTGTCTGGACGATGCCTGTAACACGCCTGCGGCTTGCATTCGATTCCAGCGGGAAACGGCACAGCATCGGCGGCGACCTGGCCCACTTCGAAGAACTTTATCTCGCTCAGTCCGTAGTAGGCACTGCCATAGTTGGACTCGGCGGCGATGATCACGGAGCGGATCGGCTTGTCTGCGGCAACAGAAATAGCAAAGGCCCTGTCGCCTCCGCGCGGCAGCTCGACGGTCTCGGCGGCAGTGAGCTTGAACCACGCAGTGCCGTCGGCGGTGCCGTAAAGGCGGGTCTTGCGGAAGCCGCGATCAGTCAGGCCGGCCTGATTGTGGTTCCAGATGTGTACTTCGTTGATCTTCTTCGGCTCGGCAAACTCAACACGCACCCAGGCAGGCGACCCCGGCAGGCCAGCAGCGGGCGCCGTGGCAGCAGGATGTTCTGTCGTGTGCCACATCGTGCCTGCACTGGCGTTATTGTCGTGAATATCGCCGTTGAGACCCGAGCCATTGATCAGGTTCTCCGGCTTCTGGCCGGAGTTGTATGCCGACGAGGCGGAAATCTTCGTTGGTGTTATCTCCGTGGATATGGCGATGGCACCTTCGGCAGAGAGCGCAGGGCTCGCCAGCAGGGCAGTTGCCGCAAGAATGAGGATGGCGATGTTCATGAGAGTCCCCTTTGTAACTGTCATTCCTTTTTCTTGCCGGACGAGGAATTGCCCATCTCGTACAGGTCAACGATTTCCCGATCGTTGAGCAGTAATGATCACGTCATCTCCATACACTAACCCGCAACGAAACCCAGTGTCAGCGAATTCATGTGGCCGGCCGATTCGGTTTGTTGGCACACCGTTCCGCTCGTGCGCGTTCAGCTGGCTGGACGAGCGTGATGGGAGCAAGCAAGGCACGCGACAGCGCAGCCTACGAGACGCGCGCCGCAGTCGTCCCGCCGGTTATGCGCCAAACCCGACAACATTGGAGACTGTAGCATCGAAATCGGGCACATTCTACCCCGCCCTCGCGTAGTGCAGGGCGGCCAGGGTGGGCCAACGCTCGGCGCATTGCCTGTCGCGGAGCAGGTCGAGCGCCATGCGGTGAATCATGGCCTGATGGGTG
>JAPLOD010000221.1 GCA_026692735.1 Planctomycetota bacterium | reverse complement strand
CGATGAGTTCATCGCCCGCGGGCTCGGTTCGCGGCTGCGCTGGTACACCTACATGGCTGTGACGCCCTTCGATGCCGCGCTGGCCCAGGCGCTGCGCCAGGCCGGGTGCGTCGGCATCAACTTCACCGGTCCGGCCGCAACGGACACGATGCTGCGCGCCTACGGGCAGCACCACCGCGCCGGCGACCTCGCCGCGACGGTCAAGGCCGCGCGCGACGCCGGCATCACGGTCATGGTGGATATGATGTTCGGCGGGCCCGGCGAGACGCCGCAGACGGTCCGCGAGGCCGTCGAGTTCCTTAAACAGACAGGCCCCGATTGCGTGGGCGCCGCGTTGGGTGTGAGGCTTTACCCCGGCCTGCCGATCACCAGGCGCATCGAGGCCGAAAGCCCGCTCGACGCCAACCCCGGCGTCTGGCGGCGCTACCAAGGTCCTGTGGACCTGCTCTGGCCCACGTACTACATCTCGCCGGCGCTCGGGGAACGGCCGGCGGCGGTCGTCAGGGAGGCCATCGCCGGGGACCAGCGGTTCTTCGAACCTTCCGACGAGCCGGAAGCCGGCCCGGATGCCGGCGGACCGGGCGCCAAGGACCACAACTACAACGCCAACACGAAGCTGGTTCAGGCCATCGCGGCGGGCGCGCGCGGCGCGTACTGGGACATCCTGAGGACGCGAGCGGAAGTCTGATGGGCTTTGACAGCGGCAGTTCAGAATTCAGAATCGGCCGCCGTCACTTCTTCCCGTACACCTCGACTTCCGTGCTGTGGTTCAGGTCGTTGGTGGTGTTGCCGTTGGTGTAGAGCCGCACGTAGCGGGCGGTCTGTCCCTTGGCGTCAATCAGCCGGCCCTCATGCGTCTCGATGTACTCGTGGTCCTTGCCGACACCAAAGCCCGACGAGTTGTCGTCGTCGTTGTTGAAGACCGTTCGGACGTTGGTCTTGAACTCCGCATCGTCGGCCAGTTGCACGACCACGTCGCGGTAGACGCGCGCCTGGTTATGGTAGTGCCAGACCACGATGACGTAGATCCGGTACGGCTCTTTCAGGTCTATCTGGAAGTACTGCTTCCCGGGGCCGATCTCCACGTAGCTGCCTTCGATCCCCTCCTTGTCGCCGTCGGTCACCTGGTTGAGGTCTCCGAGGGTAGGCGCGTTGTCGCTGGAGGTCACGGGCTTGTTGAGCGCCACGTTGGTCGTGCCGGCGGGCACCAGCGGGTCCGGCCGTCGCTCCTTGCTGGGCTTCTCGAGGTTTGGCGTCTTCAAGTTCACCGGCGTGCCGATGAACATCGGCCTGGGCAGTTGCAGCTTGAGCGGCACCAAGTCCGGCTTGGGGTCGTCGGCGGCGGCGGCGAATCCGACCCCGCAGAGCCAGACCGTAGCCGCGGCAAGAGCGAGGTACCTGCCCATTGGGTGTCTCCTTGGGCGTGAGCGCCACGCCGTCCCCTACAGTGTACCCCGCCGCGAGCCGCCGCGCGTCCGTGTCCAAGACTGCACGCAGGTGCCCCCCCCGTTGCCTACCGGCTGTGTCCGGCTCCCTGTGCCCTGTATCCTGCAGCCTGTGGCCTGTAGCCTACCGTCGCTTGACACCCGCCAGCCCCGGCGGTCTTATGCTCGCCACGCCAGGAGGCCACCCACCATGAAGCTGCGGATCGCCGTCCCCGTGTTGCTGGTCGTAGTTGTGTACATCGCGGGATGCACGCCCGTTGACGAGCGCGAGCCGCAGGCGGCGGGCCAGTCGGCGCAGTCGTTTGAGAAAGAAATCAAGAAGACGGTGCGCCTGAACTACCTGCTGTACCTGCCTCCGGGCCACCAGGACGCCAAGGCAAAGTGGCCGTTGATGCTCTTCTTGCATGGCGCGGGCGAACGCGGCAGCGATCTGGAGAAGGTCAAGGTCCACGGTCCGCCCAAGCTCATTGCCAAGGAAGGCAAGACGTTTCCCTTTGTGATTGTCTCGCCGCAATGTCCGGAAGACGGCTGGTGGCCGGGCGAACTGCAGCTCGACGCCCTTGATGGGTTGCTGGACGACGTTGTCTCGCGCTACCGCATAGATAAGGACAGGATCTACGTCACGGGGTTGAGCATGGGCGGGTTCGGCACGTGGCAGCTCGCCTTCCGGTATCCCGGCAGGTTCGCCGCGTTAGCGCCGATATGCGGCAGAGGCGATCCGAAGAAGGTGGACCGGATCAAGCATGTGCCTGTGTGGGTCTTCCATGGAGCGAAGGACAAGACCGTTCCGCTGAAGGACTCCCAGGAGATGGTTGATGCGCTGAAGAAAGCGGGCGCCGATCCCAAGTTCACCGTCTACCCCGACGCCGACCACGATTCCTGGACCGCGACCTACAACGACCCGGCCTTCTATGAATGGCTGCTGGCCCAGCGCCGAGGGGCAAACCAGAGGTAAGACCGCGCGTACATGACGTGCCAATATCTTGAAGTGGCGGCGCCGCGGTTTAGGGGTAAAATAAGTATCATGCCTGTTGGAGCGCAACCGTTGGCCCGTCGCTCGCCTGGCGCAAGAACCGGGGCGTGGGCGTATTTTCGCTCCGCCGACGAAGTAAAACGGGAACCTGCACTTCTCGGTTACGCCCACCACATCCTGCGTGCTTTTGAGCCGAACGTCCTCGGCATCACGGGCGTCATGTGTGTTGATGACCGCCCCACCGTTTATTTCCGCCGCTACGAAAAACCGCTCTCATGGGTGGACGCCAATCGGCTGCACCGCATCTTCTGGAATCAGGGAATCGCGACTGTCCTTATCCTCGCGGACCCCGACCGTCTGCGCATCTACTCCGGCCAAGCACAACCCGTGAAGGAAGGCGACGCGACAGAACAGCCGAAGGCACTCATAGAAGCGCCCCTCAAGAACATCGCCGACCTTCTCGAACTCGAGGACCTCCTGCACGATATTGCCTCCGGGCAGTTCTACACGAGGCACCCCGACCACTTTGACCAGAAGCAGGCTGTTGACGAATGCCTCCTGCGCAATCTTGGCGCCGCACGGGATAAACTCGTCTCTGCCACGGGAGGGATGAGGGAGGAAGCTGCCCACGCTCTTCTTGGTCGCCTGATCTTCCTCTGCTATCTCACCGACCGCAAGATCATCAACTGGTCGGACTACGAGGACGACGTTGGCGACAACGTTCGCAGCATCCGCGAGTTGCTAGAGGCGTACAACAGCAGTGAAGGTCTCGACCGCCTCTACCGGCTCTTCCGACGACTCGGACGAGCGTTCAACGGCAGCATGTTCGATCAGACCCTCGGAACGGAACGGAGAAAGATCAGGACGTCCGGCTACACAGCCCTGCGCCTGTTCTTCTCTGTCGGCGACGTGACCACGGGACAGCAAAGCCTTCCTTTCTGGGCCTACGACTTCGGTGTGATCCCTGTCGAGACGATCAGTGCTATCTACGAGGATTTCCTGACGAAAGAGGACGCTGAGGGCAAGCACAAGCAGGGCGCGTACTATACCCCGCGCCACCTCGCCGAGATGGCCGTAGATGTTGCCATCGCCGGCGATACGGGCTGGCATGCTCGCCGCTACTTGGACCCAGCATGTGGCTCCGGCGTCTTCCTAGTCACGCTTTTCAACCGACTGGCGTCCCGCTGGGAGTATGATCATCCTTTAGCCACCTATAAGCAGCGCGCCGACGCGTTGCTCGGCATTCTGCACAGGCAGCTTTGCGGCATTGACATCCAGCGCACCGCCTGCCGTATCGCTTGTTTCAGTCTCTACCTCGCGTTCCTGGATCACTTCGAACCCCGCGACCTCTATCGTGACTTTCAACGACGTGCGAGACGGAAGCACGACAAGATCTTGCCGAAGCTCATGCACTACACAGGCAGTACCTGGCGTGAAACACATTCCCCGACGGTGGTGCAGGGCGATTTCCTCCGGCGCGACACTGTGACACAGCAGTTCGACGTGATTATCGGCAATCCGCCGTGGTCAGACCGGGGAACTAAGCAGAAGGCCTGGGAGTTCATGCAGCACGCGTCGCTGCATCTTCGCGACGGAGGCCATGGATGCCTGTTGCTGCCCGCAAAGGTATTCTTCAACAAGACTGACCAACTCCAGCGGGAGTGGCTCAGCGCAGTGACGCTGGAGCGCGTCATCAACCTCTCGGATTTCCGCTTCATCCTGTTCGAGCACGCGAAATGCCCAGCGCTCATCGTACGCTTCCTGAATGCTGCCCCCGACGCGGAGCATCGGTTCGATTATGAGACGCCGAAGGTCTCCGGAGCGGATTGCCGCGATGGCGTGGTGACCATCTTTCCGCACGACCGCAAGAGATTGCGGCAGGATGCTGTCCTTGCTGCTGCGGATCGAAAGGAAGCCCCAAAGCTCTGGAAGCGTTACCTCTCTGGCTCACCGCGTGATCTGCGGCTGCTCGACCTGCTCGACGATATGCCGAGGCTCGGCCGCCTTGCCTGCACGGCGTATCGGGCACCCGCAAGGCGCACGCGTTGGCTCAAGGGCCAAGGGGTACAGCCTGATACAAAGCTGAAATGCAAAGAGCCACAGTACCCCTGGTGGAAGAAAGATCGCCTCTTCCTCGACGCACGCACCGATTGTATCCAGATGTTTGTGTTTCCGGATGACTGCAAGCCTGTCGGAAACCGACTCCCAAGATTATACTTTGCGCGCCACCCGGATCTCTTCGAGCCACCGCTTGTTGTCGCTAGTCAGGGCTTTGGCAAGGTCGCCTTCTGTGATTTCCCGGTGCTGTTTCAGCACTCTCTTCAGTCCATCACCGTTGCCTCTTCCGAACCGGCCAAACGCGCAGCAGATGCGGACTTACTGCTCTTCCTCACCGCCTATCTACGCTCAAGTCTGGCCAGGTACTATCTCTTCCACACCGCCGCGAACTGGGGCACGGAGCGCGACAAGGTCCACTTGTTCGAACTGCTCCAACTACCGTTCCCCATTCCCGGTGACCACTCCGCACATCCCGAGGCGAAGGCTATTGTTGCCAAAGTAGCCTCAGCCGCCAAGGCGCTGCAGAAGACGCTCGCACAGGATTCCCGGCGTCTTCATGACTTGAGAGCCAGCACCGAGTGGGATCCTGCGGCCGATACCGAGGAGGCCTTCGCCGCGAGACGGCAGCGGCAGATTGCAGAGCTTCAGGCAGAGCTCGAACCTGAGGTGTACCGTTATTTTGACCTAACCGACGAAGAGATCGCGCTCGTTGAGGACACCAACAACATATTCGAGCCAAGCTCAACACCCCCCAACCGGAAGGCGGCCGTACCGTCGCTCGCATTCGTCGGGGAAAAAGCTCTTGCCACGTATGCTGAAACGCTCACTGCGACGCTCAACGAATGGGCCAAAGGAGGCGTATCCCGCGTCCAAGCTTCTGCCGTGCGTTTCAGCGAAAAGCCCTTTGTGCTTCTGACGCTTCAGCAGGTCAACGATCCTCGGCCCTTCCGTTTCGCCCACGCAGATGCCAAGGCGCAAGCGCTATTGGCGCGCATCTATGATGCCGCTCGTCAGAGCCAGGGCCGTCTTGAGTATCCGCGTGCGGTCACGTTCTTTGACGGCTCGCGCGTTCACCTGCTCAAGCCCGCCACTCTCGTCCAGTGGACGCGCACTGCCGCCCTCAATGATGCCGACGAAATCTTCGCTGAAGTCGTCCGGCAACGCCGGGGGCGATCCCCATGATGGCGGGCGCCGCCGACGGCTACTATGAGTTCTTCCCGGAAGAACTGATCCCTGACGGACTGAGGCTCGTGCTCGATACGTGGCCGATTCTGCCGCGGCCGGACCGGGATGAACTGGAGAATGCCATTACGGGGCGATTGGCCGCTCATTTGAAGCGCGCGAAGAAAGCCCGCCGACTCCCCTTCTCCATCCACTTCCAGGTTACCCCTCTTGGACCGGATGGCCCACTCCCCGCGCGGCTTGACTTCAAGTTCCTCGCGGGCAACGATGAAGACGCGTATCTGGCCTTCGAGTGCAAGCGCCTGCGCATCCCGAGAGACTCTGGCCTGGACCATAACACGAGCGACTACGTCGGCGAAGAGGGAATGGGGCGTTTTATCAGCGGGAAATACGCTCCAGGCCAGTTTCATGGGGCAATGCTTGGCTACGTGATGGACGGCAACGTTGTTGACGCGAAGGAAAACGTTGCGAGCCTCATCAAGAAGCACAGTACTCGTCTTTGCATTGAAAGTGGCGGAGAGTGGGAAAGCTCGCGCTTCCTGCCGAAAGAGAAAGACGTCCATCAGACACGGCATCACCTGGACAAAGGTGCTCCGACGCAGCGCAAGCTCGCACTGCAGCACATTTTCCTGGCAGTCTGAACCGAGGCGCACGGAGGACGGCCGGTAGCCTGTCTCCGCCCCCGGGACGCGTCCGTGCTTTGGGTCCTCACGTGGCCAGTTCGTTTCGCCCGCCGCGCAGGGCCGGTTGCTTCCGCTGCGTCCGCGTCCCGATCCCGGTGTATAGTCCACCAGGGGGATCCGCTCCCGTGCAACCTGACCAACACCCCAACACCCCTAGCGCAGTAGCGAAGAGGAACAGGCTCCGCTTCGATCCGATTCTCACTTGTCCCGAAGGAGGATACCTGCCATGGGACACAAGATCACGCGCCGAGCGTTCGTCGGGAAGGCCGCCCTGGGTGCTGGCGTGGTGTTCGTCTCCGCCAGCCAGTCGTGCACCTACGCCGCCAACGAAAAGGTCAACGTCGCGCTGATCGGCTGCGGCGGGCGCGGCCAATGGTACGCGGAGGTCATCCCGAAACAGGCCAACCTCATCGCCCTCTGCGACGTCAACGAAAGCAAGGCGCAGGTGGCCTACAAGGCCTTGCCTGACGTGCCCAAGTACCACGACTTCCGCAAGCTGCTCGACGAAAAGGCCAAGGAGCTTGAGGGCGTCATCGTCGCCACGCCCGACCACACCCACGCCGTCGCCGCCGTGACCGCCATGAAAGCCGGCAAGCACGCCTTCGTCGAAAAACCGATGGCCGGCTGCGTGTATGAGGCGCGCGTGATGCGCGAGACTGCGGAGAAGCAGAAGCTCGTGACGCAGATTGGGAACCAGGGCTCGTCGGGCGGGCAGTTCCGGCGCGGCGTGGAGCTCATCGAGGACGGCGTGCTGGGCGATATCAAGGAAGTCTACGTCTGGAATTCCGGCGGCGGCGCGGACAAGAAGGAACTGCCGAAGGGCACGCAGGCGGCGCCGGACTACCTGAAATGGGACCTGTGGCTCGGACCCATAAAGGACCGGCCCTTCCACGCCGCGTGGCTGGGGTGGAGCATGTGGCGGGAGTTCGGCACGGGCCAGATCGGCATGTGGGGTTCGCACACCACCTACCTCACGTTCCTGGCGCTCAAGATCGCGTCCCTGTGGAAAGCGGATCCGGCCGCCAAGCCGCGCCTTAAAGTGCGCGCCGAGGTGTCCGGCATCAACCGTCTCTCGTTCCCGCAGTGGGAGAAGGTGGACTACATGATCCCCGCGCGAGGCGAGTTGCCGCCGGTCACGATTCACTGGGTCAACGGCGGCATGGCGCCCGGTTGGAAGCAGAAGCTTGAGGAACTGGTCGGCGCTCCCGCTGACTGGGGCGACCAGAAAGAGCCGGAGAAAGGGAAGGAGGACAAGAAGAAGTGGTCCGACTTCGCCGGCGCGTTCCTCCTCGGCAGCAAAGGCAGGCTGCATGCCACCGGCCACAACTACACGATTGACCTCTTGCCCGCGAAGCAGTTCGAGGGCGTGGACACGAAGGGCCCGAAGCGTCTGACCAAGTCGCGCGGCATGCCGGAGCCTGACTGGCTGCAGAACATTCGCGACGACAAGTGGACGACGTGGTCGAGCTTCAGCAGCACCGGCCCCTACATGGAGATGCTGCTCCTGGGCAACGTCGCCACCCAGTTCGACCAGGAGCTGGAATACGACCCGCTCGAAGGCAAGGTCGTCAACAACCCCGAGGCCGACGCGCTGCTCCGCCGCCCCTACCGCGATGGCTGGTCGCTGTAGGAGGGCGTTCCGCGGGGCCAAGTGCCCGCCGTGTCCGCCTGTCTCTGTCCAGAACTGCACGTGGTGCAGATACTACCCCCGTACAGGTCCGAGAATTCCACGGAATTCCCCTTGACAGTGAAATCGTTTATATTATATATTACATAAGAGTCCAGGAGAACAGGAATGCTCATCAGCCGCACCTCCCTTCGCGAACAGGTCCGTGACGAACTCCTGCGCCGCATCGGCAGTGGCGTCCTCGCCCCCGGCGACCGCGTTGTCGAAGCCGCCGTCGCCGACGAACTCGGCGTCAGTTCCGTTCCCGTCCGCGAGGCCATTCGCGAGCTGGTCGCCATGGGTATTCTGGAGTCCGGCCATCACAAGGGCGGTTGGGTCCGCGAGGTCAGCATCCCCGAGACGATTCAGGCCCTTCAGGTCCGGGCTGCGCTCGAATCCCTCGCCGCGCGCCTCGCCGCGCCCGCCATCCCCGCGCGCCTCGCCACCATGCGCCGCGCCGTCCAGGACATTGTTGACGCCGCCAAGGCCCGCGATTTCGTCGCCTTCCAGCAGGCCAACCAGACGTTCCACCGCGAGATCATCGAGGCGTCCGGCAACCGCATCCTCCGCAAACAGTGGGAGTCTCTCGCCTTCGATGTCCGCACCCGCGCCATCATGGATTACCTCGCCGCTGTGGACCCCGTCGAGATCGCCAGGGAGCATGAGGGGATCGTTGACGCCTTTGAGCGCGATGGAGCCGAACGCGCCGCCACGCTCCTCGCG
>JAPLOD010000220.1 GCA_026692735.1 Planctomycetota bacterium | reverse complement strand
CTGGAGGGGCGCCGGCGGCAAGGCAACACAGCTCCCGCGCCCTTCCAGGGCGCGCATGCACGGGACGCTTTGATCCGGGGGCACGCGTCGCCGCGCGACGCGGCCCCCGGCTAATCTCCCTGGCACCTTCGGCGCCAACGGCCCCGCGCCGCCAACCTGTAGCCGTGCTGTCCAGACCAATGAATAATGACAAATGACGAATGACCAATGACAAGTGACAAATGACCACCGACTACCGCGCTCACTCCGCAGCGTCGTCCCGGCCTTCCACGCGCTCCATGACGCCCGGTTCCGACAGGTGCCGCTTCCGCCCCCGCCGCGGCCCCGCGGCCCGTCTCGCGGAAACACCGTCGTGCCGGCCCGCCAGCGTCGAACGGTGCGCCTGCGCTTCCGCGATCAACGCCGCCACGTCACTGGCGCGAAACCGCACCAGCCGCGCCGTCAAGCGCACGCACGGAATGCGCCCCGCCCGCGCCAGCCGCAGGATCGTGCGCGCCGATGTGCCGTAGCAGTTGGCGACTTCCGCCGCCGTAAACAGGCGTTCCGGGAGCGCCCCTGGGCGTTCGCTGTTCCCTGACTTCATACGCGCTCTGTATACAGATTGATCCCATATATACAACGACGATTGACGCATGTTTGTGACTCAGTGTCGCGAAAAGACCTAAGAATAGATGTTATTCTATGTTGTTCCGTACGGGACGGCCATTCACTGTGGCACGGGCATCCTGCCCGTGATCATGGGCCGGATGCCCCGGCCCCTTGTCATTCCCCACATCGTTGTGTGCTCGCTGTTCACCCCGAAAGGGGTGCCGGATATTAGCCGGGGGCCGGCACGCCGCAGGCGTGCCGCGCCCCCGGAAACCGGCGCGCCCACCGTCCCCGCGCCCTGACAGGGCGCCGGAGGCAAGGCAGCGCGGGGTGGCCCGGCCCAGAGCGCAGCGGTTGGGCCGGGTGGCCGAAGGCCACAAGAAGCTCTGCCTTGCGCGCTCAAATGCA
Source organism: Planctomycetota bacterium (assembly GCA_026692735.1). GTDB lineage: Bacteria > Planctomycetota > SZUA-567 > H5-PLA8 > H5-PLA8 > JAPLOD01. The sequence continues at coordinate 5,013 of JAPLOD010000220.1, read as the reverse complement.
CGGAGCAGGTTATCATGCTTGTGGACGTTCAAGGTGCAGCTTCTTGTTCGCTTCGCTCACCCACCCCGCGCTGCGCTCGGGATGGGCTACCCGCGGATTTCCGACACACTGCGGCGCCAGCCGGGGTATGAGGCAGCAGATACGCAAACTCAGACTGGCTAATGCAGAGAGGGGACACCTTGCGAAACAACGCGCTGTTTCTCCCCGTGATCGCGCTGTTTTTCGGAATCATCATTGGAGCCGTCGGCGGATGGTTTGGACGGGATGTGGTGAAGCGAATAGCAGTCAAACCACTGGCGACAGGAGCAGCGCAAGACACTCGTGATTGCGCGAAGCAAGAAGTCAAACCACTGGCGACAAAAGCAGCCCAAAACACTCTCGCATCGTTTGTCCGATTCCATGGCAGGCTCAATTCCGGCTTGAACAAAATGGATTACGACAAGAGCGTCTCCGATTTGAATGGAGACCTCCAAGTCTACCTTGCTTCTGAGGGTGCCGACGCCTCGCCCGAATTCAATAAACTCCTTGGCGAGGCAGTGGAGCATTACCGCATGGCAGGACCATTTTGGGAACTTAGGGTGCATCTGGAAGACCCGCACATGATGATGGATCTGTACCATGAAAGCAAGGTTGGAATTATTAGTAACGACGGGACACTTAGGCCAACCGCCCAAATTTTGGAGGAGCTGGCCACCAAATGGAAAACTGACGCCACCAACAAACACACCGTTTTGTGTCTCCTTGGGTTGAAAAGAAAAGGTGACTATACAGAAGGTGACTCTCTATTCAATAAGATGCGTCAAGAATCCCAGGCGCTCGCCAAGTACGGCCCAGACCCAATGCAGGCAGCGTGGTGTGTTGCAGGCCAAAAGATTTCATCGGCCCAAGATCTGGTCAAGAAACAGTAGTCGCGGGTGGCCCGGCCCGCCGGGCCGGGTGGCCGAAGGCCACAAGAAGCTCTGCCTTGCGCGCTCAAATGCAAGGAGTAGGTTATTATGCGTGTGGACGTTCAAGGTGCAGCTTCTTGTTCGCTTCGCTAACCCACCCCGGGCTGCGCTCGGGGTGGCCCACCGCGCTCACCTCAACGCCAGGCGCTCTTCATGGCTGCTGCTCGCTGGCACTGAACACAAGTTCCCGCTCTTCTGGTGGAAATTGGGCGAGAGCCAGCCGCGCATAGGTTTCGATTTCTGCGTAGTGAGCTTCGGTGACCTTTTCGCCAGGCCTCACCATTGGTCTGATAATAACGTCGCTGGGCCATAAGTGAGCGTCCACATTTGGCAGAACCTGCCTGGCAAGCGCCAAGTATTTATTGAACTGCTCGGCGTATTGCCCCGAGGCTGTTTGCTTAGTTCTCTCTCCTGCTGGAAGCGAAGAAAGGACATCGGCGAACACAGCTAAGCTGCGCCGAACCTCTACGATTGTGGGCATGTTTCCCTCCTTGAGCAATGGTCTCGCGGGTGGCCCGGCCCACCGGGCCGGGTGCGAAGCACAAGACGCCCTTCCTGGGTTCTGGGGACAGTGGCAAATCTATTCTGCTGCCCCTCATTAGTTGCGTTAGTCTCCCCGGCAATCCTTCGTTCGGTGCCACTGCGTGCGGCCACTATTCATTAAGTGTTATACGGAGGCGGTAGGCAGTTCGGCAACTAAAACTGCAGAAAAACGGAAAAACGGGGAAAAACGGGGTCGTGCACGAAACCTTTTGATTCGTGGAATAACGCGGACGCGCACGAAACTATCCTGACCATGGGCATCGGCGATCTGCTCGAGGCGCAGGTGACGCCGGCGGTGCTGAACGTGCCGCCGTCCTTCCAGCGCGACGACCGCTCCCTGGCAACGGGGCGGAACACTGGCGTCCGCCCTGCCGGCGTCACTCCGGCTTGGGTTCCACGACCGGCGCCCGCGCGGGCGGATCATCTTTCGGGGGAACGGGCTCCTCAGGCGGCACGAATTCGCCGCCGCGCGCCATTCCGTCCATGTGGTCCTGGAAGGCGCCGGGGGTGACTGCCTTGGGCACCAGCTTCAACGCAGCCTCCTCCCGCTCCGCAATGCTCTTCAGCACTCCTGGTTCCTGTGCCACGTGCGGCGTCAGGAAGATCAGCAGTTCCGTCTTGGACGTATCCGTCGTCTTGCGGCGGAACAGGGCACCCAGTCCGGGAATCCTGCTAAGGCCGGGAACGCCTTTGACATTCTCGGTCTTCCTGTCTTCCATCAGACCGCCGATCACGACCGTCTGGCCGTCTCTTACTCCGACGCGGCTTTGCGCGGAGCGCTTCGCGAACACTGGCGCGCTCACGTTCTCCGAGATGGGCACGGTGGTGCCGGTGAGGCTGGACACTTCCGGCGCCACGTCCATGATCACAAGCCCTTCCGCATTGATATGCGCGGTCACGTTAAGGATGATGCCGATGTCCTGGTACTCGATGGTGTTGATGGTCTGTCCCGTGTCCGTGGTGCGGCTGCTGATGATGAAGGGGACTTCCTGCCCCACCGTGATCGAAGAGAGCTGATTGTCGCTGGCCATGATGTAGGGCCGGGACAGGATGTCGAGCTTCCCCACGCCCTCCAGCGCGCGCAGCGTGGCCGTGAGGTCCTTTTCCACCACTTTCGTAATGAGGCCGCCGGTCGCGCCGGCCACACCCAGATCCGTCACAAGCGACTTCATCGTGCCCTTCGTCAACACGGATATGTCCACGCCGAGATCATCGTTCTTGTCGTGCGTGACCTCGGCGATGAGCACCTTGATCAGCACCTGCGGCACCGGTTTGTCCAGGTCGGCCAGAATCGCCTTGACCTTCTCAAAGTTCCTCGAACCGGTCAGCACAATCAGCGAATTGCTGTCGGTGTCCGCAACCACGTACACCTGGCCGGTCAGGTCGCCGCTCTGCAGGCCCGCCGGCAGGTTGCCTGCACTGCCCCCTCTGGAAAACTGGCCCTGTGTGGCGCTGGACGGCTGCGCGAAGGTGCCGCCGCCGCTGACGCTGGACCCTGGCAGGCGGCTGGAGGAGGCGCCCCGCTGCACATTCGTGCCGACGCCTGTCGAGGTTCGCTGGGTGGTGGCTGAGCGCGACAGGCTTCCGCCCTGGACGCCGAATATCGCGTTGAGCACGGCTTCGAGGTTGGTCGCCTGCGCGTTCTTGCATTTATACACGAAGACGGCCTGGTCCTCGGAGGGGTTGGAGTCCAGGTCCTTGATCACCTGGGCGATGATCTTCATGGTCTCGGGGTTGGCGGACACGACCACCGCGTTCGTGCGGTCGTCGGCGGACGCCGTGACTTTGCGGATGCGCTGCCCCTGCTCCTGTTGGGCCGCGCCCGCCGCGCCGCCGCCAGGGCCACCGCCAGGGCCGCCAAAGGGTCCGCCGCCGAAGGGCCCGCCGCCGCCGCCGCCGCCACGCCCCGTGAAGGCCGCCGCGCCGCGCATCCAGAACGGAAGATTCTGCTGCTGCGCCTGGGCCTGCCCTTCCTCCTTGAAGGTATCGTTGATGAGCCGGGCGGCGCTCGAGGCGTTGGCGTACTTGAGCTGGAAGACCTTGACTTCGGCCACGACGGTGGATTGCGTGTCCATGGCGCGGATGATCTCGGCAATGCGCCGGATGTTGGCGCCCGTGTCCGTCAGGATCAGGCTGTTGCTGCTCGCGTTGGCGGAAAGGTCCGCATACGACGGGATCATCGGCGTGAAGTCTTTCTTGAGCTGAATCGCATCAATGTACTTGATGGGGATCACCTGCGTGAAGACCTCGTCGCTCGGCTCGATCTGCGCCGGGTCGTTGCCGGTCCGCACGGGGATGTTGCGTTTCTTGGCGTCCTCGAGCTTCACCAGCTTCAGCACCCGCCCGGTGCGGAGGCCGACGTAACCCTTCTCCTTCAGCACGGAATTCAGCAGCGCCACGGCGTCGTCCACGTTCATGTCCTGCTTGCTGATAATGGTTATGCGGCCTTCGAGAGGGGCGTCCTTGAGGACCACCAGCCCCGTCATCTCGGAAAGCTGTTCCAGCACCGTCTCCAAGGGGGTGTCCTTGAAGTTCATCTTGATGTTCTGGGCCGTGGGCGCGGGCGGCTCCTCAGCGCGCAGGACAGGCGCGAGCAGAGCGGAGACGATGGCAGCCACGCAGAGGCACGGGACAGCGGACGGCGCCCGCGCAGGGCGGGCGATACGCCTTTCCTTACGAGCACACTCGTTCGTCATCTGCTCATCTCCTCCTGTCGCTTCTTGCGCAGCCGCTCAAGAACGGAATTGCTGTCGGCCGAGCCCGCGCCGGCGCTCGCTCCGGCCCCTGCCGGCTTGGCGAGCTCGCCCAGCTTGGTGGGTGTGCCGCCGTCCAGGCTCTTCCCGATGGTCACAGTCAGGCTCGTGTCGCCGCAGACGTATTCGATGCTGTCGAGTGTGATCGCGGCGATGGTGCCGCGTCCGATCGGATCATCTTTCTGGACTGCCTGCACGGTCCCGGCCTTGGAGTTCTCGAGGAACGCCACGAGCTGGCCGTCCTTCTGCAGTATGCCGACCAGCACCGTCTCGGCCTCCGGCTTTGAGGGCGCGCCGTCCTTGCTTTGCTCCGCCGCGCGGGCTTCGTCACGCGCGCGTCCGCGGTCCTTGGCGAACATGTTGCGCTGCACCAGCACCTGGTAGCGCTCGAACGCCGGTGCGAGCCCCTGCGGCCGCGCCCCGGCATCGGATGCTGAGCCCTGGCTCGCAACGCAGCCAGCAATCAACGCTACGACCCACGCCTTCATCTTGCGCCTCCGTTGCCGGGCTTCTCCGCCTTTGCGACCCTCACTTCGGTTGCGTAGTAGAGGGTGGAGACCTTGAGCTGCAGGGCCAAATCATTGGTGCCGTCGGTTCGCGAGCCGAGCTGGAACTCCGTGATCTTGAGAGGGAACGAAGCGGAGTGCATCCTCCAGAGGAACCTGGCGACGGCTTCCATGGGCCCCGTTCCGGTGGCCTGCACATGAATCTCCTTCACCTGTCCCTTGGATTCCGGGCGGTCGGGCTTCACCGAGGACAGGGTGAGGCCG
>JAPLOD010000219.1 GCA_026692735.1 Planctomycetota bacterium | reverse complement strand
GCGCCCGCGCTTGTGCCAAGCCGGCTGGCCAGGCGTTCCATCCCTTTCGCTCGGTCGCTGGCCTGGCTGACGCCATCCACGATGCGCGTCATGGCGCCCTGCACTGCGTCGCCGATTGCCTCAACAGCCTTCATGCAGATTGCGCCGGTCACGCCGGCCACGGCGCCGGCGCTGGCCATACTCCCGCTGAATCCCTTCATCCGGTTGTCTACGTTGCTGAGTGCCTGCTCAAAGGCGTCAGTCTTAGCGGAGATTTCGATATAGGCCCCGCCGGCCTTGATGTCGCTTGCGCCTGCCATTGTCAGACCCTTCCACCGTTGGCCTGGCGCGGCCCTCCAGACGCGCCAGGCTGCATCGTTGTCCCTTGTCCGGTTTCCGTGCCCGTGGCGCTGGCGGGAGCGCCACAGGCTCAGGAAACCGCTCTACGCGGCCGATTCAAACAGACTGCACGGCAGCTCACGCGCTGGGAGTTTCTCCAGTTCCGACCGCTCCAGCGTGTAGTAGTGCTTCTTCATTCCGACCATGCGGTCCCTGAGCACGTCGGGAAGCACTGGCCATTCCGGCCGGCGCTCTTGTTCCTTGTTCTTCCAGACCTTCACCTGCCGGCACAGCAGCACGGCCCGCACAGACAGCTTGCTGTGCAGGGCCACCCAATCGAGCGCCAGCGCCAGCCGGGCCATATCGGCCGTCTTCATCAACTCGGCTGAATCCAGCAACAGGCACACCGGCCAGCGTTCCGGCCCGGACAGCGCGGCCAGAGCCACGAAGAGCGTCCGGGACCACGCGGCGGGATTCGACACCGTGCCAGCCTGCAGCGCGATGTTGTCCACGGCCTCGAACCCGCCCGCCGCGTGAACGTGAATGCAGCGGTTGGTGTGCTTATCCGGCTTGACGGATAACAGCGGCACAACCACGGATGTGGCGCCGCTCCGGTTCTGGGCCAGCACGGTATCGAAGTCGAACGCGCCGCGCGCCGGCAACAGAGCCAGGTCGCGCAACTGCTTTTGTCCCTTCGTTAACATGGTTCCCTCCCTCCTATCGTTCACAGCCGGCCACCATTGGCGCGGGCTGTTGTGAGCGTGACAGGTAACCCTCAACAGTAGTGGAAAGGCTTTCCTCGTCAGCCCACCATTCCCCCGGGAATTCGCGTACCAACTCCCCGATCACATGGAGCCACGGCGCCGTGCGAAGCTGAGGCGGCACAGTGCCGCGCTCATACGCCAGGCCGGACTCCATGAAGATTGCTTTGCCCATCTCGTCACAGACGGCGCGCGCCAGTTCCCGCTTGCCGGAAGCGCGCAGCCATTCAAAGCGTTCAAGCTTTCGGCATATCCTGTCACGCAAGCGCCGGCGCGATGCGACACAGAAGGCGTTGCGGATGATTTCAGCGGCCATCCGCGCCCCCTTCCTCGCCCGCCGGCAATGGCGCGGCGTCAATCGTGCCGGTCGCCACTGCAGGCAGGGGAGCGCTTGGGGCGAAGTCGCCGATGTTGGGAACGTCGCCGTCGCGTCTCGCGCGGGCCTCTGCAATCAACTCACGCTGGCGGTCTGTGTGCGCCCGGCGTGCCTTGTCGCGTTTGAACGCGCGGCGGGCTTCCTCGTCCCACGGCTTGCCGGCGAAGCCCTGCAGGATCGTGGGCTGCGCATCGCCCTTGCCATACTGGTCAAGGATCATGCCGCATGTGCCGGCCAGCGCGATAGTGAAGCCGTTACTCTTGCCACGACGGATGACGTAGATGAACGCGCGGCCGGGCGTGTGCGCCTTCAGCATTCCGGCGGGGATGATGATGCAGACCTGGCTACCGTCGGCCTTGAAGTCTTCGGCGGCAGTGAGCTTGAAGGCGCGGCTGTAGCCCTTCTCTTTCCACTCGACAACGCCGCCACCCACGGCGCCAACGCGAATGCCGGGCTGAATGTCGCGCCGGAAGACTTCCATCGGGTCGTCTACAAGCTCCCGCGTTTTCCTCCACGCGACGCTGGCAGGGCCGCTGCAAAGCTCAAGCGCGGTTTTCCCCGTGCCGTTAATCAGTTGTTCATCGATCCGGCGCTGAACGTCAGGCAGGAAGTTCAACACGAAAGCAGTCTCGTTTTCGATGAAGCGGTAGCGCATGGCTTCAAGGCGCGTTTCGCGGCCGGCTTCTATCGCCCTATCCCGTTCAGCCTGGCGCGCGGCAAAGTAGCCATCGGCGTGTGTGCGGTAGATGCCCACGCTGCGTTCAACGCGGGCCTTTGACGTTGGGGATTCGCCCTGAGATACGACGGCCTGAACCTCACAGGCCAACAGTAAGAGCGCGGTATCACTGAGCGGACAAGGCCCGCCTGGCGCGAGTTCGGGAGCTTGCCCGAAGAGGCCGGCCACCTGGTCAGACTGAATGACCGCCGGCGCGTACTTCAATTCGTGGCACAGCAAGTGTTCTATGAAATCGGGCCAGCCAGGCGACTCGCTCACGCCGCCGCGCCCGCCAATAATGATGCGGCCCGATTCCGCGTCCCTGGCAAGGTACACCCACCGATGCGTCTTGTTGTCTTTGTCGCGTCTGCTGCCGACTTCGTTCGCGCCAAACACGCATGGCTGGCCGGCCGCGTCCAGTTCAAAGTAGTAGCCGGCAATCCTGTTGCCCCGCACGCCTCGTGTCTGGAGATACGGTTTGCAGTTCCCGATGCGATTGATCTCCGCCTTGCGACCGTACTCGGCGCGAAGCCAGCGGCACATCGTCGTGACGCTCGGTAGATAGCCAAACAAGCCCTGTACGAAGGCCGCGTTCTGTGGATCGTCGTGGATGTAATCCTTCACCCACGCTTCAAGATGGTGGGGTTTCCGGAACGGCCCGCCGTCGCGCGTCTTGCCGTGGCCGCGCCGGCAATCGGCAACGTGGAGGGTGTACGGCCCGCCGAAGCGCGAGGCATACCGTTCCCGCGCTTCGGCGTTTCCGATTTCATCGCTAGTCAGTTTGCGCGCGCCGCGTCCCAGGCCGGCCTCGTCAATGAGCCGATCCCGGATGGATTTCGTCTTATAGCCGAAACCCCACGATGAAGGACACGCGCTAACGCGGCGGGCGAGTTCTTTCATGGCCGCACAGAAGCCGAAGCCTTCCTCCCGCGCTTCGGCGGCGATCTCCGCGACAAGGTTCACGCAGGTGTAGAGGGTGCCGAGGCGGCGGTCGGTGTACTCACAGTTGAGGCGCCGGAAGTGGCGCCTCTGCAGATCTCTACCAGGATGCGTTTCGTCTTCTGAACCTGTTCCCGATTCACTTTCTGCCAACGGTGGCACAGGCGCCTCAGTGCAGCTTCCTCGTACTCCTGTGCCTTCGGTGGATTCGCCGTCTCTTCGATAAGCACCTTCATCGCCGATGCTAACCAGATGTACCACTCCATGTCCGTCGGTGGCGTCCTCTTCATCTTCTCTTCCGCCAACAACAGGAATGAGGAAATCCTGTCCTGTAGCGGGTGCAGCCGGCGCTTGCGTAGCGAGTACGCCTTCCACGTTCTCTTTTTCTTCATGTGACTTTCCCTCCATCGCGCTTGGCGGTGTCACGCCGGCCGCGAGCGCGGGAAGCGCGGCGGGCGTTTCGGAATACTGCAATGGATCGTCGGTCCACGCGACAACATCGGCGGCCGTTCCGGGCGTTACGGCCCGGCGAAGCACTGGTAGAAGTTTGCGAAGTGTCTTCAACTGCGGTTCACGGTCATAGGCGAGAAGCGGGGCCAACGTGCCGTCGCTAATGCCGGTCTGTCTCGCCAGCGAGCGACGGGTGAAACCGAGAACGTTGACCACGCGCCGAATCATGCCTGTCCTTTGGCGCACCTTTCCGGCGTGCGCGCGTCCATACGACACAAGATACCGTAGGACGCGGAGCATTGCAAGACAAAAAATGATACTTTCTGGCCTTTGGTACTTGCGGTCACTCTGTGGACGTGGTATCGTCCGAGTTGGACCAACTGGGGTGTGCTGTGTTCCGACTTGATGACCGACTGCGAGCCGCCCGCAAGCGCGCCGGACTGCGCCAAGAGGAGCTTGCTCAGCGGCTCAATATCACGCGAGGCGCTGTCAGTCATTGGGAAAGCGGGAGTAAGAAGCCAAGCCGAAAATCCCTCCAAACGCTGACCGCAATCCTCAAAATCAGCCTCGACTATTTGGTGAAGGGGCAGGTAGTTGGCGACGAGGATCGGGCTGTCCAGTCCTACTTAGTTGCCCGCGCTGCTCACAACGCTCTTCATCCGGACGGAAGAACGCCGTTCCGGTGGGGCGCTGACTCGGATGCCGTAGCCGAGGAACCGGACCAATATCTCGACTACCTCGACGACCGCGGCACACCGCCTGAAATTCTCATACCAAAACTGCTCGATCTGGCGGTACGGCAGTTCCCGGGCAAGAGCCGGCTTGAGGCCGTCGCTTTCTTATTGCGGGCTGACGGCTTGAGCGAAGAGAAGGTGACAAAAGTGGTCGCGTACATACGCGACCAGCAGTTGCTTGAGATTGCGGAAGGTGCTCCACAGTCCACACCGTAGTTGATTGCAAGTCCAAAAATCCACGCCCGCCACACACCACTTATAGGTTAATGCAAGTTTGGGGTGGTTGCAGGCGCGCCCGGCCCGATTGCAACTGCAACCACCTAATACGCGGCAAAGAGGGGAAAAGAGGGGGGTGGTTGCAGTTGCAATCGGCGCCATTCGCTTCCATAATGCGTCATTCCTGTTGATCTTCCGTGAACGAAACGCGGCCAAATCGGGCAGACCGTTAGCAGTGCGTTGCCAGAATCCGCCAGTTGTAGCCGCCAGCCCTGAGTTGTAGGAGCGCGTGACACGCTGTTTCCCCTCTCCCCTGCGGGAGAGGGTAGGGTGAGGGGTGTCCGGTCATCAACTGGGATCGGTACTGCAGGCGCGCCGCCGCCTCGGACGACAACTGTAACCTGTAACCTGTAACCTCGCCGCTGTTCTCCGCGTGATCAGCGCGTTGCGGCACGCGAAGCGGCGAACTCGGCCAGGTCCGCGTTGTCCGCTTTCCTGAGCCGCTCCAGAATCGCCGACGTCGCCTGGCGGTCGAAGCTGCCCAGGACGTTCATACAGGTTCGGAATTCGAGCGTGAAGTGAGCCTTCACAAAGCCCTCGGCGGCCAGGTCGGCACTCTGTTTGACGAGCGCCTCGATGTCAGGTCGAGTGAGCTCGCGCAGTCTTCCGAAGTACGTCCGGAAGCGCTGCCACTCCTGACCCTTGACTTCGGCCCGCTTCTTGTCCACCGCCGTCATGTGGTCGCTCCATAGATTGCGGGCGCTGCGGTCGCAGTAGTCCTGATACTGCGCGGTCATAAGCCACTCGCGAGCGAACTGCGCACCTGCGGCCTTGGCGTCGTGCCGGCTGAGATACGCCAACCATGCCACGCGCTGGAACAATGCCTCCGCGTCCAGGCATGAGTGCTCGGGCGCGGCCGGCGAGAATCCCTTGCTGTCGGTCCACTTCCGCATGACCTCGTTCTCTCTGGCGTTCCACGCTTGCAGGCGGCGCCGGCCTTCGTCCACCAGATCGGGTTTGCTGTAAAGCACCAGAGCCAGCGCGAGATCCCGAGTGCGGCCCTGAGGGTCGGTCTCCAGGCCGGGCGCCGGCCCCGTCATCTCCTTGGGGAACGCCGCGTCGCCGGCCAGCGCCAGTATCTGCATCCCGCACCCGCGTATCGGGCTCTCCTTGGACTCGCAACAGCGCCGTGCGATACCCGCCAGCTTGGGCGGCGGCTGCGCGCGAACGAAATCGAGAATGCGGAAGCGCGTGTCGAGCGGCAGGTCGCTCACGGTGGCAAGCTGTTCGGCCAGCGCCGCTGCGATCTCCGCCCCGCGGCCCTGCAGCGCGCGTTCGATCAGCGCCACGCGGTCTTTCTTGCTGCTCTTGGCGGGCTTGCGGCCGGCGGCAGCCGTCCCTTCGTCCAGGCCGGCGGCCGCGTCCTCCATTGCGTCGCCCTCGAGCTGGTCGAGAAGTTTCCTGGCCTCTCCTGCTGACAACGCCGGCGCGGCGGCCGCCTGCGTCTGGAGCGCGTCCGGGGCGAGCCATGCAACGACAGCCCGCAAGAGAACCGGCCAGTCGGCCCAGTCGAAGAAGGCCGTGACGTCCTTCTCGGACTTGCCACGGTGGTCAACAAGGAGGCACGCGACACGGCCTTTGCCGACCTGCCAGCCGACAAGCACGGGACGGTTGCCGGATCTGAGGAACACTTTGACGGCGGGGTCGCTCTTCAACGCCACCTGGTTCCAGACCCAGAACGACGGCCTGGCGCCGAAGTCCACCTTGGCCTTCAGCTCGTCGAAGTCGTTGGCCGGCTCGATTGGCAGCGGCGTCTCCGCGTAGCGCGTGTCCACGTTCTCCGCGCAGAGAACAGGGAGCAACTCGCGCTCGAGCACGGTGTAGTTGTAGCCGCCCTTGCCGAACGCGTACTCTCCGCCGGTGAACATCACGGCGCCGCCGGCCTTCACGTACTCGACCATGGCGTAGCAGTTCTCCGCACCCATGGCGCAGTGCGGGATGGCGGTGAAGAGCAGCAGGTCGAACTCGGGATAGCGCTGCCAGGGGACGCCATCCCACAACCAGTGGCCGCCGCCGGCACGGAATCCGCCCATCAACGGCGCGTCATGAACAGAAAACCGTTCGAGCCCAGCGAACGCCAC
>JAPLOD010000218.1 GCA_026692735.1 Planctomycetota bacterium | reverse complement strand
GGATGTGGGCCGACTGGGTTTTTGAAACGTCCCCCCATCACGATGCCTTCTCAAAATTGCCCCGTGCTCTTCGCGCTGCCCTGCTGTATGCTCTGGCCCCGGCAGCTTGAACTCGCCTCAGAAAGGGCAGAAGTCGAGCTTAGTGGCATCCCCCTCAACGGTTCCAAGTCCCAAACCTTCGTAGAGTTCACAGACAGCGATTCCAGAGGCATGCCCTTCAATGGCTGGAGATCATCCACATTCCCGCAGCCATCGGCGGCAAGCACAGCGAGCTTCATCCCTGCCAGCGGCCCCAAATCCTGCACCCCGGTGAAGCCGATCTGAAGGGCCGTAAGCGGCATGTGGCGAACGAGCGTGAGATCACGAAAGGCCGATAGGCGCATATGCAGTTCGTTGAGCTGCAGCTTTCGCAGGAACGAGAAGTCCTTCAGCTGAGCGCAACCGTTCAAATCGAGCGACGTCAGTGGCATGTCTTCGAGGATCATACCATCGCTAAATTGTGTCCCGTCGATGCTAAGACGTTTCAAAGGCATGCCTTTCAAGGGAGAGAAATCGGCTATCCCCTGGCAACCGTGAAGTTCGAGACTCGTCAACTGCATTCCCGCAAGGGGTGTCAAGTCTTTCACCCGCGCACAATTGTACAGGCTAAGTGTTGTCAGGGGCATCCCCTTCAGCGGGGTTAGGTCGGCGACACGAGCGCCACCCAGCTCCAAGGAAGTGAGCTTCATACCCGCGAGCGGCGCGAGGTCGGTTACACCTCCGCAGGCATTAAGGTTCAGGGCAGTAAGCGGCATGCCTGCCAAGGGAGCAAGGTCAGAAACGCTTGTTTCCATAAAGCTCGCGGTCTTAAGCAGTAGTCCTTTCAGCGGCGACAAGTCTCTAACCTGCTTATGCCCTCGAAGATCCAGCACGCAGTTCCCGTCGTTGTCCATTCCCAGGAAGCCACCTAGTCCCCGCCACGCCGCCTCGATCGGCTTGCGGTAGAGTTCCAACTGCTTCTCGCGGGAGCGGCCAACGTTCTGCGCCGAACCGACAATTTTTTGGCTCAACGCCCACATCTTCTGCCGCGTGAAGATGTCAGCGAAGGCAGCAGCATGCTCTGGATTGCCCGGCCTAGCCGTCCTGCAAAGGTCCGAGAGTTTCCGGGCATTGGCATCATCCGGACGAGCTTTCAGGTACTCGCTGAGGTCCGCAACAGCGCCCGCGTAGTCATCAGTGCCAACGCGGACTTGGCCGCGTAACAACCGCGCATCTGCGTTCTCAGGATCATATTCCAGGACCACATCCAAGTGAGGCAACGCGGCGTCGAGCTTCAGTTCGTTAACTGACAGTCGGGCCGCACTGAGGAACGCCGGGATTGACTTCTTTGCCTGCGCCCGCCGTCCCGCCTGCTCTTCCTTGTAGGCCGTGAAGTTCTCCTCGGCCTTTTTCTTCTCCACCAAGGCGGTCCGCCGTTCCTCCTCCGCTCTCTGCCTCGACTCGTAGTTGATCCACGCGGCCACGCCGCCGCCAAGCGACAGCAGCACGAAAGCCGACGCTGCAACAACGCTGGCCGTCCTATTCCTCTTCACCAGTTTGACCACCGTCTCCCACGCCGTATCTGGCTTGGCGCTGACCGCCCGTCCCTCGACGAACAACTCGATGTCTCGCCGCAACTCCTCGACCGTCTGGTAGCGATTCTCCGGCTTGGTGGCCAGAGCTTTCATGGCGACGGCGGACAGTTCCTTCGCAATCAGCCGCTCCGGCGTGCGCTGTTCCGGTGGCGTGATGTTGCCGGTGACGACGTTGTTCAGCAGGACGTAGATCGTCTTGCCTTCCACGGGTGGCTTCAGCGTCAGAATCTCGTACAAGATCGCGCCGAGGGAGTAAATGTCGCTGCGCTGGTCCAGCCTTGATATCTCACCGCTGGCCTGTTCGGGCGGCATGTAGACTGGTGTGCCGACGACCGTGCCGTCCATCGTCTTCTCGACGCCGGACTCCTGCCGGAAGCTGCTGACGATGCGATGGAGCTTCGAGTCCGGGCTATCGCCTGTCTCAGGCTCTGGGGCCGCCGCCGGTGGTTGGCCCGATGGCGCGATCTCCCGTTCACCCGCTGCGCCGATGATCTTCGCCAGGCCCCAGTCCATGACGAGCACTTCGCCGTAGTCGCCCAGCATGATGTTGGCCGGCTTCAGGTCTCGATGCAGGACGCCCTTCGAGTGCGCGAAGGCCACGGCGTTGCAAACGTTGACGAAGGCGTTGAGCAGCGCTCCCAGCGACATGCCTTCGCCGCCGTTCTTCATCGCCTTCAGCACCTGCTCCAGGCTGCGGCCCTTGACCAGCTTCATGGTGAAGAACAACCGCCCGTCGCTGTCCACGCCCAGTTCGTGGATGGGGACGATATTGGGGTGCTCAAGCTGGCCGGTGACCTGCGCTTCCTCGACGAACCGGGCGCGCTTGCGCTCGTCGGCCTCGCCCAGCATGACCTTCATGGCCACCGGGCGCCGGATGTCGCGGTCCACGGCCTTCAGGATCGCACCCATCCCGCCGCGAGCGATCTCGTCCTCCACGGCGTACTTCTCGTCGCCCGTCGCCGCCGTGAGCGACTCGACGACCGGCTTGTCCTGCCCGAGCACCACGCCGCCCTGGACGCCGGCAACCGAAAGGCTGCTCTGCTGGCCCATGCCTGCCGGCAGGGCGTCGGCGTCGGCCTTCCCGTCGGCGGGCTTCTGGATCGTGGGCGTGCTGGCGGCGTCTTCCTCGACCGTGAAGACAGCCTCGCACTTCCGGCAGCGCAAGCGCTTGCCCACGGGCATGCCCACGGTGCGGTAGCGCGTGTGGCACTGTGGACAGGACGTGAAGTCAGCCATGAGCGGGCCTCTATCGCTTCTCACGCCGAGCCACGTATTGGCCAAACTTCATCAAAATCTCCGCCGTGTATGACATGCAGTTGGGCCAGAGGCCGCCGTAATCAACCACCCGCGGCTCAGCCGGGTCTTTGGCCGGCTTGTACCGCATCCACGTCGGGTAGTAGCCTTGCGCGTGCTGAACCACAGTCAGCGTATCCGCCAGCGCCTGCGCCTTGCGCAGGTAGATATCTTCGCCGGTCGCCTCGTGCAGCGCCTGGCAGAGGCGGATAACATGCGCAGCGTGCCAGTCAATGACCTCGTAACACCGGTACTGCTCCAGAACGCCCGGCGTGATGAACTTGCGGTTGCGGGAGTTCTCCCACAGGACGAACTGGTCTTCGATGTACCGGAACAAGTCGCAGGCGACCCGGCAGTAACCGTTGTCCGGCGTCGCGTGCTTCAGCAGGTACAAGGCAAAAAAGACTGTGTCGTAGAACTCTAGGTTGCTGTACGGCGCGCACGTCCCGACATCGTCCCACTGCTGCTGCCAATGGCGCGTCTTGACGGGGTTGTCGAGGGTCCACGCAACAGCCCGGTCGCGCGTCTCCGTGAGGTCCTTCCGGTCGTGATTGGCAATCAGTTCGTCGAGGAAGAAGATCGCTTCGGCCTGATCGGACGTGTAATCCTCAACGACTTTGCCGTTGGCAGGATTCACACGGAAATACCAGCGGCCCTCCGGAAGCTGAGTCGCCTTGAGCGTGTCCGCGATGCGGTTGGCAACGTCGAGGAACTCAGTTCCCTTCGTGACCCTGAGAAGGTCGAGATACGCCATGCCGACCATGGCGGTCCGGCTTACTTGCAGCACGCCTGGACCGTGCGACGGCGGCATGTGCGCGTACACGCACTCGTTACCGGTGCTGCTTGCGATGAGCTTCCGCCCGATCTTCTGCGCGATGGCCACGGCTTCCGGCGCCTTCTCGCTCTTGGGCTCAAGCTCGGCGTACGTGAGCAGGACGCGGATGTAGGCGGCGCCGAACAGGTCGGGATACGCCCCCAGGTCTTGCTCGCCGGTCTTCCAGTGCGCCAGCGTCCCAAAAACATACTCAGCGCACTTGCGGCCGGATTCGGTGTACTCCCGCGTTGCCTTCGGGTACTCGCCCGTGAACGAGGCGATCTTGAAGAAGCCGGCCGTTGTGGCCTCGATGGGTCTGCCGTTGGCATCCAGCGCCTGCAGCGTCGCGGTGTGCGAGCGCCCACACCGCAGCGCATCCCAGATGGGGGTCAGGTCCAGAGCAGGCTGCTCCGACCGCACCTCGTGCTCGACCGCGTCTACCGTGACAATGCAGCGGTACGAAGCGGCATCGGGCAGGGCCGTGACGTAGAGCGTGGGCGGGTACATGAAATGCGTCGCGTAGGCATTCCAGCCCGCGCGTTTCAAACGGGACGGCGGTGGCGGCGAAAAATTGCACGCGCGCACTTCCTTCACGGCGATCGGCTTGCCCGTGCGCACGAAACGCAGGACCTGCTTGTCGGCCTTCACGAAAGCGTCGGCGGGAACGACAACATTCCACGCCGACCATCCCTCGGCCTTGCTTCGCTGAAACGTCCCCACGTCCTTGCCGTTGACCGTGAGGTTCAGCCTGTCCTCCTTGTGCTGCGCCGCCTGCGAATCGTAGAGTGTAACCGTCAGGTAATACGTCCCCGGCGAAAGCGCGACGCGGATCTCGGAACCTTCCCCGGCATCGCGCCAGCCTGCCTCACCCATTTGCCAGCCAACGTACTCAACGCCGGCCGTCTTGGGGTCCAGGCCGACCTTCGTCTCGATCCTTGCCGCATCGCCGCCGCAGACGGTCCAGTGGACAAACGCACTGAAAAGGATCAGGCCGTGTACGTGCTTCCGCGCGTTGATAATGACGGCCATTCCTCGAAACTCCAGAGGGTGATCGTTCGTGTCTTCCCTGATTATAGTCGCCGGCGCGCCGCCGGCAACGGCGCAGTGGCTCTTGGATGTCTTGTCGGCCGAGCGATGCCAAGAGTTAGGAGTAGCGCATCTGGCATTATGGGCACGCACTTCTTGCAGCGCAGGCGCTTGAACGCCGGCATGCCGGCTGTGCGGTACTTCGTGTTGCACTGAGGGCAGAACGAGAAATCGGGCATGGAACAGACTCCGGGCTACGTGATCGAGCGTCACTTCTCCTTGCTGTCCACGGCTTCCAGGCACAGCTTGAGGTAGTACTCCGGCGATTCTTTGGCTTCGAGCGCCTTCAGGAACTCGCGCTTAGCCTCCGCCGGCTTGTCGCTCATCCAGTATGCCCGCGCCAGTTCGAGCGAAAGCACTTTGGCCCCGGCTGCGCGTGCCCGCTCCCACAACTCCGCCGCCCAGTCGGGGAAGTTGCGGAAGTAGTACCACTCGGCCAGCGTGGCCAGCGCCGCCGCGTCGTCGGGCTTGTCCTGGAGCGCGGCGATGGCCTGCTCCACGCGGGGCAGGAACTCGCGGTATCGATGCGCAGCGGAGAGATCCCAGAAGCGAAGCCTCCTGTCATGCCCTGCCGAGAGCATTGTTTTGCCATCCTGTGAAAGGCTAACAGTTACTATGTTGGCAGTATGCCCCAGAAACGTGTGCATCTCCCTCCCGGACCCAACATGCCAGAGTTTGATCGTGTTGTCCCAGCTTCCTGAGACCGCGAGCTTGCCATCGGCGAAGAAAAGCACACTCTTGACCGCGTTTGTGTGGCCGCGAAAAGTCTGGGTGACTTGTCCCGTGGACGCGTCCCAGAGCCTTATCGTCTTGTCATAGTGTCCAGTAATGAAGGTTCTTCCGTCAGGTGAGAAAGCAGCGGCCCCGACGCCGGAACTCCCTTTACTCGCGAAGGATGGTCTGGCTAACCCTGTCGTGACGTCCCACAAGGTTACACTGCCCCCACCGTCTCCTACGAGGGCGGTCCGTCCGTCGGGTGCGAACGCTAACCCCCAAGGAACGTCGTCAACATGGAAGGAGTGCAGTCTTCGCGCACTCTCGATCTCAACCAATCCTGCCGCCGGCATCCGGAATCCCCCAAACAACGCCAACCGCCCATCCCGCGAGAAAGCTATACTGAACGGCTCGCCACCAAGCTTCCCGGACTTACTGATCTGCGCGCCGTCCGTGACACTCCAGAATATCACCTCGAAGTCGTCGCCTCCTGATGCCAGCACCCGACTGTCTGGTGAGAACAGTGCGAGCGTTACGTTCTTCGCGTGCGCCCGCAACAAACGCAACCGACGACCAGTTGCTGCGTCCGTCAGGCGTACATTGAGCCACTCCGGGTACGCGGCTAAGTAGCCATCTGGTGATAGCGCAGCGCTGTGGCTGTTGTCCGCACTCACGACTACCACACGATGGTCCCGTCCATTCGTAAGAGGCCACACACGCACTGTCCCATCGTCGCTGCCAGTCACAGCATGCCGCCCGTCTTCTGCACAAGCCACTGACCTTACACAGTCGCCATGACCGAAGAACGACTTTGTGGCTGTCCGAGTTGCGGTTTCAGTCAGTTTGAGAATGCCCTCGGAGCCAGCGGCAAGAACCGCACTCCCATCGGGCAAGAACACGGCGCACTCCACCGAACCGGCATGCGATGGCAAAGCCGGTAGTGTCCTGCCAGTCGTGGTATCCCAAAGTCGAAACGTCCCACGGGCAGTCGCTGCCAACACGGTACTGCCGTCAGGCGAATATGCGACGGCGTTAGTGTTAAAGCCACCATCCATGGAGCAGACTGACTGACCAGTAGCGACATCATAAAGGGAGACGTTGTTCGGCCTGTTGCACCAGGCTCCAGAAAGCACCTTCGTACCGTTTGGTGAGAATGCAACGCGCATGTGGCCATCTGTCGGCCCCGCCAGAGTATGGATGCGGCTTCCTGATTTTACATCCCATATCTCGCAAGGCCCGGACCCATACCCGGCTATTGCGAGCGAACCATTCGGCGAGAAGGCTACCCGGCACACCTTGGTGGTCGGATGCCCGAAACTCTGTACTTCCGCCCCCGTCGCCATGTCCCACAGCCGCATCATCTTATCGTCGCCACCTGATAACGCGACCTTGCCGTCAGGTGAAACAGCCACGCTGTTCACGTTCCCCTGGTGCCCCTTGAGGCTGCGCACCTCGCGTCCTGTCAACACGTCCCAAAGCACCAACTGGCCATTCGCTCCTCCCGCGAGAACCTGCCGTCCATCCGGCGTCAGTGCCACGGAAGAGATGCCTCCGCCTTTCCCCTTGATCGTCATGAGCGGTACAGGTGAATGTCTGTAGCGGTCCATCATGCCCAAATCGGCGGGCAGTGTGGACAGTCCCAGCTTTGTGAACAGCTCGTAAGCTTCCTTGTAGCGTGCCTCCGCCTCCGGCCAGCGCCCCGCCAAACCCAGCGCATCGCCCTGCGCCGCCAGACTCTCCGCTTGCCGTTCTTCCGCACCCTTGCGCGCCTTCTCTGCTTGGACCTCGCGTTGTTCAGCAATCTGCTTCTGTGCCAGGGCGTTGGCCCTCTCCCCTTCGGCAATCTGTTTCTGCGCTAGCGCATCCCGCCTCTTCTGGTCCAGCGACCACATGAACACCGCCGTGCCTGCCACGATCACCACCATCGCCACGGCGGCAACGAGGTACGGCGCGGGGTTCTTCCTCACCTTCTTCCACGCCCGTTCCACAGCCCCGATGGGCCTCGCGCTGATCGGTTCGTCATGCTGGAAAGCCTTCAGGTCCTCGGCGAACTCAGCGGCACTCGTGTACCGCCGCGCCGGCTCCTTCTCCAGGCACTTCAGGCAGATCGTCTCCAGGTCGCGCGGTACGCCCGGCGTGAACACTCGCGGCGGCACGGGTTCCTCATGCAGCGCGGCACGCATCACCTGCAGCGCGTTCTCGCCCACGAACGGCGGGCGACCGGCAAGCATCTCATAGAGGATCGCGCCAAGGCTGTACACGTCCGAGCGCGGCCCGACGAGGTTGGCCTTGCCCTCAGCCTGCTCCGGGGCCATGTACGCCGGCGTGC
>JAPLOD010000217.1 GCA_026692735.1 Planctomycetota bacterium | reverse complement strand
CGTGCGGCGGGTATTGGAATGCTGGCATCTTCGTTGTCCTCCGCCAATAGGCCCGGGCCGAACGGGACCCCAAAGGCCTTCGCACCGGAGTTCCACCAGAACCAGAAGACGACGGCCGGAGTGGCGGGCACCGTTGTTCGCACGGTAGAGTATGAGGAGGAGGGCGATGCGAATGACTGACGGCGCGAAACTCATTTCGGACGCGATCCTGCAGGCCCTTGCTGAGTTATCCGAGGAGCACGGCTGCTCGATGGAGGACGCTTTCTACGCCTTGGCCGGGAGACGGAACCAGTGGGCGACGGGCGAGAGGTCGAGATGGGGGAGGCTGCCGGAGGACTACGACCCGGAAGGCGATCCAGCGCACCCGGCGAAGGGATGGAAGCCGGAGAGCACGGAATGAGCGGAGGGCGACCATGACCCCGGAGCGGCGCGAACAGTTGCGGCGGGAAGCCAGGGCTGCATGGGAGCGGAAGACCCCCGAAGAGAAGAGGGCCTCGCTCGAAAGGCTGTACACGGAAATCGGCGAGCGGGCCGCCATTGCGCTCAGAGATGCGTTTGCGACGGCCTAACGGCAACTACAGGAGGGCCGCGGCGATGGAGCCGACCAACGGCGATGACGAGGTCCTGCGCCTGAGCGACGAGGATATCCGCGAAGCCGCGGAGGAGGCCGCCAAGGAAATTGCCGTCATCGCGTCGAACGCCGGAGTCAGCGTTCAGGAGCTGTTTCGGGGATTGGGGAAGACGCTGGCGCGGCTTAATGCGCAGCGGCGGGAGCGCGAGGCGGCGTCAATGGAGGTCGAGGAGCCGACGTAGTACACGTCAGCGACCCATTCCCGTCGTCGGGAATGGCGCGGTGGACGATGAAAACGCCGTTCAGGCCGGCATCAAGAGCCGTCCCCGCTCCGGGCGCAAGCTTCTGCAGTTCTCGCGCAGCCATTGCCGCGCATCGTCATCAAGGCGCCTCTGCGGCGGCTGCGCGAACCGGCAGGTCATCGCCAGCCAGCGCTCAGCGTTCTCCGTCTTCTCGTTCCTTTGCTTGTCCATGTCGTCATCCCCCCAAGGTCAACTTCGACCAACAGGGACGGCGATCCTGCATGACCGACCGTTCCGCAGAACTGATGGCCGCCAGAGACGACATGATGTCGTTTCTCGATGCGCTCCGCCGCGAGCGGTAGGCGGCCGCGATGAGGGACTGGCCGTTCGGCAGCAGCGGCTCCTGGCTTTCCATGAGGGGCATGATGTCCTGGGGCGGAGTCGGCGTCAATCGGTTCCGGGGGACGGCAAGGCCGGCTTCGGCACCAGGTTGTACAGCACGATCTGCTGCCCGGTCATGCGATGCTGCATGTACATCGCGTCCAGGAAATCCGCGCCCCGTTCCCCAACCAGCATCTGTTTCCCGCACTTGAAGTGCAGGGTCGCCAGCAACGCATAGAACCCGTCTACGCCGAGGTTCTCGAAAGGCTCGTCTCGCGAAAGCCCGCGAAACCGGCATATCTGCTCCATTCCGCGGCCTACCGCCTCAAGCAGCGGCTGGGGCCATTCCGCGGAGGGCATCTTGAAGGCGTCGCCAGCGCGATAGGCGTCAGACCCAACCTCCAGATAATTCTCCGCCTTGGCCAGCAGGTAGGCGAATGCCGGCGGCGTTCCGTCGGGGATGTCCTTCATGTCCGCCATGGGTAGCGCATCCTTTCCTGCATGGACGCGTCCAGGCAATTGACTTCGTTCAGGTTCGCGCTTTGGATCAAGTGGCCGTCGATCCGGCAAACCAAGACATGCCGGCGCCCAAAACGCTCTTACAACCTTACCTGGCCGTGGGCATGACGGCCTTTCCGGTCGGTTCATTGGCAAACAATCCACGCAATGATCAGTAATGCGCCAGCCCATCGTTGAGGATACCGCAGTTCCACGGCCAGACCTGCCGAAAGAACGCACAGGCGATGAAGCATGACGTCAAGACAATTCGTGCGCGTCCCGGTTATTCAGATTTTGTAGGGCCTGTCGAACGCGTCGCACCAGCGGTAGGCGTGGAGCAACGCAAGCTCGCCTTCCTTGCCGCCCTTGCTCTTGCCGTGTTCCATCCCGAGCACGCCGCCAAACCCCTTTTCGTGGAGGTAATTGAAGATGCTGCGGTAGTTGATTTCGCCCGTCGTCGGCTCCTTGCGGCCCGGCGTGTCGCCGAGGTGATAGTGCGCGATGTAGTCCCACGCGGCCTTGATGTTGGGGATGAGGTCGCCCTCGGTGATCTGCTGGTGGTAGAGATCGTTGACGATCTTGCACGAAGGGCTGCCCACTGCTCTACAGATTTCCATCGCCTGCGGAATTTTCGTCAGGAACAAGCCCGAATGATCGCGCGGGTTCAGCGGTTCGAGCGTCATGATGCATCCGGTCGGCTCGACTTCCTTCATGATCGCCTTCAGGTTCTCGATCAGGTTGGCGGTCATCTGCTCCATCGTCAGGCCCTTGACCAGTCCGCCGGGGACGACGAGGAACCACTTGCCGTTCACCCGCTTGAGCTTCTCGCAGACGCCCTTGTAGTGCTTTGCATAGTCTTCCTTCTTGTCGGTCCCGGCGACAAGGCTCTGGCCGCCGATGGTCGTGCTGCAATAGGGGCCGCCCAGTGTGATGCCAAGCTTTTCCATCTCCTTGGCCAGCTTGTCCTGCAGCTCCTGCGGCTTGTTAAGGAAGCCGCCATCGAGCAGCGCTGAGAAACCCGCCTCGGCCATGAAGTTCAACTGGGCGATCGGGTCCTTGCCCGCGTGCGCCTCGAAGGCTCCGAACATCGGCGCGTATTTGAGTTTGAACTTCCTGTTGATCGGATCGGCCTGGCTGGCCGGCGCTTGCTCCTGCGCGGCGGTGGTGGCCGCGACCAGGCCGGCTGTGGCGACGGCGCCGATGCTCAAAAAGCCTCGGCGGCCCAGCCCCGTATTTTGAACCGCATGCGCGTCATGGATGTCTTTTTTCATGCGCGCATTGTTGTCAGCGCCAGCAGAAGTTCAAGCATCAATCCTACGAGTGGCGCACGTATCTCGCGCTCGGTCGTGCTAGCGTGTCGTTTTGCATGGCCTGAGCACACGCGGCAAGCATCCCCGCCCAAGCTCACAGCGCGCACGCAATGCAGCCGGTTTTCCACAGACCAGTGTTGACGAGAAAGTGTGAGCAGCTTTGCGGCACTGGCGCGCAGGCTGGGTATCGGGAAAAGGCTACCGCTTAGTTCAAGGCGAGTATTCGACTATCCCTTTTACCACGCCCCGCAGACTACATCAGCCCCGCAGCAGTCTACCCAGCCTTCTGCACAAGCACCGCACCGCCAAAGTTCTCGTCGTCCAGCCGGTTGACTTCGTTCCGGTTCGCTCCCTGAATCAGGTGGCCGTAGATGTCCACGGTCGTCTGGATGCTGGCGTGGCCCATCTGTTCTTTGACGTAGACGATGGGCGCGCCGTTCGCCAGGAGTTGGCTGGCAAAGGTGTGTCGGATGGCCGCCAAGAACGACATGATGCCGCAACGCTCGAAGACACCGGACGGAGCCGCTGCGAGAAACGCCGAAGGACATGTCGAGGGGTTCCGCAAGCCGCGGGTATGCCGAACAACCCGCCAAATGCTTCGGGGCTTGGCCTGACCCCTCACTTTCCTCTTTTCCGCCGCCTTCATCCGAACCCTAGCGCAGATTTGCGCTAGGGTTCATCAGAAACGCCGTCAGCCCGCCGCTGCTGACCCCGCGGCGTCGTTTTCCGGCGTCCCTGGGCGTCCCGAAGGCTTTCAACGGCCCCTTGGCCCCGATGCGAACCTCCGCGCTCCGCTACCGTCCCCCCGAGAGGAACGAAGAACGACGCCCGCATACCGGGCAAAAGCTTCGTCAGAGACGCTGCCGGCCATGGCTACCCCGCGTAATCGCGATGCTGGCCGGAGTTATACGGCGGCGGACAGCGGATGGCAATGGCGGCGCGGGGTGCCAGGCTATCTGCTTACTCGCGTGGCAAGCTGCCCCGTGTTCGCCTTCCTCGACAGCTTGTACGTCGCAGGCACGGTGCCGCGATACGGCGTACCGGCCAGGACCAAAGCCACCTGGATCGGCCCGCCAAGGCTGAGAGCCAGAACTGCAGAGCGTGGTTCGTCATGCATCATAGGGTATCGCCGATGGCATCGGCGCACCTCGACCGAGTTTCGGAACACTACAGGATCAGTTTCCGAAGGCGAAGGAATACACCCTTGCCCGGGACAGTTCGACCCGGAGACGCACATTCCTGCCGGTCTGTGCTGCAACTACATCTTGCGGCAGACCAACCGGCTGATCTGTCACGTCACCGGAGACCGGCTCACTGATTGCCAGCGTTCTGCTGTCGGCGTCGAGCAAGGCCATCCGCACTGATCCTCCGGCCGCATCAGCCGTGATTCGCAGAGGCTTGCCCGGGCAGACCATCAGCCGCGTCACGACTGCAGCTTGGCGGGCTAAATCCACGGGTTCGTAACCGGCGAAGCCATCAGGACGCAGGGTCGCCAAGCAAAGAAAGCCGTCTCTCCAACCGGAGTGTTTACCATTTGAGCCGCCGTAGTAGAGGCGGATCTCGCCGTCACGCACGATCGGGGTGGCAGCGGCATACACGCATCCCCAGTCATATGCGCCCTGGACCTCAGCATTGGGGATGAGTGGCTTGCCTGGTTCGATCCGCTCCCAGCGCAACGTGTCTGCACTCCAGGCAAGCTCGCAATGCACGCGGTCCTCTCCACCACCACGAAGGATCATCAGCAGGCCGAGGTAGACATCTGAATAGCGGAACACGGGCATGGCGTAGCTTTGGCGCTGCGGATCTCCGCGAAGCACTTCGACCGCCTTGGTCCATTTCACAAAGTCCGTGCTCTCGGTGCGGCCGACGGTCCGCTGGCCTTCTCTAAGGCGGGTGATGCCGACGTACTTTTTCAGCTCTGGTGACCAGAAGGCGTTGTTGTGCGTATCGCCGGGAGCATCAATCTCCCGGCAGTCCACGGCATCGCTCCAGCGTAAACCATCGGGGGAGAACCGCACGGCCTTGGCGTAGAACATCTTGTATCGGCGATCGGGATTCGTCTCGTGGACGTCCTTGAAAACGCCCGCTCCATGCGTCTTGCGGACCACCAGGTTGTTTGCTTTGCTTCCCTCGAATTCCACCAGTCCCAGTTCGGGCTTCTCCCACTTCAATCCGTCCTGGGAAACGGCATAGCAGACACCCATTTCGCGCTGACGATCGCCGTAGCGGACTTCCGAGCGCCGCTCGCGTGGAGTCTCGCTTACCAGCGAATCGCGGATGAACGGGCTGTACCAGCACTTGTACAGTTTGTCCTGTTCGTCGTGCAGCACGTTAGCGTACAGGTTGTCGAACCTTGGCTCCCAAGGCTTGTCCTCGCGAAACAACGGATTGGCCGGGTGCTTTTTGATGCTGCCCAGAACGAGTTGAGCGTTATCGAGCCGATCAATGAGTCTGCGGTCCAACAATAAGTAGCGGGAACGGACAGGAACCGGTGGGACACCATCAACCAGCGTCTCGCCGGCCTGTCCGCCGTTCTGGGCAACGAGCCCAACGACCACACTGAGCACCATGCACAACGTTCTCCGGTTGGTCATAGGAAACTGCTTTCCTGAGAGTCCATGAATGCCCCTCATATGCCCACCTCGTTGGAGGTTGGAAGACCCTCCATCAGAGACTCAACAACGATCAACGGCAAATCGCGCGAGACCAACCCCACTCCAACGCCCTGGTCCTCGAACGCCGAGAGATCGGCCGGCTGCGCCCGCCTCAGCACCGCTAGGGCAGGCACCGTCGCGCGGCTCTCCGCCGGCGCAGCAGCACAGGTAGCGAGTCTTACAACGGCTTCCGTCTCACCGCCAGGCACGGCTGGACGAACGGGCCGCAGCGTCTCGCCGGGGTCCTGGCTCGGCGGCTTCGGCAGTGGCATAGTCGGGTCGTCCGTCATGCCTGCGGCCTCGATAATGGCACTTACGGGGCCGACTATACCCCGCCAGCCACGGCCGGGGAATGGCAGAACGAGGCGCCGAGCCGTGGTCGGGGTTGCTGCGCGACGCCATAGGACAGGAGCCTGGCCGGCCCCCGCCTGCCGCTGGCGGCGGTGAAGCATCGCGAGGGCGCCAAGATGATACCCCGGGAGGCAAATGAGGCCCGTGTTTGATTCTGTACGCTGGTTTGCGGGCCTGCTGTCAACGAGGCCAAGGTGGCCCTGGTCGTGACTGGCGACGGTTGGCGCGGGTCCTCAACAGACTACGCTCACGCGCGCGGTGGAGCCTGCCCTTTGGCACAGGAACTCGTGCGAGTCAGTGTTGAGCAATCTTACTCCCAGACCACCTGACTTAGGTCCGGCCGCATCAGGTATGTTTTCCCCTGCACATTGACCATCACCCCATACTTCGCCACCCACACCATCTGCGCGTACGGCCGCGCGAAACCCACCTGCCCCTCGGCGCTCTTCAGCGGCAGTGGCGCCCAGTCGTTCTTTGCTACCGAATACACCCACTGCTCGCCTTCCCCCACGATTGCCAGCACGCATCCTTGCTCCTCCACGTACTCCACCGTCCGCGCGCCACCCGGCGGCTGGCGCTTCGGGTTCAACGCGATGAACCGGTGGTCCTTCAGGTCGTAGATCCACGTGTTATGGCCGCCGCCCTTCCGCCACTCGTAGAAGAACACCTGGTTCCGTTCGGCCATCATGCAGAAGGGCCGGCCTTCGCCCACCCACCCTGGCGTCGGCTCCGGTATCTTCCGGACGCTCAGCCGGTTCTCGCGCATGTCGTAGCACGATAGGTAGGCCTCCTTCTCGAAGAACCGCCCGTCGTAAGGCTCCAGGTGGCCCGCGAACCCGTATATCTTGCCCGACGGGTGGACCACGTGAAGTCGGCCGTAGCTGCCCGGTACGCCCGGCTCCAGCGTCACCTCCGCGATCTCCCGCTGCCGCCACACCCCGCCCCGATCCAGGTCGTAGAACCACGCCACCCGCCCCCCGCTTTCCTTGGCGATCTCCGCATCCCACCTCCGGCTGTGCGTCCCCGCGAACGTGAACATCCGGCCCTCCCAAGCCACGTAGCTGTTCCGCTGGTGTCCTGCCGGCGGCCCGCCCCGAGTGCTCATCGTACATCCGTCCCAATCCACGGACGGCGCAGGGAAGTTCTGGTCTCCCGCCGCGTGACACCACCGGTTCACTCCCACAGCGTAAATGGCCACGTCGTTGACCTGGTACGTCGAGTGCCCCCCGCCGAAGTAGAACACCAGCGCCTCGTCAAGCGCCTTGTTGTCCTTGTTTTTCGCGGCGTCCGTCATGTGCTTTTGGTGGTCGCGTATTTC
>JAPLOD010000216.1 GCA_026692735.1 Planctomycetota bacterium | reverse complement strand
CATTGAAGGTGCTGGGGGAGGATGCCGGATACCGGATACCGGATGCCGGATGCCGGATAGCGGATGCCGAATGCCGGATAGCGGACACCGGGTATCGGATGCCGGATAGCGGATACCGGATGCCGGATACCGGAGTGCGGGGGGGGCGTAGGACGAAACGACTCAACGGTTACGAAATCCGAAATCCGCAGGCCAGGCGCGCGAGCACCGCGTCGCCTGCGCCTGCTGGTTCGGCATGGGCATATGGGTTTCCGCGCGTACCTGCGGCCTCACTTCCAGAAGTTCCACCATTTCCTGTTCTTTGCAGAGCCCATCTCGACCGCTTCCCCGCCTTCCGGGACCAGCAATGCCCGGCGGATGAGCTGCTCACGTGGCAACACGTAGCGGTGCGTCATCTTCTTCGCCCAGTCGGCGTGTTTGACGGGGATCTCTTTCTCAATCTGCTCGAAGACTGGAGCGAACAGGAGATCCTGTTGCGATGACACGGCGGAGACATCGGCGCGTCCGGAGACTACCTGGCCCCCCAGCGTGGCCGAGAACGACGCGGGCACCGGGACAGGGCGCGCCGCCAGCCAATCGTTGGCCGCAAGGTTCTTCAGTGTGCGATCAATGTCGGCGCGTCCGCCCGCAAGCAGGTAGGCGCGTCCGGCCAGGGCATGAACGCAGGCAGGTGTTCCCTCGGCGAAAGCCCAGAGGTTCGCCGCGACGGTGGGCTTGCTTCGGGCGAGTTGGGGATCGCTGGTGCGCGCCGTCATATTGCCGTTTTTGTCCACGTCAACCGGAGTGTGCACGTTCAGGAGATTCGTCGTGTCCAGGGAGGCGCGCCGGATTCCTCCTGCCAAACGATGCTCCGGCAGCGAGTTGCGGACACCGTCGAAAGCATTGTGGCACCAATCCACGGGCTCCATCCCGGGAGCATTGGCCGGCATGACGCCCTCGACTTCCATACTGCCGCCCCCGGGGAACCCGGTGAGCACGGTCTTGCCGCCCGAAGGGGGGAACATATGCGCCAGGTGGAAATCCCACGCTGCCAGCGTCCGGAGCATGGCGGTCTTCTCATTGTCGGTGCCCGTAGCCACGTACAGGCGGATGCCTACCTGGTAGTTCAACTGTCCGTGTAGGAAAGCCCCGAAGAACGTCCACAGGTTGGCGATGACCTCTGGCTGCATATGCGCATCTC
Organism: Planctomycetota bacterium; assembly: GCA_026692735.1. Classification (GTDB taxonomy): domain Bacteria; phylum Planctomycetota; class SZUA-567; order H5-PLA8; family H5-PLA8; genus JAPLOD01. Next base: position 4,393 of record JAPLOD010000216.1, on the reverse strand, counting down.
CTTTTCAGTTGGCGAACCTGCCGCCTGGAGCAACTGATTGAACGTGATTGGTCTCCTTGGACCCCGAGCATCTTGGCGCGTTGACATGGTGTCACGATCAGGCCACTGCGCCACGAGCTTTGAGCACCTCTGCAATCTGCGGGTGTGTGTACTCTTTCGCAATGTCCAGTGCTGTATCTCCACCTTTGTCCTTCGCATTTGGGTCCGCCCCGTTGTCGAGGAGGAACAGGACGGCTTCCTTCTGCGCATACATGGCGGCAATCATCAGTGGTGTGAGGCCACCTGCGTTCCGCTCGTCAACTGAGCGGGAAAGCATGCCGAACAGATTTGCCAGGCCCGGGCGGAGAAGACGCTGCATTCCATCCGTATTCCCCCGCTTGGCGAACCAGTGAAGGTTCTTCTGGGCGCGCTCGTTGGTCCCGGTGACGTCGTACCCACATTTGGGGCAGTTTGGGGACCGTGCCGGACAGGTTCCTCCGTCAGGCGTTCTCTCAAGCTGATTCGTGTCCCATCCGTACTGACAGCCGCATTTCGGACAACTTGACGTAACTTCCATGGCGCTCCTCCTTCCCGTTGTTCAGACGTTCAACAACAATTGGCCGGTCTGTGTACTCCCGCGTGCCAATGGGCTACCTCCCTGCCACGCTGCCGGCCGACGCCCCAGCCCCTACGTCTTCCTTCCTGTTTGCGATCGCCATGAGTAACCCTCAATGCCGCCCGAGCCCGCGCGGGTTGAACCGCAGGCTTCGGCAATCTTGTTCGGCATTTGTCACTTCCAGAACTGCCACCATTTCCCGGTGAACTCTCGGATTACTCTTGCCACCTCCGGCTTATTCCAGCCACCTGATGCGCCCATGAGTGGCGTTATGCCATAGTTGGATTTGGCCTCTGGGTCCGCCCCATGTCTAAGAAGCTGGAGTACTATGCCAGTGTGGCCATTCCTGGCTGCACAGTGGAGAGGAGTCAGTTTCTCGTCGTCGGCGACGTTGACATCTGCACCACTATGAATCAGCATTTCCACTATATCCAGATGTCCCTCACTCGCTGCCCAGTGTAGGGGGGTGCGATACATCGGCCTGTCAGAAGCGTTAACGTCGGCTTTCCTCCTAAGAAGAAACGCAACGATATCCTTGTGCCCTTTCATAGCCGCGTAGTGAAGCGCAGTTCGTTTTCTTCTGTCGTCTCTCCCATTAACATCGGCACCATTCTCAATCATGTGTGTTAACTTTGCGAGATCGCCGCTACTCGCCGCTTCTTGAAGCTGTTCGGCTTCGTGGCCTTTGGACTCAAGCTTATATGACTGAATCAAAGCAACCATTTCCTGATCTTGGTTCTCACGCGCAAGATCAAGAGGGGTTTTGCCGTGAGCATTGTTCGCATCCACGTCGGCCCTGTTTTCAAGGAGAAGTTTAGCGATCTCGTGTCGTCCTCGACATGCAGCCGAATGCAGGGGGGTGTCCTTGTCAGTTTGGGGATACGCCACGTTGGGTGTGGCGCCCTCTTCCAGCAGAAGTCGCGCGAGCTCAGTATGACCGCCAAACACCGCATTGTGGAGCATGGTCCAAGGCCCAGCGTTGATGTTCCTCTTGACGTTGGAATCATTGAGAAACCGTTGAACGGCAGCGGCGTCTCCCCGTTGGATCGCATCGCAGCATTGTTGCCACTTGTCCCTGTCAAGCTTCATCTGGTTGTGACCGCATCGGGGACAGTCCGGATACTGCTGGAAATCAGAATTCCATGAGTATTGCGCACTGCATTTAGGGCATGTTGTGATGACCTGTGGCAATGCGTATCTCCTTTCTGCCGAACGGCGCAGGTCAGGCGCGTGGGTACCGCGTCGCCTGTACCTGCTGGTTCGGCACGGACATATGGGTTTCCTCGCGTACCTGCAGCCTCACTTCCAGAACTCCCACCATTTCTTAGGCGGTTTGTCGCAGTATGGACAACTGGGCGTACCGCCGCCCAGAGTCTGGACCGTGAAGCCGCCCATGTCCTTTGGCTTTGCAGCCTCGGGATCGCTCGCCTTGCTGCAGATGTCGCACAAGAGCTTATTGCACTTGGGGCAAGTCCAACTCATGATGACACCTTTCCCGCACTTGTCACAGTAGTAGAGATCGCCCTTCTTCATGGTTCCTCCTTGCTGTTTCGCCGAAAAATGCTCAGGCCGATCCGCCTAACGCCCCAAACCGGGTCTGAAGCGGCGCACAAAAGGCCCGCGAATGCGGGTGCGGTTCGCTCCTATGATCCTGTGCCTTGACTCGGGTTCTCGTTTCACGCATCGTCGGTTCCTGTGCGCCGGTGTCAAGTCTCTTCAGAAGATCGGGCCATCGGGTGAGGGGTGAGGGGCGGCGGGGGGCCGCAATCCGGCGGATTGCGCTACATTGTACAGTCTTGGACACGAACGCACGGACGGTTTGAGGTTTCAGGTTACAGGTTTCAGGTTACGGCAGGGCGCCAGGGTTCGATGCGCTTGGAGGCTTCCGCTACGGAGTGCGTGCGGGCGTAGGTGATGAGGTAGCGGGCGAGCTGCTGGCAGACGACGCGGACGAAGTCGGGGCCGATCCACATAATGTACGGGCCGGGGTTGCAGTCCAGGGGACAGCAGCGGCCGTCCTCAGTGAGGATCACGTCCCACGCGGCGAAGTGCAGGCCCAGGCGCCGGTTGGCCTCCACGATGGTCCGCTCTTCGCTTTCAGGCAGCTTGACGTACTGGAAGCCCTTCGGCTGCGTGCGGGAATCCACGGCGTCGTTGACGATGCGCAGGACCAGCACCACAGTGTCGCCGACGACATGGACGCGGTGCGTGTTGCCCTTCGCGAACTCCTGCATGGTCACCGGGCACAGCGCGAAGTCTTCAGCCCGCTCCAGTTGGTCCTCGCGCAGCTTGCGGGTCGAGCCTATGCCGATGCCGGGCTTGACCACCACGTCGCCCAGCTCCTTCAGGAACGCGCGCGCCCTGGCGAGGTCGTTGGTGGTGAGCGTCTTCGGGAAGCGCACGCCCTGCGCCCGCATCTTCTCGTAGAACTGCGCCTTGGCGTTGTGATCCACGTAGCTGGGCAGCCGGTTGACGACCAGCTTGCCTCGCGCGGCGGCCATTTCGAAGAAGCTGTAGGTGACCGCCTGGTACTCCTGCTCGCGGATGTAACGGGTCCGCCATTCCGCGTGCATGGCCGCGTTCATCATGGGCGGCATGGCCGGCAGCGTGTTGGGGCCGGTCGCGCGGATGTACATGCTCTCGACGCCGGCGAAATCCACGCCGCCCCAGGACAGCTTCTCGCCCAGGATCACGGACGGAGCACCGCTCTCGGGCATGCCGATGCTCAACGTCACCGGCGCGCCGCCTTCCTGCTCGACGGCGCGGCTCATGGCCACGACCTGCTTGTCGTCGAGCTTCCCGAACAGAGCGATAGTCGGCTTGTCCATGTCGGCGCAGGTTACTCAAGCGGCGCGGGAATTCACGCAAAAAACGGGGGAACCTTCTGGAAGGTTCCCCCGCGTGCGATGCCTGGGCCACGGTTCGCCGTTAGGCGTTGATCGTGATGCTGCCGATGTAGGAATTGTCTTCGACGCTGCCGCCCTCAGCCTGGCTCATAGCCAGTCCGCCCATCGCATCCGCCCACGAAGCGCCGAACCCCACGCCCGTCCCGTTGCTCAGCAGGCCCGCGCCAGGACGAAAAAAGCGCCGAAGCCGCTGCTCAACAGACCAGCGCCCACGCCCGTGCCCTTGCCGCTGGCATCCACGCCGGCACCAGCGCTCGCCCCGGCATTCGCCCCGGAGAACGCGTCGCCGCCGCTCTTGCCACTCTGCTGACTGCCAATGCTCATGTTATCGCCCATGGTACAAAGCTCCTCTCAAAGGTTCCCAAGAAACAGCGTCCAAACCATCCCAGAAAACATTCACTTCGCGCGCGATGGTTTCATCATCAACGAACGGCGTGCCAAGCCACGATGAACCGAACGCATTTGTCTGCCACAACTCAACGTCTTGCCGGGTCGAGACTTCAACGAGAAGAGCCGTCTTCCGCAAGCACGGGCGTCCCCATCACCCGCGAGATGTTTCCAGTCTTTCCGGAAAGACGACTGGAAAAACAGCCGCTGGTCGGAAAACCGTGCCGCTGACGCACCAAAAAAACAGGGGAACCGCTCCATGCGGCTCCCCTGTCGTCCTTGCACAACCAGCTCTGGCAGTTAGGCGTTGATCGTGATGCTGCCGATGTAGGAGTTGTCTTCGACCCCCCCGCCCTCAGCGCCACTCAGACCGATTCCGCCCTGCGCTCCCGCGCCAGCCAGACCAATGCCGCCGAGCCCAGCGCCGAAGCCGCTGCTCAACAGACCAGCGCCCACGCCCGTGCCCTTGCCGCTGGCATCCACGCCGGCACCAGCGCTCGCCCCG
>JAPLOD010000215.1 GCA_026692735.1 Planctomycetota bacterium | reverse complement strand
GCGCGGTCCGCGCCAGCGCGAGAATGCGTCGCCGTCCATCGCGTGAGCCAGCGCCCCATCTGTTGACCGTCAACAGATGCGACGTTATCTATGCTGTTGGGCTATTGTTGACAGCAATACACAGCAATCGCCAACGACAATCCCGCAGGCGGGACCCTCCGACCAAGGACTGCGCTCTATCGAGGTGTGAGGAGAGTTTGAACGTACCCCGTCCTGCTGGACGGGCACGGCATGCGGGCGGAAAACTCCGGCTACGGCATGGCGGGTTGCGGCGCCTCGGATGGCAACAGGCTTGAGATTCCGCGCGCGTCAGGTAACAAGGCTCGCATGAACGTTGACGCCGACCTGGACGCGCTGAAGCTTGCCGCGGCACATATTGACTTTGCCGACCCCGAGGCGGTGGCGCGGTTGTTCGAACTGTGTTCCTCTCAACGTACATTCCGCGTCGCAACCGTGAGAGCACTGCTATAAGTTGTTCACTGTACAGCCTTTTTCTTGATGACCGCGTAGTTGACCATGAACCACGGCGGCCCATTGCCATTGTCCGCATCCTCGATGTTCTCGATGGTCAGCTCGTTGCCGCGCTTCAGGCTGTCGAAGGGAAGAATGAAAGTCTCCACCGACCAGCCGAAGCGCGCAAACTTGTTTGGACCCTCGAAGACCGTCTTCCCATTGACCGCGATTCGTATCTGGCACTGCGCGTCAGTCTCGTCGTCCTGCGCAGAGAGATGAAGTATATAGTCCCCGGCCGGGGGGAACGGGTCGCACTCGAAACTGAGCTTCAGCCGCGATGTCGCCGTCTTCCGCCCGCGAATAACGGTCGCAAAACGCTTCGGGCACTTGTTGTCGTAGACCATGAGCGTTCCGCCCATCAGGTCGAGGGGCGACTTGAAGATGTCGTCTCCCGCCAAGTCAATGCCCACTTCCTTCGCGGCAATCGCTCGCGTCGCATCAATGTCCTTACCATACTGTTTGCGAAAGTCCGGCGCACTCTTCGCAGCCTTCAGCGCGGTCCGGGCAAACTCGACCCCGCGACAGAGCGCGCCCGGAAAGTTTTGGAGCGAGAAAGCATTGTACGCCAAGCCCTTCTTGTAGGCTTCCTCGGCGATGGCCAGGCGCCTCTCGATCTCCGGTATCTCCGCCATGACTTCCGGCGTGATCTCGCCATATTTGTACTTATCCAGATATGCCAGTGCCTTGTTCGCCGGGTCGAGAATGTCGAACATCTCCTTGCCATACAGCAGCGCCACGCCGCTCCGGATCGAGGTCGCCGCATCGTACGCCTTGACGTTCCACAGGCAGTCGGCGAGCGTCGTGGTCTGCGGCGCTTCCATGCCCATGTGAGCGTTCTTCAGAAATGCCTCAATGTCGTTCTCCAGGAAGCCCTCGTAGTGCCAGGTCTTCCACCCGGGCGTTTCATCGGTGATGTACGACAGCAGATTGTGCGGCCCGGTCCCGTTTTGAAAAATCATGGGCTTGCGTTTTGTCAGACCGGTGAACCACCCCGCCTGCTCCCTGGTCTTCTGGTAGCCCTTGACGCGTGGGCCGGTCCAGAACACGTCGATTCCCGGGTCCAGATAGTCGCCCAGCGATTTCAGGTAGGGCTCGCGTGGTTCCGGGTACGAGGCGCGAGAGTCCGGCCCCCAGTAGAACGGCGGGCAGAAGACCATGTGGAAACCAGGATGGTCTTTCCGCACGGCCTGGAACAGGCGCGTGACATACTTGGCGTCCACGTTCGCCGCCGTCCCGAACTTGTCGAGATCGGCCTGAGGCAAAGGGAAACGGCAGTCGTCATAAGGGAAATAGATGTGCCCGCTGTTCCTGGCGATTTCGGAGCAGATGTCGAAGTGGAGCTCGAACGTCCGCTCGCTGGAAAGCGGCAATAGGTACCACATGGTCCACGGCGTGATTCCGTAGTACATCCTCAAACCGAATGCCGTGAACGCCTCGGACTGGCCTTTGCAGATCGCCTTCTGCAACGGCGTCCAGGGTCGGCCTGGGTCATGGTTAGTCACCTGCGGGCCGGTCTGCGAGACCACCGTGTTCATCTTGCAGAACAGCATGTACTCGAGCGCGTCAATCCAGTCGCCCTGCAGGAAGCCGCGATGGGCTACGTCCGGATAGTCGAGGATTTCGGCGATCCGGACCCTCGGCACCTGTTCCCGGTCAACCAGCTGGATCAGGGACACGATTCCCCACAGAGTCCCCTGCGCGTCGTGCGAGTTGATCGCCGCGCCGGCCTTGCTCACCGTCAAGGCGTACCCTTCGGGCTTTTCCGGTGCCTTCGGCTCGGCGTCCGCGTTGATCCTGATCGTGAACGGTGCGTCGTCTGCAAAAGTGATCCCGAACCGCCCGAACTTGGCCTTGAGCAGAGAGAGGCGCACGTCGTCGTCTTTGATGTCCCTGCCGAGGGCCAGCTTGACCGATGTCAACGGCACGAACTCTTCCGTGTACTTCGCCTGCTGAGGCGTCGGAAACACCTTCGCCCCTGTGTGGTACGGCAGCTTCAGGTAGTCCAGTTCCGGCCCCTTCATGAAACGAAGTGCGTAATGCGCCTGCGCCACGGGATCGGGGCTGTAGCGCCCTGACGTATTCAGGTTGCGCGCAGCAAGATCTTCGCAATATCGGATCGCGCCAGCCCGGTCGCCTTTGAGCAGTGCGGCGCTGGCCAGCCCGGTCAGGGCGTCGCCCTGCTGCATTGGCGTAAGACCCGGCAGATCCAGAGCGCTCTTGAATTCGGCGGCACCCTTGTTGGCCGCGCCGTCCCGCACGTGCAGATTGCCGAGCGCGATGCGGCAGGCGGCATTGCCGGGGTTGAGCTTGACGAGTTCCTCGATGCTGAAGCGGTTGTCCTGCTCCAGCCTGGCCACCTCGTCTTTCGGCCGCAGCTCCAGGTAATAGGCGCCATACTGCCGGTTGTAGTCGGTCGAAGCGGCCAGGTCGTTCAGAGCTTCGGTCTTCTGCTTGGCGTCGGCGCCGGGCAGAGCCAGTATCTTCCTGGCGTATTCCACCATGTTCGCATCGTTGGGCTTCGCGCCATAGAGCGCCATGAACTTGCGGTAGATGAAGAACTTCGTGGCATCGCCAAGCCCGGCTTCTTTCCCGATCTCGAGCAGCGACTGTTCGGCCGCATCGTACTGCTTGTCTTTGAGCTGCCTTTCGGCCGCAGCGATCCTGTCTTTGAAACTCGGGCCGGCGTTGTCCGCCGCCAGGAGGCTGCTGACGAGGAACCCCACTAGCACAGCCACTGCAAAGTGCTTGCTAGTCGTTTGTAGTCTCATCGTTGCTACCTCTCATACTCTTGGTCAGTGGCGGCGGGCTTGACGGCGGCCTCGATCCTCTTCTCGACGGGCTTGGGCAGGCCCTCCATGGTGTCCTGGGAGGCCGAGCCGTCGTTCACGGCGGGGAGGGGCGAACCATCCAGCGTCACGCCGCCCCTGAAGTTGGCGCGGCCCAGCGCGCTGCTGTCGCCGATGGCTGCGGGAATGGCATGCTCGGCGTCCTTGTCGGGCTGGGCGTCCGGCTTCTTCTCCGACGCGGCGGCCAGCGACTGCTCAGCCGAGTCTTCCGGCACGACGAAGATGCCCTGGCACTTCTTGCAGCGCAGGCGTTTGAACGCCGGCATGCCGGCGGTGCGGTACTTGGTGTTGCACTGCGGGCAGGAAGTGAAGGAGGGCATGCGTTAGTTATCCCATTCGATAATGTAATGAAGCCGGGTCTTAGCGAGTTTCTCTGCTGGCTCGCAACCCCACCAACCTGGTTCGCAGCTCGCAATCAATGCTGCGCCAGCGGTTACCAACCCTTCCTCATACTGGAAAAAAGTGTATCCGACAGGCTCTCCCGTGACCCAGACCGGACTGACCTTCTCCTCCCCTCCCGCCACTCTCCGGGCGTTTGTAAGACCCAGCCAGCAATAGCTGCCACTGACTTTGGCCGCCTCGCACGCCACAGCGTTCTCCTTGGCGTCGGAAATTGTCACGAGATGTCCACCCAGTGTCTCGCAGTCCTTTCGCGCTTCATCCCATGTCCGCAATTCTGGGATGGCAAGGTAGTGATGACCAACGTATTCCTCTGAAAGCGCCCTGAGCTTGCCAACATCCCGGTGTCGCTCTGCAAGGACGACTTCGGCATGTCTCGCCAGTGCCGCTGCTTCGGGCAGGGCGGCCCATTTCCTGCGTGCGCGCTCCAGTTCTTCATCCAGCAACGTATCGCACACAAAAAGAAACCGCTTAGGGGGGCGATCAACAAACGGGTCTAGGGATTTCAGGAGGTTACCTTCGATGTCCAACTCGTCGCAATGCAATTCCGCTATCGGCTGCAGGCTTGTAATTCGATTGCTGCCACACCAGAGTTCGTGCAGGCGCATGCCTTCCAGGGGAGCGAGCGATGCGATCTCATTTCGGTTGCAGTTCAGGCTTGCCAAACGCATTCCGCGCACTGGTCCAAGGTCTGAAATCCCGTTACACAGACACAGCAACAGGGAAAGCGGCATACCACGCAATGGTTCGAGATCGGTCACTCTGTTGAAACTACAGTTCAGCGCCGTCAACTTCATGCCGCGCAAGGGCTCCAGACTGCTTACCCTATTGTCCTCGACCATGAGGAACGACAACGGCATGCCGCGCAATGGTTCCAGATCAGACAGCCTGTTCATACCGCAACCAAGACTGCTTAAAGACATTCCTCTCAGCGGTTCGATGGATGTCAGACGGTTGCGGCCACATTCAAGCCTCGTCAGCGGCATGGCGCGTAGGGCTCTCAGGTCATTGATCTCGTTCGTCTTGCAGTCAAGGTGGTGGAGTTGCATGCCCTGGAGTGGCCCAAGATCAGTGATACGATTGTCGCTGCAGAACAGTCGGACCAACGGTATGCCGCGCAACGGTTCGAGACTGGCGATCTCATTGGCGGAGCAATTGAGTTCACGCACGGGCAGCCCCTTTAAGGGCTCAAGGTCACGGATTCCGCACTTGGAAACGTCAACGGCGAGGCCAGAAGCCAGGAGCCTGCTCTTGGCCTTGGGCCATGCCTGGACCAAACGCGCACGCATCTCAGGGAATCTTTGCTGCGCTTCGACGCCAGGTGCAGCCTTTTCCAGACCAACACTCGCTCTCCTCCGCCGCTCCGCATCATTCGCTGATGCCAATACCTCCTGAAACAGTGCGCAAGCGACCGCAGGATCGCCGCGCTCGAGGTTCCTTTCAGCAATGTCGAGCAGGTCAGCGGCGAGCGGTTCTCCGAGTCTGTAGGCCTTCACCTTGCCCCAATACGTGTCGGCACGGTAACCGTACAACCCAAGGTAGGCATACTCGTTTCCCGACAGCGGTTCCGGATCCACAACGTCGAAGACTGTCTTGCCATTGATCGTATAACGGAGGCAGTTCGCGATCCTTTCCGCGCATGCGCGATAGCGCTCGCCCTTACGCAATGGAGCGGCGCTCTCGGACCACAACTCTCTACCGTCCCGGCCCACGCTATTGCGCGCATTGCTCCACCCGCCATATTTGAAGTCATAGCCGCTCTGGTATTCGATGTCGCCCAGCGACGCGAGGAAACACGTTACATCACAAAGATAATCGCTCTCTTGGTGGCACTCGAACTCCAATCGGATGTCGCCGGCGATAGGCAATAGCACACGGGCCGCCAGGCTACCAGCGCCCTGCACGTGCAGTTCACCATCCCTGATCTCCCACTTCTCACAGGTGAACTTCCAGTTACGTTTTGTCCTTTCGACATCCGAAAAATCATCCTCGAAGACGAGCGTCCACGTCCGGTGCTTCGCTTCCTCCAATGCCAGACGTTCACGCTCAGACTTCTCTCTGGCCTCTTTCTCGGCTAGAACCTGCGCCAAAGCCCCCCGCAGCGACACCACGTACCACGCGGAGCTGAAGACGATAACGAGCAACGCGACCAGGGCCACCATGTATGCCGCCGGATTCTTCCTCACGCGCCGCGCCGCCCTTTCCACTACTGAAAGCGGCCTCGCGCTGATGGGGTCGTCGTTGAGGAACGCCTTCAGGTCGTCGGCAAACTCGGCGGCGCTCGCGTACCGCCGCCCCGGCTCCTTCTCCAGGCACTTCAGGCAGATCGTCTCCAGGTCACGCGGCACGCCCGGCGTGAAGACTCGCGGCGGCACGGGTTCCTCGTGCAGCGCGGCGCGCATCACCTGCAGCGCGTTCTCGCCCACGAACGGCGGGCGCCCGGCGAGCATTTCGTAGAGGATCGCACCCAGGCTGTACACGTCCGAGCGCGGCCCGACGAGCTTGGCCTTGCCCTCGGCCTGCTC
>JAPLOD010000214.1 GCA_026692735.1 Planctomycetota bacterium | reverse complement strand
CTTGATGGGTTCCACCAGCGCAGCGATGTGACCGTGCAACGCCGCGTTGGTCGCCACCGCCGTCACGGCGCCACACAGGGAGTGGCCCATGACGACCAGGAGCGGGGTGCCGAGGTGATCCACGCCGTATTCGGCGGAGCCGATCTCATCGGTGTTGCAGACGTTGCCCGCGACGCGGACGGCAAAGATATCGCCGATGCCCTGGTCCAGCAGTATCTCGACCGGCACGCGCGAGTCGGAGCAGGCGATGACCGTGGCCATTGGACGCTGCCCTTGTCTGACGGTCTCGTCGCGGCGTGCGGCATTGCGGTGCGGGTTCCGGGGTTGGCCGTCGGCAAAGCGGGCATTGCCGTTCTTGAGCCGCGCCAAGGCTTCGTCGGGGAGTATCTCGGCGGCGTCACTGGCAGCCTGGGCCGGCGCGCCGAGTATCAGGCCGAGCGCGGCCGCAAGAACCGCGCACCCCAGGCGATACGCACAATCCCGTGCGATAGTTGTCATCTCGTTTGCCCTCTCGCAGGCGGAGAACAACGTCAACAGGCGCCTGTCCTCCGACGTAGTGAGCGCCTCCCGCATTCACGTACCCCGCCAGGGTTGGCCTTGACGGCGGGCATTCTCTCCGTCAGTCCGCGATCGTCAACCGCTGGAGCGCCGGGCAAGCCGGTGCCATGGGCGGGACGCCCATGCTACGGCTGCCGCGCCGACGCCCTACCGGTCCTGCGGCGTCTCTTCCATCGCCTCCAGCATCGTCTCGACTTCCTCCGCCTTATCGGTCATGCCGTGCTTGAGCAGGTACGAATGCAGCAGTTCCAGATCGGCGTCCTTCCGCGGTGAGAACTTCTCCACGTAGTTCATGAAGACAGCGGGGAACTCGCGGGGCTTGTGCTGGAACAGCAGCGCCATAAGGAACTCGCGCTTCACGGTCAGCAGGGGTTCCTTCTTCTCGAAGTCGGGGTATCTGTCGAACAGCCTCCTGATCTCGCGCCAAGGCGTCAGGTGCGCATGGATGTTGCGGATGTTCTCGGTAGTGACATTGCGGCCGGTCGTGAACCTGAGGCCCGCGTTGTCGTCCGTGTAGAGGGTCCCGCCGGCCGCTGCCTTGCGGAAGTCGTCTTCGGCAAGCAGGCAGCCGGAGATGAAGTTGTCGAGGATGTAGTACTTGTCACTGAGCGGGGCGCACTGGCGCAGAGTCTTCTGTATCAGCGGCCGGTTCAGGCGCTCGCCGATGCTCTGCACATCCAGGTGGAATTCCTGGCCGCAGCCGATCATCAGGAAGTCCCAGCCGTTTCTCCACAGCAGGCAATGCTCGAAGACGGAGGAGAAGGTGCGCATCACGCTCACCGTTTCTTCCGGGGAGAAGTCGTTGAGCGAGAGGACCTGCGCGAAGTAACCGCCGTCCGTCAACCGCCGCCGGACGAGCTCGTAGAATTCCTTCGTGTAGAGCGACGCCGACTGGTAGCTGAAGCGCGGCGGCGTCGGTTCCATAAGGAGCAGGTCGTACGTGGCGGCGTTGTACTTCACGTAGCTGTACGCGTCATCCACGATGAAGCGCGCGCGGCGGTCGTCCGCGAGGCCGTCATTCTCGGGGAAGCGCCGCAGGGCCACGTCCATGTTGTCTTTTGAGATGTCAACGAAATCCAGCCGCTGCACCTCGGGGAAGAGGCGCGCCGCGCGATAGGAGAGGCCCGCGCCGAACGCCAGGCCCAGCACGTTCCGCGGAATGCGCGGGGCGAGCAGGATGGGTATGTAGCCTTGCGCCAGGAACGTGCTCCTGCCGCCGCGGCCGATCCTGACGCCATTGCCCCACAGGTGGACCTCGTTCCCGCCCCTGGCTTTGGTGGCCCAGGCTATGTCCACCACGCCTTCCCGCACTTCCAGCACTTCCACGTTGGGCCGGACCCGCGTGCGCATGACAGCGCGCGGCAACTGGAGGTTCCAGCACTGGATGACGATGACGGCCACTGCCAGGGCCGTGAGAGGCGAGGCCGCGAGGTACGGGCGCGCCAGCGATCTGTCCGCCGCAAGAAGGACGGCCGCCAGCGCCATGTTCATGCCGAACAGGATGTAGAGCGACATCTGCAGTCCGAGGTAGTTATGGAGCACGAAGCCGGAGCAGAGCAGTCCCAGGATGCCGCACAGCGTGTTCAGCGCGTAGGCTCTGCCAACCTTGCTGCCCACGTCGCGGAGGCTTGGCACGATGATCTTCGTCACCACCGGGAAGGTGGCTCCCATGAGCGCGGCCGGAGCCGTGAGAAGAGCCAGGAGTATCAGGAGGACGTTGGCCGCGCTCGCCACACCGGCGTCGTAGATGGGCTGGAAGAAGCGGAGGGGCACATAGACCGCCAGAAGGGTGAGCAGCCCGATGCCCGCCTGCAGCAAGCCGAAGAAGGCGACCAGGTGTTTGATTCTGGCTACCGCGTAACCACAGAGCAGGCTGCCCAGTCCGATGCCGAGGACAAAGACGGTGATGATGCCCGCATACAGGTAGATGGTCTCGTGGAAATAGAACGAGAGGTATCGCAGCCAGGTGACCTCGTAGGACATGGACACGAAACCGGAAACGGCGAAACAGCAGGTCACGAGCGCCACGATCGCGGGGGACTCCTGCGCCACCGGCTGTTCTTCCTCCTTCGCGTTTGCCGCAGTCGGGGCGTTTCGCGCGGTTCCGAACATGGGCGGGACGCCCATGCTACGCTCTGTAGTGCGGGCGTCTCGTTCGGTTCCGAGGCGACGGCTCAACGCCCACGCCAGACAGCCGATGGCCAGGTTGAGCAGCGCCGCCACGGCGTTGGTCTTGGACACGCCAAGCATCTCCAGGAGCGCGTACCCGGAGAGGAAACTACCGAGGGCGGCGCCGAGCGCGTTGAGGCCGTACACCAAGCCCGCGCGACTGCCCAGGGTCGCCATGCGGTCCGCGAAATGGGTCAGCAGCACGGGCAGCGTGCCGCCCATCAGCACGGCGGGAGGGAACATCACGACGAAGGCCAGCAGCATCCTCACGAGCGTGATCGCCGCGAAGCTGCCCGCGATGGACGGGTACACGCCGGCATACACTTTCTCCGTGAGCGCGATGATCAACGGGAAGGCGAGAGCGTAGCCGCCGATGGCAAGCTCGAGCTGCGCGTACAGGCGGAGCGGGTTCGGCGACCGCGACGAAATCCTCCCGAGCCAATGGGCGCCCAATGCCAGGCCGGCGAAAAACATGGCGACAACGAAACTCATGGCAAAGACGGTGGAGCCGAAGATGCGGCTGAACCTGTAGATCCAGACGTTCTCATAGATGAGCGCGCAGAAACCGGAGAGAAGGTAGGCCGCATACAGCAGAACCGCCATCTGGAGTCAGCTCCTGCCGTGGGTCGAGTCGCCGCCTTACTTCGCCGGCAGTTTCCGGACTTCATACGGATGCGAGCGCTTCCACAGGACTTCGAGCTGCTCCATCTTGTCGCCGCTGCGCAGGCCATCAACGAGGCTCATGCCGCGCACGACGACGCCGAAGACAGTGTGCCGGCCATCGAGGTCGGGGCTGTCGCCTTGAGCAATGAAGAACTGCGAGCCGCCGCTGTTCGGCGCGCCGCTGTGGGCCATCGCGACAACGCCGCGCCGCACGGGACGTGTCTTCAGGTTCGGCGTAAACTTGATGCCGAGCGCCTCGTAGTACTCCTGCAGCGTCATGGACGCGACTTCGTCCTGGACCTTGGCGCCCGGCGTCTTCTTCTGGAGGTACTCCTTGACGGTGAGCTTGTCCCAGCCCAGCGCCTCGGCGCAGATTTCGTCCGGGATCTTGTAGCCGGGGTTCCCGGTACCGTCGCCCTTCGGGCAGCCGCCCTGGGCCATGAAGTTGGTGACCACCCGGTGGAACGTCAGGCCGTCGTAAAACTTCTTCTCCACGAGCGTGATGAAGTTGGCGACTGTGTTCGGGGCGTCGTCTTCGAACAATGCTATCTCGAGCTCCTCTTGTTTGAGTCTGAGGCGCACGCGCGGCAGAGCGAGCGACAGCGCGGGATGCTCAAGCAGCCGTTGCGCCGCCGCGGCCGCTTCCTTGTTGGTCGAATCCTTGAGCGGAGACAGACCCTTCCGGGCCAGCTCAACGTCGGCGCGGCTGCCTAAGCCCAAAGGCTCGAGAAACCCTTTCTCGGCGCGTGCGCGCTTGTCGGGATCCGGGTCAGACAGGGCCTTGGCCAGCTTATCCACGTGCTCCGCGGCCGCCAGCGCATTGCCCGCGGGCCCCGATTGCGCCGCAGCCGGACGCACAAGCAGCGCCGCCGCAAGCCCCCAGACCACCAGCAGACAACGCCGTGCCATGGTCCGCCTCCTTCGTCGAATGGGGCCCGTTCTACCCGCTCACGCACGTCTGTCGAGTGTCGCGTGCCATGGGAACGCGTCCGCGAAACGCTCGGCCGTTTTCCGTGCCGGCCCCGCTCATTGCTTGAGAAGAACGTACGCGGCGAACTCGCCCTGAACCGGCAGGCTGACCTGCGGCCCGGAACACGTCCCTTCGAACACCGGCTGGCCAAAGACGTCTTCGGGCTTCATGGCGCGGAACTTGTCGCCCGGCTTCAGGAACGGGGCCGCGGCCACGGCCACCGCAGCGGCCTTGGCGCCGTTGAAGATGGCCACGTGAGCGCGGTTCGGGTCGTACTTGTTTGGGATCAGGACCGCTTTCTGAGCCGGCAGCTCCTTGATGTTCCCTTCGTTGACGACCTTCTTGAAGTCCTGGATGTTGATGCCGCCCTTCGCGACGACGTTATCGCGCACCTCGCAATCCTCGTTGCCTTTCGTATAGCCAATCTGCATGCCAATGCCGAAGAGGTAGTTGCGGCAGACCTTGACGTTCTGGCTGGGCCTGCCGCCACCGATGAGGAAAGTGCCGTCCTGATAGGCGATGTTGTCTTCGATGACGTAGTTGTCCACGTATGCCCTGCCGGAACCATAGGCGTGCATGGTGTACGACCCGCCGGTCCTGGCGCGGCGCGCCTTCAGGATGCATCCCAAGATCGTCTTGGCGCCGTCCTGGTTCTGCGTGTAAATGCAGTGGCCGTGGTGGCGGTCGGAGCCCTGCCAACCATTATCGTAGATGACACAGCCGTGGACCTCCGTGTCTTTGCTTGAGGACCAGACGCCCATGCCCTGGCAGCAGTCGTGGATAACGAGGTTGATGAACTTGCAGTTCTGCCCGCCGCGCGCTTCGAGCCCGCCCCAGGGGCGGTTCAGCTCGGTGGTGTCCGTGGCGGTCTTGACGGTCTCGCGAGTGCCGTCGGAGACAAGGATTTCAAGGTCCCAGATCCACAGGAACGCGGCGGGGTTCTCGACGCTGATGCCGCCGTCAATCGTGGCGCGTTCTCCCGGATACGCCCGCACGTGGATCGGCGCTTCCTTCGTCCCCACGAGCTTCGCCGGGTAGAAGCCGGTCTTGCGGTCGGGGTGCTTGTAGGCGCCGCCCCGAAGCCAGATCACGTCGCCGGGCGCGACCTTGTGTTTTCCTTCGAGCGCCGAGGCGATATCCCAGGGGGATGCTTGCGTACCTGGATTTCCGGCGGCGCCGTTGGGCGCGACGAAATACTCCTTTGCGCCCGGCGCTCGCGGCACAGCCTCGGTCCAGAGCGGCTTGGGCTCGCCAGCGCCGATAACGGTCGCCGCAAGCAGAAGGGCCAGCCATTGCGATGAAGACGCGAGAGGAGGTATCATGTACTCGTCTACACCGAGCTTCCCCAGCGGCGGCGTGTGTACCGGCATTTACATGTCTGTCAGGCCGCGGCTACCCACCGGCGGTTGGGTGTGCCTGCGGCACCCCGAAAAGCGCTAAAGCGTCTTTCGGGGCCACCCACGAGCATCGTTATTTGTCACTATCTGACGGCTTGCGCATCAGGGGCAAAAGAACGAGATTGGCCAAGATTTCGCCCTTGGGGTCCATGTCGCAGTAAAGATGAATACCCAATTCCTGCTCGCGATCCCAGTGCAGCACCTGGATGGGATAGATGCCGGGCTCACGGAACGTGACCGCCGCCTGGTACGCGGGATCCTGCGGATTGGTCATTCCGCCGAACGTGGTCTTGGAATGCACAACCACGCCGCCGATCGTCAGTTCGTCACCGTCGTCCACCGGCATCTTGAGCGCATACGTTCCCGCCTTGGCCACGTTCACAAAGCCACTGTAGATGAAGATCGAACGCTGATTGACCGGATCCTTCAAGCGCGCCGGCACGGGCGTCTTCTTTTCCTCCGCCGCTTTCAGCATTGCCGCGAATCCGGCCTCGCCGTAGAGGTACGCGCCAAGCGACGTACGGTCGCAATTTACCGTGCCTTCCTTATCCGGCGGAAAGCTGATACTGCAGCAGTTCACCGTTTCAGTCAGCGTGGGCTTGTTCGCAGACACGAACGCTTTTGCGTCAGCCAGCGAGTCAATGCCTTTGGGAATCCAGTGCGGAAAGTCGTAAAACTCGGCTTTGCAGCCCCGCACTGCATCAGCTTTCACCCGCGACTCGGGCGGCACCGGCGCGCCTTCCGCGCCAAACACTTCAACAGTGCCGGCCGTCACCAGCAGGATCAAGGCCACAATGCTCTTCTGCACGTTCTCTCCTCCTTTTTCCTTTTTGTGATCCGGCCCACCCGCGATCAACGTCAACGTGGCGGACCGCGCCCACCCGCCATAGAAGGTATCATGTATTCCTCTACACCGATCTTCCCCCGCGGCGTTGCGTGTGCCGGCATTTACGGAGAGTGGCTTTCGCGAGGCGTGAAAGCTGGTAGAAACGCGGCATGCGGCCGACTCGTCGTTACCTGTATGTGTTGGGCTTCCTGGCCGCGTTCGTTTCCTTCTGCCTGTTGCTGCAGCTCATGGGCTGGCTCTTCCAGCCGGACCTGTCCACGCCGCCGAAACAGTACACTCCCGAGCAGATTGCCGAGGCGGTCAAAGAGCGCGATGTCACGTTCGACCCGAAGAAGCTCCCGGTGATCTACCGCGAGGTTGACTACAAGCAGGGCGCGGCGGCGCCATGGTACCCGAAGGGCGAATCGCCGATCCTCGCTGAACTGGTGCGCGAAGGGAAACTGCCGCCGGTGCAAGAGCGCGTGCCGGAAGAGCCGGCTGTGATGGCGGGCGTGGAGGGGATCGGGAAGTACGGCGGCACGTGGCTGCGGGTGGCGAATGCACCGGGCGACGTGGGCATCGTCGGCTGGCGCATAGCGTATCCCTGCCTGGTGCGCTGGTCGCCGCTTGGGTACCCGATCGTGCCGCACGTTGCCAAGAGCGTGGAACCTTCGGCCGACCGGCGGGAATGGCTGATCACGCTGCGCAAAGGCATGAAGTGGTCCGACGGCCATCCGTACACCACCGAGGACGTCATGTACTGGTGGGAGAACGAAGTCCTGGACAAGACGTTCGGCGGCATCGTGCCGTTGTGGCTGAAGGCCGGCGGCAAGACGGCGGAGATCGTGCGCGTTGACGACCTGCGTTTCAAGATCGTCTTCCCGCAGCCGAACGGCTTGTTTCTCGAAGCGCTGGCCTACCGCAGCGATGCCTTTGTGAACAGCCCGGCTCACTACCTGCGGCAGTACCACCCCGTGCTCGGCAACAAGGAACTCATCAAGAAGACGATGGAGTCGTACAGGCTGGCCAGCGAGCGGGCCGTGTACGGTTTCATGAAGGACACCTATAACCCCGAGTGCCCGCGGGTATGGCCGTGGGTGTACCGCAGCTACAAGACCAACCCGCCGCAGGTCTTCGTGCGCAACCCGTACTATTTCGCCGTGGACACCGCGGGCAACCAGTTACCGTACGTGGACCGCGTGCAGTTCGAGGTGCAGGACGGCAAGATGCTGGCCTTGAGCGCCGCCAACGGCCTGATCTCCATGCAGACGCGGCACATCCGCTATGAAGACTACACGGAGCTGATGAGCCGGCGCGAGGAAGCGGGAACGCGGATCCTGCACTGGTACCCCGGCTGCCGCTCAGTCTACGCCATCAACCCCAACCTGAACCGCCGCGTGGACCCGGACAAGCCCGAGACGCGCTGGAAGGCGCAGCTCCTGGGCGACAAGCGCTTCCGCCAGGCCCTGTCGCTGGCCATCAACCGCGCCGAGATCATCAAAGCCGAGTTCAACGGGCAGGTGGAACCGGCGCAGGTGGCGCCGGGGCCGGAGTCGCCGTTCCGCCATGACCGGCTCGAGCAGGCGTTCATCGAGTACGACCCGCGGGGGGCCAACAAGCTGCTCGCCGATATCGGCCTCACGCAGCGCGACTACGAGGGCTACCGCACATTCCCCGACGGGTCGCGCATGACCTTCTACTTCGACTACTGCAACTTCACGGGCATCGGCCCGGCGCAGCTCTTCGTGGACGACTGGGCCGCCGTGGGCGTGCGCGTGATCCCGCGGGAACGTTCGCGGGCGCTGCTGTACAACGAGAAGCAGTTCAACGAGTTCGATCTGAACGTATGGACCAGCGAGAGCGACTTCCTGCCGCTGCAGTCTCCGCGGTACTTCGTGCCGGTGGACGGCGAGTCGTTCTACGCGGGCGGGTGGGGCCGCTGGTTCCAGCGCGGCGGCTTCTACGGGAACCCGGAAGCCAACAAAGGCAACGCGGTCGAGCCGCCGCGGGACCACCCCATCTACCGCGCGATGCAGGTGTACGATGAGGCGATCAAGGCCACGACGCTGGAAGAGCAGCGCCGCATCTTCAACGAGGCGCTGGACATCGCCGCCGACAACACCTGGACGATCAACATCTCCAGGGCCCCGCCGCAACTGGTGGTGGTGAAGAACGAGTTCCGCAACGTGCCGCGTAACGCGATCCACGGCGTGATCTTCCTGACGCCCGGCAACGCGGGCGTCGAGACGTACTACTTCGACAAGTCCAACGATTCGCCCGGGGCAGTAAGCGACACGAAGGAGGCGCTGACCAAGATCACGCCGCGCCCCGGCTCGCTGCCCAAGGGCAATGTGCCGCGCTCCAGCGGGGGGCAGATCGCCGGGAAGATCATCAAGTATCTGCTGCTGGGCATACTGGCGGCGGGGCTGCTGTTCGTTGCTTTCCGGCATCCGTATATCGGCCAGCGTCTGTTGTTGATGGTCCCGACGATGCTGATCATCTCGGTGATCGTCTTCACCATCATCCAGTTGCCGCCTGGGGACTACCTGACGATCCGCATCATGGCGCTGCAGGAATCCGGGGATGAAGTGGACATGCAGCAGATTGACGATCTGCGGAAGATGTTCCATTTCGAAGAGCCGAGCTGGCAGCGCTACTGCCGCTGGCTGGGCCTCAACTGGTTCGTCACGTTCAACGACAAGGACCTGGGGCTGGTGCAGGGGAACATGGGGCGTTCCATGGAGACGACCCAGCTCGTGAACGACATGGTCGGCGACCGCATCCTGCTGACCGTGCTGCTGTCGCTGGGCACGATCCTGTTCACGTGGGTGACGGCCATCCCCATCGGCATCTACTCGGCGGTGAAGCAGTACACGCTGACGGACTATGTGCTGACGTTCCTGGGGTTCATCGGCATGTGCGTGCCGGCGTTTTTGCTCGCCCTGGTGCTGATGGCGGCGTCGGGGATGTCGGGGCTGTTCTCGGCCGAGTTCGCCGCGCAGCCGGAATGGAACTGGCCCAAAGTGGCAGACATGCTGAAGCATATCTGGATTCCAATCGTGGTGCTGGGCGTGGGGGGGACGGCGGGCATGATCCGGGTGATGCGCGCCAACCTGCTCGACGAGCTGAAGAAGCCGTACGTGGTCACAGCGCGGGCGAAGGGCGTGCGGCCAATGAAGCTGCTCTTCAAGTACCCGGTGCGCCTGGCGCTGAACCCGTTCATCTCGGGCATCGGCGGGCTGTTCCCGGCGCTGGTGTCGGGCGGTGCGATCGTGTCCATCGTGCTGAGCCTGCCGATGGTCGGGCCGATGCTGCTGGGCGCGCTGTTCAGCCAGGACATGTACCTGGCGGCTTCGATGCTGATGGTGCTGAGTCTGCTGGGGGTGTTGGGCACGCTGGTCAGCGACCTGTTGCTGTTGTGGCTGGACCCGCGCATCCGCTTCAAGGGCGGGACGCGGTAGCGATGAGAAAGGGAGTGTAACCACGAAGAACACGAGAAGGATCAACAGAAGTCAGACATTCTTGATCTTCGTAGCCTTCGTGGTTCTAAGGGCGGGACCCGACAGGGAAGGAAGGCAATGAAGGGCATACCGCAGAACACCATGCGCCTGATCGCGGAGCGGCCGCCCGCCGAACGCTCCTGGGAGACGATGTCGCAGGCGCAGCTCATCAAGCTGCGGTTTTCGAAGCACAAGCTGGCGGTCATCGGGCTGTTCATGCTGGCGGTGCTGTACTTCGTAGCGACATTCGCGGAGTTTTTCGCGCCGTCCACGCGGGAGTCGCGCGACCTGGACCATTCGTATTGTCCGCCGCAGGTCGTGCAGTTCAGTGTTTCGCGCGGGTTCTACGTCCACGAGATGACGCGCTACGTGGATCCCATCACGTTCCGCAAGACGTACATGCTGCACAAGGAGAACGTGATCCCGCTGGGGTTCTTCGTTCGCGGCGAACCGTACGAGCTGTGGGGCTTCATCCCGATGGAGCGGCATTTCTTCGGCGTGAAGGCTGCGGGGGACAGACAGCCAATTCCCCAACAGCCGGGAATTGGTGCCAGCCCCCCGCGGCCCACGTTCTACCTATTGGGCGCGGACAAGTACGGCCGCGACGTGCTGACGCGCATGATCTACGGCGCGCGGATTTCGCTGTCCGTCGGCCTGATCGGCATCGCGTGCACGTTCCTGCTGGGCATCACCATCGGCGGCATCTCGGGCTACCTTGGCGG
The DNA here is from genome assembly GCA_026692735.1 of Planctomycetota bacterium. Lineage (GTDB taxonomy): Bacteria > Planctomycetota > SZUA-567 > H5-PLA8 > H5-PLA8 > JAPLOD01. The sequence goes on along the minus strand of JAPLOD010000214.1, from coordinate 368 downwards.
CTGGGCGGATGTCCTCATCCAGCGGCTGATCGAGATCTTCAACTCCTTGCCGCACCTGCCGCTGTGGCTGGCGCTGGCGGCCGTGCTGCCGGGCGACTGGTCGCCGCTGCGCATCTACTTCGCCATCACCATCCTGCTGAGCCTGCTGGGCTGGACGGGCCTGGCGCGCGTGGTGCGCGGGAAGATACTGGCGTTGCGCGAAGAGGACTACGCCATGGCCGCGCGCCTGCTCGGCGCCAGCCACGCGCGCGTTCTGTTCCGCCACCTCCTGCCGGGCTTCACCAGCCACATCAGTGTCACGCTGACGCTGCGAGTTCCGGGGATGATTCTGGGCGAGACCAGCTTGAGCTTTCGGGGGCTGGGGCTGC
>JAPLOD010000213.1 GCA_026692735.1 Planctomycetota bacterium | reverse complement strand
GCGGGCAAACTGGGCGTCTGGTCGCTGTTCCTGCCCAACCTCGTGCTGCTGCTGCTGGGCTACGGCCTGTGGCGGGCGTACGAGCGGGGCTGGCTGGGCGGCGTGTCGGGGCGCGTGTCCGCTCTGGGGGCCGACGCCGTGCACCTGTTGACCGTGGCGGCCGTGGCGTTCTGGCGGCCGTTCACGGCGCTGCGGGAGTACGGCACGCGCCTGTTACGGCGCAAGACCGACGGCTACATCGCGGGCTCGTTCCTGGGCCCGCTGCTGGTCGTCGTCCTGGTGGTGGCGTCGCTGCTGACCGCTCTCGACCTCGTGGAGCACGGGACGGACGTCCTGGAAGGCGTGATGAAAGCGCGCGAGCCGCTGCCGGGTGCACCCGCGCGGACGGAAGGCCAGGCTGTGCTGCATGTCGTGACCTACTACGGTATCCGTGCGCTGGAGATGACCTGCGACCTGCTGCCGCTGCTGGTGCTGGTAGCGGGCGTGTTGTGCGTGACGGCGCTGGTGCACAACAACGAGCATCTCATTCTGAAGTCATCGGGCTTGCGGCTGCAGCGGGCGTTTCGCCCGATGCTCTGCGTGGCCCTGGTGTTCTCGGTGGCGGTGGCGGTCCTGCGGGAGACCGCGATGCCGGGGCTCATCATGACGCGCGATGTTCTGAGGCCGCTGGTCTACCGGCGCGCTCCCGCGCCCACCGCCCTGGCGCTGCCGACGCTCGACGACCAGGGCCGGCAGGTGCTGTTCCAGATGAGCCAGTACGCATCGAGCAGGAAAGAGGGGAAGAACCTCCGGGTGTTCGAGCTCACCAAAGATGGCCGGATGCCGGTTATCACGGCTGACCGCGCATTCTGGAACGGCCAGGCCTGGCAATTGGAGACTATCCCGCCGCCGCCGGCGATAGGGAGGGGCTCTTCCAAAGACAAGGGCGACGGCAAAGACAAGCCGACAGGCGCCCCGCCGCGCGCGCCGCTCCCGTATGGCTACCTCGTCAGCCCCGAAGTCGAGGCGTCGCCCGCCGGCGCGGGCCAGGAATACGGCGGGATCCGCCCGGTGCATACGACCAAGAGCAAGGTGACGGAATGGCGCGGCGCCATGACGCCGGCGTTTCTTGAGTCGGAACGGCTGGGGCCGGGCGTCATGAGCATGGCTGACCTGGAGGCGGCGAGCAGGGTGAAGCCGGAGCTCAAGGTCGAATGGTGGCGGCGTGTCACCGAGGTGGCCATGGGCCTGTTCCTGCTGTGGCTGGCCATTCCGCTGCTGGTGAGCGAGAGGCGCGGGCCCGTCTGGGGCGTAGGGTTCAGCATCGCCTTTGGCGCGGCCTACTGGGGCCTCAACATGGCGTGCGCCGAGGGCGCGCGACAAGCCAGACTGCCGGTCTGGTCGCCGGTGCTGGTCGCGGCCCTCTTCCTCGTGCTGGGACTGTGGCAGTACTATCATCGTATGGAGACGTGAGTCGCTGCCGGACCGGGGCAGCCTCGTGCGGAGGGGAGTGCGGCCACGCGCCGCTGCACCTATGGATTTGCCTCTCGATACCGCTGAAGTATCGCGCCTGCTGATCGAGATCGGGCAGCGGCTGGAGTTGTGTGGCGAGATTCCGTTCAAAGCGCGCGCGTATTACACGGCCGCGGAGAACCTCCTGGCGCACACGATGCCGCTCGCCGACCTGGTCGCTCAGGGGAAGCTGCGCGAGGTCCCCGGCGTCGGCGAGTCCCTCATGGAGAAGATCGTCCGGCTGCATAAGACCGGGACGCATCCGACTCTCGATTATCTGCGCGAACAGATGCCCGCATCCGTGTTGGACATGCTGGAGATTCCGGGCCTCGGACCCAAGAAGGTCATGCTGCTCCACTACACGCTCCACATCAGCAGCGTGGCCGAGCTTGAGGAGGCGTGCAAGGCCGGACGGCTCCGCGACTGCAAGGGCCTGGGCGGCACGCTGCAGAAGAAGATCCTGGAGAGCATCGAGTTCCTCAGGAAAACCAAGGGCCTGTCGCTGGTCCACGTGGCCGACGAACGCCTGCGCGAGGCCGCTGACCGCCTGGCGGCGTCGCGGCCGGCCCTGCGGCGGATCGTGCTCGCGGGTGCGCTGCGGCGCGGCTGCGAACTGGTTGACGGGCTGTGCCTTGTGGCCGAGGCGCCCGCCGTGGAGGGCCATGTCGCGGTCGAGACCCGGCAGGACGTGCGCGTCTACGTCAGCGACGCGCAGCATTACGGCGTCGCGCTCCTGCACGCCACGGGCAATCCCGCGCATCTGGCGGGCTTGCGCGCGCGGGCGGCATCGCGAGGCATGCGTCTGACGGAGAAGGGCCTCTGGCGCGGCGACGAGGAACTCCCCGTCGCCGATGAGCAGGCGCTCTACGAGGCGCTGCGGCTGCCGTTCATCGAGCCGGAACTGCGCGAGGGACGCGGCGAGATCGAACTGGCGGCCAAGGGCGCCCTGCCCGCGTTGCTGTGCGAGAGCGATATTCGCGGCATCCTGCATTGCCACACGGACTTCTCTGACGGCCACAACACGCTGGCCGAGATGGCCGAAGCCGTGCGCACGCGTGGCTGCCGGTATTTCGGCGTCGCGGACCATTCGCAGAGCGCCGGATACGCCGGCGGACTCAAGGAAGACGACATTCGTGAGCAGCACAGGGCGGTCGGCCGTCTGAACGAGAAGTATGACGCCGCCGCATTCCGGGTTTTCAAGGGCATCGAGTCGGATATTCGCGACACGGGGGCGCTGGATTACCCCGATGCGCTGCTCAAGGAATTCGATTTCATCGTCGCCAGCATCCACAGCCGGCTGAACCTCGACAAACAGGCGCAGACCGCGCGCATTCTGGCCGCGGTCGCGAACCCGCACACGACGATCCTCGGGCACATCTCCGGCCGGCTGCTGCTGCAGCGTGAGGCGTACGCCATTGACACCGAGGAGGTGCTGAAAGCGTGCGCGAAGCACGGCGTGGTGGTCGAGATCAACGCGCACCCGCACCGGCTGGACCTGGACTGGCGCTGGCATGCTCGCGCGCTGGAACTGGGATGCATGCTCGGCATCAACCCGGACGCTCACGCCGTGACCGAGTTGGACCTGATGCGCTGGGGCGTGGCCGTCGCGCGGAAGGGCGGCGTGCCGAAGGAGCGGGTGCTGAACTGCATGGACCTTTCGGCGTTCTCACAGTGGCTGGCGGCGCGGAAACGAGGACGCTGACCGCACCCAGACTCTCACGCGACGGCCACTGCCGCATAAACCTCGCCGTGTTGCGCCAACCAGCGCAGATCGCCTCGCTCGGCACGCTCCTTGACTTCACGCAGGAGCTGCACCGTCTCAGCCTCGTAGCATGGTTCGCTCGGATCGTCGGGCGGAATGACCATTTCGACCTCGACGGCAACGACGTACTTCTCCGTCTGGACCAATCGCGTCCGCCTCACTCTTTCTCCGGCTATGCGCATCGCTTTCCTCTGTCGAACAAGTGGCTGGTGGCACTGGCCGCAGCCAGTGCACCTCACCACGCGCCCGATACCCGAAACCCGGAACCCGAGCCTCTACTTCATCCACTCGGTGTGGAAGATACCCTCCTTATCCGTGCGGCGGTACGTGTGCGCGCCAAAGTAGTCGCGCTGCGCCTGCGTCAGGTTGGCCGGCAGGCGCGCGCTGCGGTAACCGTCGTAGTACGCCAGCGAATCGCTGATCGCCGGCGCCGGGATGCCCAGGCCTATCGCCGTCTGAAGCACGAAGCGCCATTCGGGCAGCCGCTGTGTCACGGCTTTCCTGAAGAACGGATCGAGGAGCAGGTTGGGCAGAACGGGGTCCCGCGCGAAGGCCTTGCGGATGTCTTCGAGGAAGATCGAGCGGATGATGCAGCCGCCGCGCCACACTTTGGCGCAATTGCCGAGGTTGACGCCCCATTTGTGCTCATTGGAGGCGGACCGGATTAGCGCCATGCCCTGCGCGTAAGAGCAGATCTTGCTGGCGTACAGCGCCGAGCGCACCGCCTTGATCATCTTCGCCTTCGCGCCCTTGTACTTTCCCTTCGGGCCGGGCAGCACCCGTGATGCTTTGACGCGTTCGTCCTTGATCGCCGAGAGCATGCGCGCCACGACCGCCGCATTGATGGTCGGGATGGGGATGCCGAGGTCGAGCGCGTTTTGGCTGGTCCACTTACCGGTGCCCTTCTGCTGGGCTTCGTCGAGGATTAGGTCCACGAGCCACTGCTTGCCGCCCTGGTCGTCCTTCTTGGCCAAGATGTCGCGGGTGATCTCGATGAGGTACGATTTCAACTCGCCCTCGTTCCACTCGGCGAAGATCGCGTGCAGTTCCGGCGGCTTGAGCGCGAGCGTGCGCTGGAGAATGTCGTAGGCTTCGGCGATGAGTTGCATGTCGCCGTACTCGATGCCGTTGTGCACCATCTTGACGTAGTGGCCCGCGCCGCCGGGGCCGAAGTACGTCACGCACGGCTCGCCGTTCGCCTTCGCCGAGATGGCTTCGAAAATCGGCTGGACTCCCGCGTACGCCTCTTTGGAGCCGCCCGGCATGATGGCGGGGCCGTGGCGCGCGCCTTCTTCGCCCCCGGACACCCCCGTGCCGATGTAGCGGAAGCCTTCGGCTTCGAGCGCCTTCCAGCGGCGTTCGGTGTCGGTGAAGAGCGAGTTGCCGCCGTCAACAAGGAGGTCGCCTTTCTCGAGGTACGGCTTGACCTGGGCGATCATGTCGTCCACCGGAGAACCCGCTTTGACCATGAACATGACCTGGCGCGGCTTGGCGAGGAGGCCGACGAACTCCAGCATGGTCTTGCCGGCGACGATGTTCTTGCCCTTCGCCGTGCCGTTCATGAACTCCTGCGTGCGCTCCCAGGTGCGGTTGAAGACCGCGACCTTGAAGCCGTGCTCTTCCATGTTCAGCACGAGGTTCTGCCCCATGACAGCCAAGCCGATCAGACCGATCTGTGCATCGCCCATTGTGAACGCGCTCCTCCGGATGAATGTTGTCAAGATGAACGGCGTAGTTATACGCAAATGGTGGGAGGCTGCAAGCAGCACTGCGGACGCCACTGCGAGGCCAAAAGCTTCACCTCAGGCGGTAGAGCATCTCCCCAGCCTTCGGCACAAGCAAAACGCCCTCGCTCTCGCGGCCCTTGAAATCGTCGAGCTTGATGCTGGCCGGATCGCGGTAGCCGAGGTTGACCTGCCTGCAGCGGGCCTCCGGGATCTTCGTCGCGAGCGTCACCGTGATGCGAAAGCGTTCGACGCCGTTCTCATACGTGCCGGCGCCCTTCAGATGCGTTGAGTGGGCGAGGACGCCCCAGGGGTACTTGCAGTACTTGTCCCACTGCTTGACAAAGAAATCGCGGCAGTGGTAGCCGACTTTGTCAATGACTTTGCCGTGCGTGTACGAGATCTCGTCGAGGTGCGGCGCGTAGATGATAACTTCGCCGCCGTCGGCGATCGCCGGTTCCATCTTGTACATGCCCTTCGCCGCGGTCCAGAGGTCGTCGTACATGCGCGGCATGACGGAGACGACGAGGCGGTAGGGCTTGGCGACGTAGATGATGTGCTCGCGGGCGCTGACATCGGCCGCGGCGGCCCAGGCTTCTTCCGGCGAACCGACGAAGACGCCGGCCAGGTCGTGGCCTGTGACGACGAACGCGACGCACAGCTTGGGGACGGTGACGAACGACGCCGCGCGGTCAATCACGGCGCGCACTGGCGTGTGCTTGACGCCGATCATGGCGACGATGGTGATCAGCGCGCCGATCCAGTGGGTCATGTTGATGACATCCGGACCGGCGATACCGGGGAAAAAGTACTTGTTCCCGCCGCTGAAGCCGACCACTTCGTGCGGGAAGACAGGGCCGCAGATGAGGAGTTGGTCGTACTCGAAGATGAGCTTGTTGATGGTGACGTCCACGCCCTGGGACATGAGGCCGCCGGAGATCGCGCTGATCTCCTCGGCGGAAATGTGCCCGATCTTCGCCAGCGTCTCGGCGCGCTGCCATTCGTGGTTGAAGATGCGGACGTTCTTGTACTTCTTCTTCCGCTGGGCGGGCGTGTTGCCCACAAGCCTGTTGATGGCTTCGTCGCTCATGGACATGTGCGTGCCGAGCGCGATGAGGTAGTCGAGCTGCTTGACCTGCTTGCCGATCAGTTCGTAGAGGAGCTTGAAGAACAGCGGCAGCGGCGCGGTGCGCGTGCTGTCCGGGATGATGACCAGCACGCGCTTGCCGGCGAGGTTGGCCTTGGCGAGACCCTCCGCGAGGATGGCCTTTACCTCCGCGTCTGAGAGCGGTTGCCCTTGTACGCCTTTGCCGATGACCATTGGTGAGAGCCTTTCCTGGCAGAGACGGAGAATCCGACCGTGACGCCACGATGGAACCTCTCATTCCACTGTAAGCTTACCTGACGGAACGCAAAGCGCCACTGCGTGGCATGGCCCTCGCGCTACTTGCCGCCCGTGGCGCCGTCCGGTTCCGCCAGGGTCTTGCCGACCAGCTTGATGAACCAGTCTTTGCCGCGGTACGGATCGAAGACAATGTCGCGCTCGAAAAACGACATGTTCTGCGGATCCAGTTCTCGTGTCTGCTTGATGTATGCCTGGATCTTGTTCTCGTCGCCGACGGACGCATAGAAGCACGCCAGGCATCCGAAATAAAGGCCCTTCCACGCTTTGTCGTCCGGTTCTGCGACACTCCCGGCCAACTTCAACGCCTCTTCCTTACGCCCTTGCAGCCAGACCCATGATGCGAGCACGAGTTTGGCGTGCATCCAGTTCGGATCGAGGCGCAGGGCAGTTCGGCAGGCTTCCTCTGCCTCCTTGAGCTTGCCTTGCTTGCCAAGGAAGACGGACAGGCTGCTGTACGCCAGGGGATCGTCAGGCCTGAGCTTGACGAGTTGGCGGGCGTAGGCCTCCGCCTTGTCGTAGTGGCGCATGTTCGACTCGGCTGTCCACGCGGCCAGGAGGAATCGAAACTGCTCCTCCGGCGTGGCATTGTTCCCGGGGGCGGTCTTGAGGACCGACTCCAGCTTGGCCGCATACACGGCATCGTTGTTCAGCTTGACGGCCGGTTTCGGCGGCGGTTGCGCTGCGGGCTCGGCAGCTCCAGCCGTTGCCGCCAAGGCGAACATGGAGACATACAGGCTGTACAACAGCACAACGGCACGAGAAGCGTTCATATCTCTATCCCTCACTTGACAACGAACAACGGGCTACTGACGTCACACTCCACTGAACGCGCTGAAGCCGCCGTCAATCGGCACCACGACGCCCGTGACGAACGCCGCGGCCGGCGAAAGTAGCCACAGCACCGTGCCGGTCAGGTCCTCCGGCTCCCCGTAGCGGCCCATCGGCGTGTGAGCGATGATGGCCTCGCCGCGCGGCGTTCGTGCGCCGGTACTCTTGTCGGTGAGCAGGTAGCGGTTCTGGTCGGTCAGAAAGAAGCCGGGCGCGATGGCATTGACGCGGATCTTGGGGGAGTAATTCTGGGCCATGTGCACGGCCAGCCACTGCGTGAAGTTGCTCACGGCCGCCTTGGCCGCCGAATAGGCGATGATCCTGGTCAGTGGCCGGAAGGCGTTCATGGAGGAGACGTTCAGGATGACGCCCTCGTTCTGCGACGCCATCACTTTGCCGAAGACCTGGCTGGGCACCACCGAGCCGGTGACGTTGAGGCTCAAGCACCGCTCCAGGGCTTCTTTCGGAATGTCGAAAAACGGCTGTTCGGCGGTAGCCGTGGCCTTGGGATTGTTGCCGCCGGCGTAGTTGAGCAGGAAGTCAACGCGGCCCCACTGCTTGAGCACCGCGTCGCGCTCCTTTTCGACCGCCGCCTTGTCCAGGACGTTGCCGCCCATGGCGAGCGCTTCGCCGCCGGCCCTCTTGATCTCGGTGACCAGCGCCTGCGTCGGTTCGGGCCGGATGTCCATGACGCCGACCTTGACGCCGGACTGGGCGAGCGCCTTGCAGATGCAGCCGCCCAGGACGCCGCTGGCGCCGGTGACGACGGCTACTTTGCCGGTGAGGTCAAACAGCTTCTTCACGTCCATGCGCGTGTATCTCCATGCTGCGAGCGCCAGGTGCCCTGTGGCGTGGCGGAGCCAACACTTATCCACGACTTGAGGCGGGCGTCAATGGAAAGCTGCGCATACGGCGCCGGCGGGCTGCCAGAAGAAAAGCGTTACGGCTTGCGCTGGCCGAGAAGCTTGGTCACGAAATGGTCGTCGGCCAGGAGCCAGGCGTCTTCGCGGCCCAGAGGCCCTTCGAGGACGCTCTGCAGATCGGCTTGAGTGCTTTCGTAGAGTTCCACGGAGATCCCGATAGCGCGGACCTTGTCGTCGTTGACCCACGCGAAGCACAGATGCTCGGTGCCGGTCTCCGACTTCAGCCGTTCGTGGAAGAACAGCGACGCATTCTCGATCCCGTTCTGCCGCTCAAGCTGCGCCCGCAGGAAGAACTTGAGCACCGCTACGACGCGGTCGTCAAAGCCGGCAGCAAAGGTATTGAGCTTCTCGACGAGCTCGTTGCGCGAGCGTACCAAACGGAGCCGATAGTTCTGGAGATGCTCGTTGAGCACGTTGACGTCCACGTTCTGCGGCAGCTTGCCGTCGGGCACAAGCCAGAACATCCAGTGCTTCTCCATGTCGTGGTACAAGAGCGGAGAGACGACCTCGGCCGCGTGGCCGCAGTTGCCGCAGCGGAATGTCGTCAGCGCGCCGCTTCTCAGTCTGTCCCTGAGGGTGGGGTCCAAGGTGACATTGACCGAATGCCAGAGCTCGAAGTCCTGCTTGTGCTGGCAGGCTGGGCAGGCGATGATCTGCTTGCTCGAAGAACTCACGCTCCCCTCCTTGCCCCCGCAGCCATGCAACACTACAGCACGGCCGTCACTTTCCCCGTTATTGCTTTTCCGTCAACAATAGGTTCTGCTTGCCTTGCACTGGCGCTTGGCTGAGCCATAATCGCGCGCTGTTTGCCCAATTTGGCACAGGCCGGTCTGAGAGGAAGGAACTGTTCATGGCGACCTCGCTCACGAAGTACTTCTCGAAAACGGGGACGGAGGCCAGACGCGTCCCGCCCGCCGGACGCGCCGCTGTCGTGAAAGCTCTGCGAGAGGCGCTGCCCGCACTGACTCTTTACAGCGACAGCGGTTGCGCCGTTCCGGGCGGACTTGTTCTGGCCGCGCGCGACGGCGAACAGCGCGTGATCGTGGCCTGCGGTGCTCTCCCGGGCTTGAAGGGCGCGCAGGCCAACGCTGACGGCGTGCCTGTCGCCGTCTGCCACGCAACAAAGGAGAACATGGCTGTGTTGCGCGCGCTTGTCCCGTACCTGCGCGTGCGGCTGCCGGGGAGCCAGTCGTCCGTGGGGCTTGGCGACCGCCTGGGGCTGGGCACGCCGGGGCACATCGAGGCCGCGAAGAAGAGCGGCTTCTTCCTGGTGCTGGCACAGCAGTCCATCCGCGAGATGCAGCGCACGGCCCGGTCCGCGCAGCAGGTGCTGGACGAGGCCACGTTCGGCGTGTTCCAATGCGGCTACGACGCGGGCTTCGGCGCCGATGCCGACCATCTCAAGACCACCGACGACGTGGACCTCACCGCCGCCGCGGGCTTCAACAGCTTCACCATTGACCCCTCCGCTCATGTGGACGACACCGTGGCCGGCGCGGCGCCAGGCGCGCTCGCCGCCAAGTTCGAGAAACTCATCAGCGATGGCGTGCCGGGCGTGGCCGCATGGCGGAAGAAGTACGTCGGCCAGACGTTCATGGCCGGCGCGGCGAAGGTGTCGTTCGACGAAGCCACGCTGCTGTGCGCCGCCGTGAAATACGGCCGCGCCGTCGCCCACGTGGAAGCGATGGCGCGCCATATCGCGCAGCGCGTGCCGCAGCATGAGATCGAACTGTCCGTGGACGAGACGGCCCTGCCGACCAGCGTCGCGGAACACCTGTTCGTCAGCCACGAGCTGAGGGAACGGGGGGTGAAGATCCACAGCCTGGCGCCGCGCTTCGTCGGCGATTTCGAGAAGGGGATTGACTACAAGGGCGACCTGAAAACGTTCGAGGAGAGCCTGGCGCAGCATTTCGAGATCGCGAAGCACTACGGGCCGTACAAGCTGAGCATCCATTCGGGGAGCGACAAGTTCAGCATCTACCCGATCGTCGCGCGCGTCACCGGCGGCTGGTTCCACGTCAAGACCGCGGGCACGAGTTACCTCGAAGCACTGCGCGTCGTGGCGCGCCGTGCCCCGGCGTTCTTCCGCGAGTTGGCCGGTTTCTGCCGCGGGCGCTACGAGACCGACCGCAAAACGTACCATGTGTCGGCGGTGTTGAACGAGATCCCGCCCGCCGAACAGCTCGGCGACGCGGACCTGGAACGGGTGTACCTTGACGAAGACGGCGGGCGCCAGATCCTGCATGTCACGTTCGGGACGGTGCTGACCTACGAGGAGGCAGGACAGCGGAAGTACCGCGGGCGACTGTTGAGTCTGCTCAACCGCGAGGCCGAGACCTATGTGGCGGTGCTGAAGAAGCACATCGGGCGGCATATCGCGGGCCTGCAGCGGCGCGGGTAAGGGAGGTGAACAGCAGGCAAGCGAGTTGCAATCCTGAGGCCGAGGACGTACTATGTCGCCCCGGCGTGGCGCCGAAAGGCGCACGGGCATCCTTACGGGGCGTAGCTCAGCTTGGCTTAGAGCGCTGCGTTCGGGACGCAGAGGTCGCTGGTTCAAATCCAGTCGCCCCGACCATTTTTCAAATCAGCCATTTCGGCGAAGGCGTCGAATGGGGAAGCCCATGTCACGCATAGCTTTGTCTCGTCCAATTCCCGGTTCAAACTGAAAATCTCCAGCAGCTCGCGCCGGGCCGCCCAGTTTGAACCGCGCCAGCGCTCGCCGGCGCTCTGCGTCAGGTCGATGACCGTGCTGGCCACCTTGGCGAGTTCACCGCCGTGTGTCATGCTGCTCGGTAGTTCCGCCTGCACCCGCGCCAGATCGATCTTGATCTCGGAGGCCTTGGTCTCGTACACATCCTTGTCGATGGTCTCATCCAGATATGCGGTCAGCAGGCGCTCCTGTCGGTTCCGCAGCTCGCTCTCTCGCTTCTTCAACATCGTCTCGCGGTTCCGGCGCAGCGTGGCTTCGTCGGCGAGCGTGGCGCTGACGGCTTCCTTCAGCCAGTCCGCGATGTCGGGGGACGGCAGCTTGAGCTTATTGAGTTCAAACTCGATGGCCTGCTCGACTTCCGCGCCATTCCATCGAACTCGCGGATGGTCGCTTTCTTGAATGTCGTTGCCGCAGCGGTAGTACACATGCTCGTTGCAGCCGCCACCTATCAGACGACGGCGGATATGCTCGCCCGTGATCGCCTGCCCGCAGTAACGGCAGCGGAGAATGCCGCCCGCCAATGGGAGGCTAACCTCGGTCCGACGCCGGTTCCGACTGTGGAGAATGTCCTGACACGCCTCGAACGTCTGGCGGTCGATCAGCAGTTTGTGCTTACCGGGAAACACGCGACCGTGGTAGTGAATCTCGCCGATGTAGAACCGGTTGTTCAGGATGTAACTCAATACGGTGCGATAGAACCTCGGCGCGCTGCTACGGTAGACGTGTCCCTCGCTTGCGAGCCTGTCCGCCAGCACCTCGAAGGTCGTGGTGCCCTGCGAATACAGATCGAACACCCGCCTGACCGTTTGCGCCTCTTGTGGATGAGGCTTGATCGGCTCAGCTTTATCGGCGGTGTCGTTGATGTAGCCAAAGGGCGCGTGGGCGGGCAACCACCCCTGCTCGCACTTCTCCAGCAAGCCCTTCAGCACTTCGTCATGCAGATTGTCGCTGTAGTACTGGGCGAACGCCACCATCATGTTGAAATTCAACATCCCGGCGGCGCCTTTGCCGAACTCGTTCTCGACAAACAGCAACTGCACAGACAGCGCATCCTTCAAGTCTTGAAGCCGAACCGCATCGCGGATGTTGCGGCAGGCCCGGTCCAGCTTGTGAAACAGGATCGCTCCGATCTTCTCACGCTTCGCGTTCTCGCGGACCCACGCCACCATCCTGTTGAACTCTTCGCGGTCTACGCCACGTTTGGCCGATTCGGCGACGGCGAACTCGCGTACAATCTGCCAGCCCTCGCGGGCCGCCTTCTCTCGCATCGCGCGCTGTTGTGCGTCGAGGCTGTAGCCTTCCCGCTGCTCGCGGCTGGACACTCGCGCCCATGTGACGATGTTCATCTGCTGGCCTCCATTCTGCCGAGGACGAACCCCGTGAGCCTGCGTAGCCGCTCCAGCATCGCCACTGCCTCCGCCAGGGAAACGAGGCGGTGGTACCTCAACGACCATACTCGGCGTGTCTTTACCAGCAAACCGTTCGGAATCCAACTGGGAATCGAGGCGGCCACGTCTTGCCCAAACTCGATGTCGGTGACACGCCGCGTGGCGGGTTCAACAATAAGACGGAAGCGGACGCGGTCGCCTTGCGTCTTCCCGACCGTGCCGCAGCTTTCGAGACGAATCTCCAGTCCGCGTTCCTCGACGCCTTTCAGGTAGCGCATCAGCAACCACGTCACACTGAGCGGCATGTCGGAGGGGATCACGATGCAATCGCGCAGTTCCACCGGGCAGTCCTCAATCGGGCGGGCAGAGATCGCTATCATCGGCGTGACTCCTGGTCAGAACTGTTCCGAACAACATCAGCTTTCCTGAACGGCGTTGTGAAGCCCCGGCGCCATAGCAGCCGGAGCTTCGGTCCTTCCTTGAACGCCTTGGCGAGCGCCCCCTGCAACGCGGTCTCCGTCAATCCACTGCACTCCTTCGCCCGCAACGCGCATTACTCGACAGGCGGCGTGTCCTGCGCCTACTACTTATACGGGGACACCATGAACCTGATCACGCCGTCGCAACAAATCTTCAGGCGGACGATCGGTTTTGCGATCAACACCGGTGACGGCCCGCACCATCTGCCCTTGTCGTTCAAAACAAGCTCGAGTGTGCAGTTGCCTCCCCGACGCGCGGTCCGTGCTCGCCTGTACAGGAACTTCTTGCTTACGCCTACGCCCAAGGCGGCAAGCGCCGCCCGCGCCTCGGAAACGACAAGCCATGGCTCCGGCGCAACATTGGTCAACGCGCGCGCCACCCGGTATGCGAAGTCCGGGGCAACAATCTCTTTCAGTGTTCGAAAGAATTCCAGGCTCAGGTCGCGCCGTTGGCGCCAACTGGCTCTGCCGATGATGGCGGCTGCCGCCGCCCGAAGGCGGCGCAACAGTTCTTCAGTATCAGGCGAGCGCAGCGCACTCTGGCCGCCAGCGGCAGCGCTGGGCGGCGTTACTGTGCCCGTGCGAGTTTCCCCCGGAACGTGGTTCTTCTTCGCGCTAGTCATATCCTTCTCCCTTCTTGCGAGCACCGCGTGGCCCGGCGCGGCGCGTTTGCCTTTAGTCCCTTCGTTCGTTCGGTTCGTCCTTCTTGCCGCAGAACCGGCGGCGACTCGTGGCGCGATGCCGCCATCGTCAATGCTGCTTTTTTGCCGCCGACTCGTTGCTGTCAGAGTTTTTCCAGTTCACGCCGACCACGCCCCCGCCGGCCTGTTGCCTCGCAGCCAGTCCGCACTGTGTCTGCAGTGGCGGCTCAGCCGACTCGACAAGGTATCCGTCATCACTTTCATCGCCTTGAGTTACTGCATGGGGCACCAGGTCTCGGTGGGCGAACGCGAACTGCATCAGCGTCGCCACGCTGTAAGACGGCTGCCCCTTCGGCGAGCGCCGGGATGGCTCAAGCATCCCTCGCAGGGCCCAATCCCGGAATTGCCAGACGCTGCACCCGAGGAACTGGCTCGCCTTGCGCGCGGTCAACATTCGCTCCTCGTCGCTGGGCCACCGTGGAGCGGGGCACAGGTCCTGATGGGCCCGGGCGAACTCTGTGAGCTGCGTACGCGTGAATATGCGCCTGTTGCCAACATGGTCGCCTTGCAGCCAGCCAGCGTTGCACCACTTCACGACCGTAGGCCGCGAGCAGCCCAAGATCGACGCTGCCTCGGTTGTTGTAAGACTTTCCAGATATTGTTTGCACCCCATGTCTGATCTCCTCTCTTTTTCGTCCCCCGCCATCGTTGCGAATATTGTTTGTGTGTCATTCATTCCCCCCGTACCCCCCCTGAGCGCTGGCGCGCGCTCAGAAGGCGCGCGCCGTGCTCGCTCATCAAGCCCTTTGCGTGAAACACAAGCGTGACACACAATTTTCGCAACGCTCCTAAATCGGGATGTCCGATGCTCCGTCCGCAGGTACAGCCGCGCTCACGGGCGGCGGCTCAGTTGGTGAGCCCGCAGTACTTGCTGGCGGGATGCACTCAAACGTCGCTGCATTGCGACCGCCACCGGGGTCGACCTGACGCAATCGGCGCTTCGCACACCACTCGCCTACGAGGCGACGCACCTTGGGCTGGCTCCAGTTGCCAGCGTCGAGGCCCAGTTGCAGGCCGATCTCGTAGATTTGATACACGGTCTTGGGGGGCGAGACTGCCAGCAGGAGTCCGTCCAGGGCGCGTTCGCGGTTCGCCCGATCTTGTTCCTTGTCCGCGTCCCTGGCGGCTTTCTCCGCGTCACGGCGGATACTGGCGCCACCGCGCTTCAGCATCGTCGGATCAGCGTGCGGGGCCAACTCCCACGTCGGGTATGTGAACCGTGCACAAAAAGAGGGCACAGGTGGCCACGAGCGCACCGCCGCGTCCACGACAACGACCCCCTCTTCGTCATGGGGCCGAAGGATGAGGTGGGTATCCGCCGCACGACTTTGGGCACCGGCGCCTGCGCCGACATCGGTGATGTTGCGGTCCGACTGTAAACCCTTGCTCGTATGATGGATAAGTACGAACGCTGTGTCGAGACAGTCTGCGTAGTGATCTATAAGGTTATAGAGACTTGCCATGTCGGCATTGCTGTTCTCGTCGAGGTCTCCCGGAAACATTTTATAGAAGGCGTCAAGGATGATCACGGCATACGAACCGGGGCGGATGGCCTCGAATTCTTTTTCGAGCCGCACGAGATCGACTAGTTCGCCCCGCAACGGAATCAAATCAATGACCTTTGCGGCCTGCTCTGGGGCGATGTTCAACGCTTTGCACACGGCGATGTTGCGGTGCACCAAGGTTTCTAGGTGAAGTTCGTTGTCGACGTCCAACACCCGCCCGCGTTCACATTGGAATTTGCCGAGGAACATGCCCCCGCTGATGACAGCCATCATCAAGCTCTGTGCCATCGCCGACTTTCCGGTCTTCGGCGATCCGATGAGGTTCATCACCTCGCCGCGCCGGAGCAGACCGTGGATCAGCGGGGGCCGGAGGTTGGGGTAATACTTTTGGAGGCGGTGCAAGCTGACGATCTTCGACTCGATGCGATGAGTACAGAACTTCGGTGCCTTATCGAGCCAGTGCAGGACGGCCTCTCGAGTCTTCAATCTGCCAACGATGTCGCACGCATCGAGCTTCTTGAACTTGGCGTGTTCCGCAGCTTGCTCAAGCGTGAGCGTTGCCGGAATCGGGATGGCCTGGTTGATGTCGACAACAGGCAGAGCGTTAGCCTCAAGCCTGTGGAGGCGCTTCCTACTTAGCAGAGGCATTGGTTCGCCCTCCGTTGATTACGATGGTTTCCGTGGCGCCCGCCCTCAGAAGGGCGCGATTGAGGCGCCGTGCGTACTCCGCCCCAGGGCACCGCACTTCGCCGCGGGTATTGAGAGTCGGCGGGTCGTCGTCGTAGAAAATCACCATCTTGCAGGCGGCGAAGCAGGCGAGCACGTTGGGCGGAGGTATCCACGACTCCCCCGATGTGACGGACGTGGCCATGAGTCCTACGCTCCGCCAGGCCAGTGCTTTCAGTTCACCGGCATGGACGAACACGTACTCCTCCCAATCAGGCTTCTCGACGTCCTCTTCCTCTTCCGGCGCGGCGTTCTCCCCCTTGGTGACGAGACGCACGATCTCGCCGCGCAGGGTCGCGAAGGCCTGGTCGAGAGCCAAGCCGCAGTCGTCATCTGAAAGCTGATCGACGGTCATCTTCTGGTCTTGCGCAATGCAGTGCAGGCTCAGTTCTTTGGCGTCATTCAGGCGCTTCTCCAGCGGATGACCCTTCGGGATTCTGGCGACCCACCAGTTGACATCGACGTTGACCTCGGGCATTGGTCTGACGAGCGTGTCGGGGTGGGGCCAGAGGCCATAGTACGCGTTGTGCGGCTTTACGTTCTTGGCCTCGTCGTACGCCGGTTCAGTTCCGAACGGGAGCCAGAGCGCCTTGGCGCCCCAGGGCTCGCCGCGATTGTCCTTGGGCCGTACCTCAAAATGAATCTTCACGCCTTTCAGGGCCTTGCCCGTCGGGTCCGTTACGGGCAGTACCCACGCGGCCGGCAACCTGTGCTCTGGCAGCCAGGGGGCCCAGCGCATCGGTTCGTCTTCGATGAAACCGAGCGTGTATTGCTTGACGACGTCGGCGCTGATGCCGCGGTGCCACATGTCGAGCAGTCCGAGGTCGCCCATCAAGTGCTTATGCGCTTTGTCAACGAACGCCTGCGCTTTGTCCATGTCGAGCTTCGGCTCTGGCCGAGCGGTGCCGTACCGTACATCGTCAGGCCCGGCACTCGCCTGCGGGTTGACGGGCGCATGGGTGAACCGCGAGTACGGACTCTGCGCTGGCCGGTATGGCGCCTTGGCCTCGTTGAGTGCCGCCTTCAGGTCCTTTTTCTCGACGAGCCTGATCGCGTCGACAACGCTTCCGCCGCCGCAGCCGCCCTTGCAGTTGAAGTAGTACTCTCCGCGCTCGTTGACCTGCACGGACAGGTTTCGTTTTTTGCACAGCGGGCAGGTTTCGTGGTTCCCGTTTTTCGTTACGCCGAGGACCTTCCACAAAAACGGCCCGTCCTCCTTGGCTTTCCTGAGCGCCTCCGCCTCGATCGGGTCGTTGGTCATTGGCGCACCTCACTCGTTCGGGCCAGAGGAAGGCTTCCCCTGGCTGCCCAGTTGCTTTCACTCTTGTGAGCACGCGGCAGCCGGCTCGGGGTAGCTGCCAGGGGAGTAGTCATCGCTCTTCTCCTCCTGTCTTCACCTCGGCGTCGAGACTGACGATGGCAGGCACGCGCCTGATCGGGGCCTCTATGCGATTGCCCATTCGACGCTGGCTACGGTCTCGTTGTCGCATCAAGAGACACTGCCGTAACGGTGCGCACCTCGGCGCCTCCCGTGGTGGCGTCCGCGGTTCTGGATCGCCATGACCCTGCGAGCGGCTCGGGCAAGATTGCGGTACGCCCACGAGAGTTCTGCTCTACGCCTCTTTCCCATTGTCCAACACCCTCCTTACTCATATCTGGGGAAAGGGGGTATTTGGTTGGTGAGAGCTGCAGACGTGGCCCGGTGTTACCTATGGAATATAGCCGAAAACGGAGACTGTAGCATCGAAATCGGGTACATTCTACCCCGCCCTCGCGTAGTGCAGGGCGGCCAGGGTGGGCCAACGCTCGGCGCATTGCCTGTCGCGGAGCAGGTCGAGCGCCATGCGGTGAATCATGGCCTGATGGGTGCGCACGCGGTAGATCGATTTCTG